>JBKGZD010000007.1:0-35749 GCA_046545795.1 Bacteroidales bacterium | reverse complement strand
ACATTTAACTCAGTTGCAGCCAGTGGATAATACAACCGAATGACCCAGTGAAATATTCTGCTACGCAGAATTTCACAGGGTGAACCACCGAATGACCCTGGTGAAATACTCTGTTACACAGAATTTCACAGGGTAAACTACTGAATGACTATTGAAACTTGAAACTGTGAAACATGAAACGTTTTCGTTCCATCCATCACTCTTTACCTCATCTGCATCAAACATCGAACATCTACTATCTTTATCAATGGATATAAATTATAGCCAAATGCCTGTTTTTGTGACTTCTGTGGTATCTTGCAGATAAATTACTCTAGTTTTATTTTTCTTTATACTTTTGTCAACTTATTGAATCAGCTCTTTTTAGTATCTGTTACACTTACTTTACCTTAACAAACTTCTGTCTGATTGCTAAAGACAGAAAATATTATTTATTTTTGCACTTTATTTATTTAGACCATTTCTAAATGAGGTTATCTGATTTACAAAATAAGGAATCTGCCATAATAACGAAAGTACGAGGTAGGGGTGCTTTTCGTAAGCGTATCATGGAAATGGGATTTGTGAAAGGCCAAAAAGTCACTGTTATTAAGAATGCTCCCCTTAAAGATCCTATTGAATATAACATTATGGGATATGATGTTTCTCTGAGACGGAGTGAAGCATCACTAATTGAAGTTATTACAAAAGAAGAAGCAAAAAAGGAAAAGCCGGCAAAATTTAATGGAACTATAACGGATAATGAGCTCAAACAAACTGCCCGTGAAAAACAGAAAACAATCAATGTTGCACTGGTGGGAAATCCTAATTGCGGTAAAACAACGCTCTTTAATTTTGCCTCCAAATCGAAAGAGCGTGTAGGTAATTATGGGGGAGTGACGATTGACTCAAAAAAAGCTAAGTATGACCAAAATGGTTATCGATTTAATATTACAGACCTCCCCGGAACATACTCTTTATCTGCTTATACCCCGGAAGAATTATTCGTAAGAAAACATATACTGGGTGAAATGCCCGATATAGTTATTAATGTTGTTGATGCTTCGAATCTTGAACGCAACCTTTATCTTACTACCCAGCTTATAGATATGGATATCAAGGTTATTATAGCCTTGAATATGTATGATGAACTTGAAAAGAAAGGGGATGATTTTGATTATCAATCATTAGGTAAGATGATGGGTGTTCCTGTCATTCCTACCATATCTCATAAAGGCAAAGGGATTAAAGAACTTTTTGATAAGGTTATTGAAGTCTTTGAGGATAAAGATCCTACAGTAAGGCATATTCATATAAATTATGGCGAAGATGTAGAAAAGGCCATCCAAAAAATACAGGATGAAATCTGGAAGAACAAAAGGCTTACCGATCTTGTATCCTCACGTTTTTATGCAATCAAATTACTGGAGAAGGATAAAGCCGCTGAGTGGACACTTTCTAACTGGGAAAATTATGAAATTATCAAATCGGTGGCTAATCGTGAGATTATTAAGTTAGAAAATGCCTATTCCGAAGATAGTGAAGCTATATTAACTGATTCTAAATATGCTTTTATTGCAGGAGCACTTAAAGAGACATACAAAAGAAACACCAAACCTAAAAAACAAAGTAGAACAGGTAAGATAGATAATATCTTAACAAATAAATATTTAGGTTTTCCTATCTTTTTTGCCTTCATGTATATCATGTTTCAGGCTACCTTCCAGTTCGGACAATATCCTATGGAGTGGATTGAGCAATTAGTTGGAGTTACAGGGGATTTTATAGATGCTGAAATGCCTTCAGGCGTTCTGAAGGATTTAATTGTTGATGGGATTATTGATGGAGTTGGTGGGGTTATTGTCTTTCTACCGAATATCCTGATCTTATTTCTGTTTATTACTTTGATGGAGGATACCGGCTATATGGCCAGGGCAGCATTCATTATGGATAAAGTGATGCATAAAATCGGACTTCACGGTCAGTCTTTTATTCCTCTTCTTATGGGCTTTGGCTGTAATGTTCCTGCTATTATGGCAACACGCACTATAAAAAATAAGAATAATCGACTGGTAACTATCCTGATAAACCCATTTATGTCTTGCAGCGCAAGATTACCGGTTTATGTGCTGATTATTTCTGCATTTTTCCCTAAGCATCCGGGAACTGTATTGTTTTTTATTTATTTGTTTGGAATTATGATGGCAGCCCTTGTGGCAATTTTGTTTAAGAAAACTATTTTTAAATCGGATGAAATTCCTTTTGTGATGGAATTGCCACCCTATAGAATGCCGACTTCAAGAAATATATTACGCCACGTATGGAGTAAGGGTTCTCAATATCTAAAAAAAATGGGTGGTGTTATTCTTGTTGCTTCAATCATTGTTTGGGCCTTGGGCTACTATCCACAGGATAAGGAAATTATCAATCAGTATGACCAAAAAATTGAAGAATTGGCAAGGTCTGCTGAACAAACTACTGCTGAGAAGAAGAGGACAGAGAATAATACGTATGAACAAAAAAGAAGTGAAATAGAGAGTAAAAAGGAGGCTGCTCTTCAGGAGAATTCATACATTGGAAGAATTGGACATGGTATTGAACCAATCATGCGGCCGCTTGGATTCGACTGGAAAATGAGTGTTAGTTTACTTTCTGGTGTTGCAGCGAAGGAGATTGTGGTAAGTACAATGGGGGTTTTATACCAGGTCGATGCAAAATCGAGTACAGATGAAAAACTTGTAGAAAAGCTCCAGAATGCCCGTCATGAATCAGGACCAAGGAAAGGAGATAAAGTTTTCGACAGAGTTACAGCCATCAGCTATCTTTTGTTTGTTTTGCTTTATTTTCCTTGCATTGCAGCAGTCGTTGCTATTAAGAAGGAAACAGGAAGCTGGAAATGGGCAGTTTTTGGGATAGTATATACAACAATATTGGCTTGGTTAATAAGCTTATCGGCTCAACAAATTGGGCAATTATTTGTTTAAATTAATATGATACAAGAGATTATAGCGCTTTTAATTGTTGCTGTTGCTGTACTGTATGCAGTAAGAGGAATGGTTACATTCTTTAAAAACTTTGCAGAGAACAAAGTTTGCTCCTGCAGTACTTGCCCTGCAAAAAATATGCTTAAGGATATTAAGAAAAAACAATAATTTCCTGTCCTGGATTATCTCCAGGACTTTTTTATATTTACACATAATTTATCTAACTCATGGATTATATATTACTAGGCCTTGCCATCGTACTTATGCTAATTGGAATAGCGGGATGTATTTTGCCTGTAATTCCGGGACCTCCTTTAAGTTATGGAGGTATTTTATTAATCCACTTCAGCAGGTTTGCTGATTATACAAATGGTTTCCTTATTTTATTTGCGGTACTTGCTATTATAGTAACTATTCTTGACTATTTTGTTCCAATATGGGGAACAAGAAGGTTTGGCGGGACTAAATACGGAAGTTGGGGTGCTACTGTTGGAGTTGTCCTTGGAATTTTTTTCTTTCCACCTATAGGTATTATTATTTTGCCTTTTGTGGGAGCTGTAGTTGGTGAAACTATTAAGGGAGCTGATTTTAATAATTCTTTGAGGGCTGGTATGGGATCTTTTATTGGGTTTTTAATGGGAACAGGATTGAAACTGATAGTTTCCCTCATTATGGCCTATTATTTTATCAGTGAACTCGTACAAGGAATAGGATAGAATTCTATTTTCATGAGCATAAAAGAAGGTTTTAGCTTTCAGATTTATTTATAACAAATATATTCAAATTCCATATCCAGTATTTCTTCTAACTGCCGCCCAGAGTCAAACATATCATCATCCCCCTCTTGATAATTCCAGGTTACATGAAATTGTTTGCCTTTTTTCTTTAGTTTGGATATAAGCTTGGTGAGCTCTAAAAGCATTTTAAATGACGAAGAATTGAAATATTCCAAATCAAAATTTACAGTAGTGATAGGCTGAGCTTTATCAATATATTTCTTAATCCACTCAAGAACAGGATAGTAAAATTCACCAGTATTTTCTGGTAGTGAATAGCCTTTAAGACTAATAAGACCCTTATTCTGATCAAGTATGACTTCTGGAGTTTGATTAGTGCCTTCTACTTTCACTGAGTCCTCATCAATAATATCACCAATATATTCTTCCGGTATAATTTTATAATTTTCTTTTTTCATATTAGTGGTTATTCTTGAGTTAAACACTTTTATTCTGTATAACGCAGAATAAAAGGGAGAGTTGGTAAAATATAGATGAGATGGCACTTTCATTTGATTAGTGGCTGTATTTGCTTGATGAATGGAGAAAAGAGTTTGGAGGTATCTTATCAGGGTTTTTAATTATTTATGGGTTCCTCCTATTAAAGAGTGCTTTTTTCAATAGTTCAAAAAGAGGGTTGATGAGATCCTTATTTGTTTTTTATTTCCTGTTTTCTACACCAGCATCTTCAAAAGAAGCCATCAGGTTGAAAAAGTTTACTGCGGAATTCACAATTGGATAGGCAAGAGCTGCACCTGTTCCTTCTCCTAAGCGCATCCCAAGATTTAAAATAGGTTCTGCGTTTAAATATTCCAGCATCTTCTTGTGGCCTTTCTCATCAGATTGATGTGTGAAAATACAATAATCGAGCACAGCGGGATGCATTTTGTGGGCAATCAATAATGCTGCTGTGACATTAAAACCATCTACCAATATGGTCATTTTAAGGCTTGCTGCTTGCAAAAAGGCTCCTGTTATCATAGCAAGTTCAAAGCCTCCGAAATGGGCAAGAATATTCAATGGATCGTTGTTGTTATCGAATTTTTCTATAGCTTGTTCTAGTATCTTTTGTTTTTTCTGCAGTCCTTTTTCATCAAGTCCTGTTCCTTTTCCAATGCATGTTTGCATAGGCATACCGGTAATCAGATGCATCAAAACTGCTGAGGAAGAAGTATTACCTATGCCCATTTCTCCAAAACCAATTATGTTGCAGCCATTTTCGTAACATTCTTGAGTTACTTTTGCCCCGGTATGAATGGCTTCCTGACATTGTTCAATAGTCATTGCAGGTTCATGGAGAAAATTTCTGGTACCGTTTCCCATTTTATGATTGAGGATTTGTTTCCTTGTATTTTCGGGAAGTTCCCCTTTTACACCGGCATCTACTATTTTGATACAAATATTGTTTTGCCTGGCAAAGACATTGATTGCAGCTCCCCCATTTACAAAATTGTGTACCATTTGTTGGGTAACTTCCTGGGGAAAGGAGCTGACGCCTTCTGAGGCTATCCCATGATCTGCTGAGAAAACCAGGATATGAGGTTTGTTTAACTCCGGAGTTTCTGTTTGTTGTATTAAGCCTGTTTTTATGGCTATTTCTTCTAGTTTTCCTAAAGAACCTTGAGGTTTCGTTTTGTTGTCAGTCTTTTTTTGTAGGTTTTTTACTATTTCTTGGTTGGGTTTTGTGATTGAAAATTCCATTGTGCTTTATAGTTTTATTATTTAATTTTTTGAGCTATTCCGGAGATCATAAAGTATACATCATTGGCATAGTAAGCAATGTATTGATTGACCCATCCCTGCAAATCGTTGAATTTCATTTGCATACTACTAGCAGGATGGGCGCCCATCCCTAATTCATTTGAGATGATTATCAAATCAGCTTTTTGATTATACAGCAAATCGAATTCTTTCTTTGCTTCTGCAAGAGAATTATCAATGTCTTGATTGTTGTCATAAAAGAAATTTGTTAGCCATAAGGTAACGCAATCAATCACGACAGTTTTATTGTTGAAATTGTGTTTGCTGATATATTTTTCTTCTTCAATAGTTGTCCAATGTTCACCTCTGTCTTCTTTATGTTTTTTTATACGCGCTTCGTGACCTTTGTCCCAAACTCTTGAAGTTGCTACATAAATTGGATTTTTGTTTTTCTTTTCAGCCATTTGCTTGGCGTAGCTGCTTTTGCCGCTGCGCTGTCCACCTGTAATAAATGTTAGATAAGCCATTTTTAGTATTTTAGAAATTCGATATTGTAATGATGGTCCAAAATGTGTTCTACATAGATCATTTCACCGTAATGCAATTTTATAGAAAAGCTTTTTTCCAGGGGCATATCAAGCATGAATGCAAGTAGAGATCGAATAACTCCTGCATGGGTTATAATGCCTACTGTAGTTAATTGTTTTGATAGTAATTCGTTCCAGAATTCTACACTTCTATTGTATAACTGAAGATGACTTTCACCATTAGGGGCGGGCATTTTGGTGAAGTTTTCTGTCCACTCCTGCATCTTTGTCCGGTCAGTGCTGTTCCATTTTTTTAATTCCCAGTCACCAAAGTTCAATTCTTTAATTCGAGGATCGGTATCGATTTTCTGGTTGCTTTGAATTTCTTTTGCAAGTTTTAAACAGCGCTGCAATGGACTGCTGATAATTAGGTCGGTTTTTTCCAGGGGGAGTTTTGTTTGAATACGCGCCGATTGTTCAACAAAATTCTTTTTAATAACATCTACATCCGCTTGACCATAAAACGTTTCTTCTGGTACATCTGGTTTTGTGTGTCTTATAAGATATATTACCATAATATATTTTTTAAGTTTCCATCGTAAACTAAAACAGCTATGTAAAATGTAAGTTCAGTTACTTGTTGCATTGCTCCCAGGCAGTCACCTGTGTATCCGCCGATCCATTTTTTGATATATTGTGAAAAGAAGTAATAGGCAATGAAAACCAAGGGTATTATAATTATGATTTTTATTGATGGGAATAATAGAAAGGGAATGAATCCGGTGATAACAGAAAGGATTAACTCAGGGGTCTTAATTTTTTTTCCTACTGGCTTGGCTTTGCTTGTAATATCATCTCTGACATATCGATGTTTATACATAAAATGGGTAGCAAAGTATCTGCTTAGTGTATGGCCGGTAAAAATTACCAGAGGCAGCAGATTGACATTGATTTCACTCAACACAATGAATTTACCGGTTAACATAAAAAACATGCCAATCATACCATAAGCACCTATCCGGGAGTCTTTCATTATTTCAAGTATTTTGTCTTTTGTCCAGCCTCCGCCGATGCCATCGCACACATCAGTAAAACCGTCTTCATGAAAAGCTCCTGTGAGAAGGATAGTGGCCACCATGCTTAATAAAACTGCTACACTGGGAGGTAGTATGTAGCTGGCTCCCCAAAAAACAAGAGCTCCTGTTCCTCCGGTTAGCCATCCTATTACAGGCAGGTATTTCGAGCTTTTGTTAAGATAATCTTCAGAGTAGGGTATATTGCCCACAGGAATACGGGTAAAAAACATGACAGCTGTTAAAAATATATGCCATTCCTTTTTCATAAATAGTTTATTATAAGTTTTTTTGGAATTTATTTTGGAACAATTTCAAACAATTTTCACACAGGCAGTCATGATATAATGAAGCTATATGGGCGCGGGTCTCAGCTGACAGATTTATATGAACACAATGGCAATTCATAATATCATTTGTTTTGCATTCAAATTCTTTTCCGCAATGAGGGCAAATTTTTATCATTTTACGTTTGATTAAAAAAGCCACGGAAAAATGAAAAGGGAATTATGAGTATGGATTTACATTGATCCGCGGCTTTTGTTGTATTTATCTTTTACATGCTATATGTATTAAATAATCTGGTTCTTGTTTCCTATATGTTTCCTGGAAATCTCCATAAGTGTTTATTTGTTGAAAACCAGCATCTTCGATTAGTTTTCTTGTATAATTTTTTCTGAGAGGAAACATATTCAGATAAAATTTTTCCCCGCTGGAAAATTGATACCTGAATTTGACCAAATCATCCTGGATAATTTCCGGTTCTGCTTTCACATTATTGCCTGCGTAATAATAAGTGTGTTTAGTTTTAAAGCCTTCATCCAGCATAATGTCGTAATTTCTCTGATCAATTATCAGAACCCCGTCATGTTTGAGAACAGCGTAAAATTCCGCTAGGGTTTTTCTGCGGTCTTCTTCCCTGAATAAATGGGTAAATGAGTTGCCAAGGCAAATAACAGCATCATACTTTTCATGTATGTCTCTTGTGAGCCAACGCCAGTCTGTATGAATTGTCCGCAGAATAATATTCTGTTTTTTTCCGTTTTGAAAGGCTTTCATGAGCATATTTTCACTTCCGTCTGCACTGTGAACTTCAAGATCGTTTTTTAACAGTTTTATTGAATGATAACCTGTACCTGTCGCTGTATCTAAAACCTTCTTACAGCCTTTTTTTTTTAGCTCCCGGATAAAAAAATCTCCTTCACCTTTGCCTCTTGCATTCCAGTCGATTAATTCATCCCATTTGTCTACAAAGCTTTCCTTGTATTGCTCTTTGTATAAATCTGACTTTTGATTATTGTGGGATTGATTTTCAGATTTTTCTTTTAATTTTGTTTGCATATTAATTCGATTTTTTGGGATTAATATTTTATGAAACTCCATGGTGACGGCCATGGGGTTTTTTATTCATACATGTATTTTCAGAAAAATAAGCTGCGGAAAATTATGAGGAATTATGAGTATGGATTTTTTTCTGCAGCTTATTTTTAATTATTCATCAATTACGATCGCATTGGGATTATAGCCAACCCCGGTTGAGTCTGTTAATTCGTAATCTTTATTATAAGTTTCCACACTACCCTTGCTTTCGCTGTTGCTTATCAGACAGTAAATATCTCCGTTTGCAGGGTTAATTTCTAATCCATAGGGAAGCTTCTCTATAACAGGGTCATCAGGAAGACTACTCTCTTCAATATTCATTTTATATACTCCCGCATTTCCAACATAATAAAGATTTTCTTTCTCCCCGTCAATGCTTAGCAGATAATTACCGTAGGATCCAATACTACCAATTTCAAATTCTTCGGTTGTGTAATCACTGCTTTGAATTTTAGTGAGCATTCCTCCATCTTCGGTTTCATAATTTCCTTTCGAATAAACCCAAACATTATTGTTTTTATCTGCAACAATATCTGTTGGCATATCACGGACCTCTATATTCTCTTCTACCTCATCAGTATTGGAATTAATAACACTTACACTATTCCCGATTGAATAGCCACCTGCATTCGTTACAAATACTTTGTCATTTAACATCAGCATACTTTCAGGTCCTTTACCAACCTCGATGCTATCTGTGATTTCATAGCTTTCTAAATCAACAACAAGTACGTGTCCGTTGCTTTCATCTGCAGATGAACCATCCGTCAAGTAACCTTTTTCATCATTTACAGGTAAGAATTGTCTTGGATAACTCAGATTTTCGATAACATCAATGGTTTCGAATGTTTCTTTATCTACAATTTCCATTTTCTGCGAATTATTTACAACAATAAATCCTTTATTGCTGGAAAAAGATAGTCCCTGGACTATATCTCCCAGGGTTCTGTCGTTTTGTTGATAAAAATAATCATTGCTGACAGCATACGTTTCAGGGTCTAAAAGGGAAATAGAACCATTGTTGCTGTCAAATTCACCTTCATTGACAATATAAATTCCTTCAACCTTGGTGTCATTCTCGCTATCATCTTCACATGAAGTGAAATTTATGAGTATAACGAGCGATAGCAAGTAGATTGTTGTTTTACTAAATAATTTCATTGTTTTCATAATAATTACTTTTTGATTTAAAATAGATTGTTTAGTTTCAGTTGAATTTTTATATAATAAGCTCTTCCGGGCATAGGATAATATGCTATAACCTGGTATTTTTCATCGAAAATATTTTTAACAGTAAATTTTAGATTGATGTTTGTATTTTGAAGCTGTATTTGTTTATGTGCCGAAAGATCTGCAATAAAATATCCGGGTAATTCCGTGGAATTATCGGTGTTCGTGTATCTTTTTCCTGTATATTGAGAAGAAACGCCGATATTATAGCCAGAATAATTGATATTCAGATAATTTTTCAGAGTGTGGTATGGAGTATAGCGCAATTGATTTTCATGAATGGCAGGTTTACTTTCGTCTGAATATATAGATTGGGTGTAGTTATAAAATGTGTTTGATATGATACCAACGTTTTCCCATTGCGCTTTTATTTTTAAAGCTGTTTCTATTCCTGTGCTTTTAACTTTTGAAGCATTTACTGCATGCCAGTAGGATGCTCCATCTTTAGGCACCCACTGGATAAGGTCATTGATCTTAGAATGGTAACCAGTTATTTCTGTGGTAATTTTCATTTTGTTATCATTGTAATAGATATGCTGAACTCCCATTTCCCCTGACCATCCTTGTTCAGGTCTGATGTCTTGATTTCCTCCGGGGTTCCAGTACTTATCATTGAATGTTGGTAAACGGTATTTAGAGGAGATATTACCCCTTAAGTAGAGTTTGTTGTGTAAAGCCTCATATCTTGCACCTGCACTTACCTGGGGTTTTGGATCAGAATGATTGTTAAATTGATGCCGGTAAGAAATGTTGGTAGTTAACTTTTTCCATTTATATTTTGCTGCTCCAATTAACGCAGCTCTGTGTTCCTTAATTAATTCCTCGTATGCTTTCACATCTGCATTAATAAAAGAATATTGCGCACCAATGTCAAATGTCAGGTTATCATTTAGGTAATACCTGTAATTGAAATCATTTAGCCATCTTTGTGTTTTAATTGGAGAATAGATAGAATAGGATTGATCTTCTTCATTACTCTCTTTCTCGGTATATAATTGCTTATCAAGGAAATAACCTGTTTTTACTTGTAAGGAAGATTCAGAAAATATTTTGTTCCATTTTGCATATGCTTTTATTGTACTATCAGTTTGGGTGCTGATCGAATTTCCATAATCTCCCATTAATCCCGGAATATTTTTTTTCCTTCTCTGTATCCAAACACCTCCCTCAATTTTATTGCGGGGAGAAGGTCTGTAAAATAGGTTTTGGAGGAATGCAATATTGTTTAGGTCATTGTTTTTTCTGGTTTCTCTTGGGTTTCCAAATTTTTGCGTGTCATTGTAGGGGAAGTTGTTATCAGCTCTGTGATATATTCCATTCAACCTGTATTTTAGAACTTTATCACCTGCCAGGCCTTTAAAGTTGTATCGTTGATTATTCCAACTTCCGTATTCACTTGATATGGTAATATTGTTGTTTGCATCCCAGTCCACATCATTTTTTAAATCTATACTTCCTCCAAAAGTTCCATTTCCATAAAGAGAACCTGAAGCTCCATGGGTTATAGATATTTTTTCTGAAAATTCTGACGGCGCTAAAGATAAGTCTGACTGTCCCATAGTAGTATTTTCAATAGGGAAGCCGTTCCATGTTAAGGAAGTGTGGTTTGATGCTGAACCCCTCAGTTTTGGTGTAGATAAAGAACCACTCGAGCCATAAGTGTTAATAAATATTGGACTTGATAATGACAGTAATTCATCCAGGTTAGCAGATGCGAAGGTTTTTAAGATAGACGTATCAATGGTAGTTTTTTTCTGGTCTTCATCATAAAATTCGTTGCGGGAACCCAATACCTCAACAGGTTGAATTTCATGAATATCTTTTGAATAGGGTACAAATTGCGCAGAAGCGGTTTCTAAATAAAAAACTGCCAATACCAATAGAATTATTAGAACCTGTAAATATCTTAATCTTAGCATTTCGTTTTGTTTCATTGTGCCGTGCATGCTTTAAATTATGCTAAATTGCCCATACAACTTCCATCATCATAACCAATCAATTGGTGATAATGATCTTTATTGTATGCATCACAGCTTCACAGGAAACGGGGGAAAGAAAAATACAGGCTTTTCTCTCCACCATAGCTTTTCACCCGCAAACTATGATGTTTGTTATTTGTTGGCAGGTTTCCTGGCTTGTTCCTTGCTCTTTGTATTCGAGCCCAGCTTTACGGCCTTCCCATTCGTCGGTTGACAAACAGTGGCAAGGGTTAGTAAAACCATATAGGAACTCACAGTAGCGGGTACTGCTCCGGAATATCCGACATCTGCCGGGGCACCGGTATTCCCTTTTAAAAAGATATATCGGTAGACATATCTTTCACCAACGATTATGCAAAACTATAGATTTAAATTAATCTATCAAATTTTTTGATAAAAAATATTTTCTACAGAAATTATTGAGTTTAATAATGCTATACTTACCCCCCACATCACAGACGATTGTTATTGTGTTGATTGTCAACAAGAACAACTGTTTATTTTTTTGTTTTTTATCATATTAAGATAATGCTGTTCTAAATTAAAATCCTTATCTTTACCGAAAATTTGATTTAAAGATTTGCTTTACTGTAGCAATTTCCCTTTCATTTTAAATATCACTGCACTTTTTTGAATTCATTTTTTTAAACTCAATAGCAGGCTTGTAAAACTTTATGCTTGTTTTGAAGAATTTTCTACTCCTTTTCAAGGGAAATAAAGGTTTACAGAGATTTCAACAATAAAGCTTACTGCCTTGTTATAAATTACAAATAGATAAATTATAAACAAATGAACATTTATGTAGGAAACCTCGATTATGAGGTTAGTGAGAAAAAATTGGAAGAACTTTTCGGAGGACATGGAGCAGTAAACAGTGCAAAAATTATCTTCGATAAATTTTCTGGCAGAAGCAAAGGCTTTGGTTTTATTGTTATGGATGATGAAATGGAAGCAAAAGAGGCTATTGAACACCTTAATGGTACTGCCTTGAATGATAGAACCATTGTAGTAAATGAGGCCAAACCTAAAAAAAGGTTTACTTAATAACGAAAGAAGGCATTGTATAATGCTTTATGGATAAGTAAAATAGTATAACTCAGGAAAAGGTGTTTTTTGAGATGGTGCAGACCAGGAGGGGTCTGCTATATAATTAATAAAGAGTGAAATAGAAAAAAGGCTGGTTAATATGAATTCATTTAATATCGGCGAACTTCAGATACAACTTCCCATCATACAAGGAGGAATGGGTATTGGGGTTTCGCTGTCAGGACTTGCTTCAGCAGTTGCTAACATGGGAGGAATAGGTGTAATTTCATCAGTGGGGATTGGGTTTATTAATAAAAAGCCCAGAGTTAGTTACAGAAACAGCAACATTGAAGCTATACGGGCAGAAATAAGAAAAGCTCGTCAACTTACACGGGGTATACTTGGCGTAAATATTATGTCTGTGATAACAAATTTTTCGGATATGGTGCGTACCTCAATTGAGGAGGGTATAGATATTATTTTTGCAGGGGCTGGGATGCCGCTTGATTTACCTAAATATTTGGGAGAAAATTCAAGGACAAAACTTGCACCGATTGTATCTTCTTCAAGAGCTGCTTCCATAATTTGCCGGAAGTGGTATCAAAATTATAACTATTTACCCGATGCGATGGTTGTAGAAGGACCTAAAGCGGGAGGGCATTTAGGATTTAAAGCGCAGGAGATTCAAAATGAAGAGAATTCACTGGAAAATCTGGTGGCTAACGTTCTTGAGGTAACTCATGAAATGGAAAACAATTACGGTAAGTACATTCCGGTTATCGCAGCAGGAGGTATTTATAATGGGGCCGATATGTTGGATATTATGAATAAAGGGGCATCTGCTGTACAATTGGGGACTCGTTTTGTGGCGACAGAAGAATGTGATGCCTCGGAAAAGTTTAAACAAACTTTTATACAAGCTGGGAGCAAAGATATTCAAATTATTAAAAGCCCGGTTGGTATGCCGGGAAGGGCAATATATAATAACTTTTTGACAGAAGCTGGCGAGGGAAAAAGAAGGCCGTCTGTTTGTAAGTACAATTGTATTAAATCCTGCGATCCAAAAACTACTTCTTATTGTATTGCCAATGCTTTGCTGGCTGCTTATAAAGGTAATATGGAGGATGGTTTTGCTTTTACAGGATCCAGTGCAGAAAAAGTAAAAGGAATTTCCACCGTCAGAAAAGTTGTTGTTGACCTTTTAGATGAATATAAAGAGGCTTTTAACAGAACTATCAATGTGTCAAAATTTGTCAAGATGAGAGAGGCTGATGTTGATGCTCATTTTAGGGCTTTCGCAACTAAATAGATGGGCTGGATAGTCAACATTTGTTTGTGAAAATGATTCAGAAATGAATAGTTCTATGTCTTATTTCATTTAATGTGTTAATATTCAATTATTTTATAAAATATATTTCTTTTTCAGAAATAGTTCAGATTAGAAAAGCTTAAATATCAGAAATTGTTTTATGCGTCAACTAACTATAACCAAACAAATTACCCAGCGTGAAGAAGGCTCTGTAAATAGATATTTTCAGGATATAAACCAGTATTCAGTCCTTAGCCCTGAAGAAGAAGTAGAATTAACTATTCGAATCAAAAATGGAGATGAAGTTGCTCTTCAAAAGCTTGTTGTGGCAAATCTGCGTTTTGTAGTTTCGGTAGCTAAAAAATATCAAAACCAGGGATTGTCATTCCCTGATTTGATTAATGAGGGGAACTTCGGATTGGTGAAGGCTGCTTCAAGATTTGATGAAACAAGAGGCTTTAAATTTATTTCTTATGCTGTATGGTGGATACGACAGTCAATTATGCAGGCTATATCAAATCAGACCAGGGTGGTTCGCTTACCGCTTAACAGAGTAACTTCTATTAACAAGGTAACAAAAGCTATTTCTTATCTCGAACAAAAATTTGAAAGAGAGCCTACGGATGAAGAAATAGCAGATCATTGTGAAATTATCCAGGAAGATGTCACAATCGCTAATAAAATTAGAAAACGACATATCTCCTTTGATAATCCCCTGCAAACCTCAGAAGACAATGATCTTACATTGTATGATGTTATTCAGATGGATTCTGTAGCTCAACCTGATTACCATATGATGGAAGAGTCAGTTATGAAGAATATACAAAGAGCAATGGGTAAGCTGACAAAAAGAGAGTGCGTAATTTTAACCATGTTTTTCGGGCTGAATAATTCACAACAATGCTCTCTTCTTGAAATTTCACAAATCCTTGATATGTCTTCGGAAAGGGTTAGACAAATTAAAAAACAAGCTTTAAGGCGCTTAAAAACAATACTAAAAGATTAAAAATTAATATTATAACTAAATAATTTGCTTATGGGTCGTTCGCAAGAAACTAACAAGAAGAAAGAAGTACGTAAAAACAAAGAGAAAAAGAAAAAAGACAAGGAAAAGAAAAAACAGGCAAGAAAAAACGAGAAAAAGGAAAATACACTTGATGATATGATTGCCTATGTAAATGAAGATGGCACTATTTCATCCACACCTCCGGACGAGAATGATAAAGAGGACATTAATGCTGAAGATATTGATATTAGTACACCCAAAAAAGATACCACCGATCAGGAAGAAGAAATTCGTAAAGGAACTGTTGTTTTCTTTGATGATAACAAAGGGTTTGGTTTTATCAGAGATCTTTCAAATGGGCATAGTATTTTTGTACATGCAAATGGGCTAATGGATGACATAAAAGAAGGCAACCTTGTTACTTTTGATGTTGAACAAGGCAAAAAAGGCCTTAATGCGGTAAATGTCAAATTGTTTAAACAATAGATAGTGTCCAACTGAATCTTTTGTTGGAAAATTTCACTTCTACAAGAATGATTCGATTGCTCGAATTGTAATTCTTGCTTATATAACATAGTATGGGAGAAACGTTTTGTTAGCAAAAAATCCAGTCCGTAGGCGGGAAAATTGGATAAAATGCTACCATGTTTTAAAGTGCCAGAGTGTAGAATTATTGAGCAAAAATTTCTGTACGAGATAAATTCAGGTGTTTCACACGCTTGAATTTTTTTGTATAATATAGTTGATTCACAGTCATTTATTTAGTTTTATTCTAAATAAAGAATTCCCTATCTTTGCTTTCTATTTTTAAGTAAATAACCTTTTAAATGTGACCAAAATCACATAACATCGTAAATAGTTGGTTTTGTTGATGTTTCAGGAAGGGTGAAATTTTTGTCTTGCGAAATTATCAGATTAATTGGGTAATAATTTTGATGTTATAAAATAATTATTAATATTTGCATTGAATATTTTTGAAAAATAGTTGTAAACAACTAATTATTAAGAGATTATTGATTCATGCTAAAGAGTTTCTATAGAATTGGTTTAAAAGAATTAAACAACAATAAGCGAAATATAAATCTTTCGCCTGGATGTAAAAAAATCCCCTTATTCTCTTTTTTATTCGATTTTTAACTTGCTTTATGATTAAAATATTATTAATGAATCAAATTATAAATTTGTATAGAACATATTATGTTATAAAATAAATTAAGGAGGAATTATGAGTATGGATTTAAGTAAAATTTCTGAAACACTCGTTGCTGGTAAAGTTGATGAGTTAACAAAACAAACCGGGGAATATTTAAATTCCGGTGCCAATCCAGGAGATATTTTAAATAAAGGTTTGTTGCCTGGAATGGACACAGTTGGCCAGAAATGGAAAGATGGTGATATGTTTATGCCGGAAGTATTAAGGTGTGCAAAAGGCATGAGCGCTGCAATGGATATTTTAAGGCCGCATTTAGCTGAGGGTGACATGGGCAATGCAGGAACATTGGTAATTGGAACAGTTGCAGGTGACCTTCATGATATTGGAAAAGACCTCGCCGCAATGATGTTTGAAGGCGCTGGCTATAAAGTTATCAATATAGGTATTGATCAGCCAAATGAAGAATTTGTTAAAGCAGTAAAAGAACATAAACCCAGTGTACTAGGAATGTCTGCATTGTTAACAACTACTATGCCCAGAATGGGAGAGGTTATTAACTCTCTGAAAGAAGCTGGGATTAGAGACCAGGTAGCTGTTATTATTGGTGGTGCTCCTGTTACAGAAGAATTTGCTGATGAAATAGGCGCAGACTTATACGCACCAAATGCTGGCAGTGCTGTGGAAATAACAAATGAATACTTTGAAAAGCAAAAAGGGTAACAGTCTGTAAGGCACTTACAAAAAGTACTGGAATGTTAATATCCAAATCAATATCCAATATTGGTTTGGATGATTTTTGGTTTTTAACATATAAAAATACAAGTTACTCTATATTAAAAGAAAAGGAAGGAGATTCTTATGAAAATGAATCAAACCGTAAATATGTCAACCCGCTTTCGGGTACTTTCAGAAGACCAGATAGAACAAATATTTTATGCTGCTTTAGAAGTACTTGAAAGAACAGGGGGAAATATTTACCAGGATGAGGCTTTGGAATTGTTTAAAAACAGTGATGCTGTTGTTCGTGGGAATAATGTCAGAATACCCACAACAATGGTTGAAGAAGCCCTGAATTTTTATCCCAGGAAAATTACTTTAAAAGGAAGAAACGGTAAACGTTCCCTGAAACTACAAAAAGATACTGTTGCTTTTGGAACAGGCTCAGATCTTCCTTTTACATATGACAGAGAAACAGGGGAAAGAAGAAGAACCAAATACCAAGATGTGAACAATGCTGCCAAACTTGTAGATGCATTGTCAAATTATGATTTCTTCATGTCACATGGTATTGTAAGTGATGCCCCTAATCCACAAACGTATGACCGCCATCAGTTTATGGCTATGTTGGATAATTGTACCAAGCCAATGGTCTTAACCAGTGTAGACGGTGAGGGTCTTGAAGACCTCTGGAAAATGGGCTGTCTTATACAGGGAGGTGAAGAGGAGTTCAGGTTAAATCCTCTTTTTGTAGCATATATTGAACCAATCTCCCCACTAAAAAATGATCGTACTGCTGTAGAAAAATTACTTTTCGCAGCAGAGAAGAAAATACCGGCAATGTACACTCCATGCCCAAGTTCAGGAGCTACAGCACCAGCTACAATTGCTGGAATGCTTGTACAGTCTTTGGCTGAAACGCTCTTAGCTACAGTGCTTTGTCATCTTAAAAATCCGGGAATGCCTCTTATTATGGGAGGAGTTACAACATTGCTGGATATGAAAAAATCAACTTATTCCTATGGTGCTCCGGAGCTTTCATTAGCATCTGCAGCAAATACTGACATTGCTAAATGGCTTAACCTCATTATGTTTTCTACGGGTGGATGTACTGATTCAAAAATTCTGGATGAGCAAGCAGCTGCAGAACAAATGATGAATCTGTTCTATTCATATCTTTCTGGTGCAAACCTCGTTCATGATGTTGGTTATATTGATCATGGAACCAATGCTTCCCTGGAAAGCCTTGTGCTGAACCAGGAAATGATGGGAATGGTTAAGCAATTCGGAAAAGGAATAAATACGGATGATGAACATCTTGCTCTTGATCTTATCGAAAAACAAGGTCCGGGTGGTGAATATGTAACTACTGATCATACATTTAAATACTGGAAAGAGTGGTATCTGCCTACATTACAGGACAGAAGTGATTATGAAACATGGAAGAAGAACGGAAGCAAAACCATGGATCAACGTGTTAAAGAACGAACAGAAGAGCTCTTAAAAACTTATGAACCCGAACCAATAGAAGATAAGCTTAAGCAAGAATTGCATAAAATCATTGATGATGCTGATAAAAGGCATTCTTAATTGATTCTTTTTTATGAATCACTAAAATTTTAGACCATGATAAGCAGAACAAATTATACGATACAAGAAAGTCCTCATTTTGAGATTCTTTCTGAAGATCAGAAAGAGAAGATTTTTAATGGAATGATGAGGACATTGCAATACACCGGCGCCAACGTTCATCACGAGGGTGCGCGTGAATTGTTTAAGAAGGCAGGATGTAAGGTTGATGGTGTAAGGGTTTATTTTCCACCGGAAGTTATTTTACAGGCTTTATCCACTGTGCCACCGGTAACAGAAGTTTTTCCGTGGGATGGAGATGAATCCAAAAAAATTACCGTTGAGAAAAAACGCAGTTATTTTGGCCCCGGCCCAACACCACCGAATTTCATTGATACGGAAACACTGGAACGCAGGAAATATCTGCGAAAAGATGCTTCATTAGTTGCACGGGTATGTGATGCCTTGCCGAATATGGGTTATGTACAATCTTTAGGTTCAATTAGCGATGTAACCAATGGACTGGCTGATGTTTACGAATTCGCTGATATGATTCGTAATACAACTACTCCAATTATGAGTTGGGCATTTGGGCGTGAAGGAGTGGAAGAACAGCATCGTATGGCTATTGCAATGGCTGGTGGTGAAGAGGAATTCAATGCGCGTCCTAATTTTATATTCTACGGAGAACCAATTTCACCCTTGGTAAGTGACTATCATGCAATTGATAAATGCATGTATTGTGCAGAACATCGTATCCCACAAGTATATAGCCCCTGTGCTATTGGCGGTGGTACTGTGCCAGCAACACATGCAGGACAAATTGTGGTTGCATTATCTGAATCAATGGTTGGAGTGATCGCTGCCCAGTTGATTAATCCGGGAACTTGTGTTATCATTGGAGGTGTACAGTCTATACTGGATATGCGCTATTCAATCTATTCATATGGCGCTCCCGAATTGAGCTTGTTAAGCGCGGCTCATACTGAAGCAGTACACTACTGCGGATTGCCAATGTATTCAACTTCGGGTTGTACTGATACCAAAAAAATGGACATGCAATCTGCACTTGAAGCTAGCCTGTCTATTAATGCGGCAATGATGAGTGGAGCTAATTTTGTCCATGATAATGGATATACCGAATCCGGCTTAACCGGTGATATTTTCCAGACTGTAATGGATGATGAAATTATTAGTATGGCTCGTGTAGTAGAACGTGGAGTGGTAGTAAATGAAGATACTCTTGCTGTTGAGCAAATCAATAATGTAGGACCTGGTGGACACTACCTGTATGAAGATCATACTATGGAGCACTTCAAGGATTTCTGGCTTCCAACATTAATGGACAGAAATAGTTATGAGGACTGGAAAACACAAGGCGAAAAAACTCTGAAGGAGAGAGTTCTTGACAAAACGCGTGACCTCATCAAAAATTATGAAGGACCCAGAGATAAAGTACCAACAAAAGCTGATGAGGAAATTGAAAGTATTTTAAAAGATGCTGAAGAACGTGTAAAAAAAGAAAATCCTAATAAAGCATAATTTTCTTAACTGCAGAAGGCATGGGACATTTTTGCATGCCTTCCTGCTTTGATTTTATTTTTTCTAAATTAATTGAATAATGAACCGATACGTCATAGGAATAGATACAGGTGGAACTTTCACTGACGGAGTATTGTTACAGTATGATACCCGTAAAGTGATTTCTTCTGCTAAATCTTTGACTACAAGAGATGACCTGAAGAAAGGCGTTATAAAGGTTCTGAAAAAACTTAATCTTCGGTACGATTATAATATTAAACTGGTTGGCATTTCAAGTACTCTGGCAACAAATTCCGTTGCTGAGGGAAAAGCTAGAAAAGTTGGATTGTTATTGATTGGCTATGATAAAGAATTGTTAGAAGGGTATGGCTTAATTGATAAGCTTAGTACTGAAGAGATTGCATATTTTGAAGGAGGCCATAGTGCACAGGGAGTTGAACTGGCCTCACTGGATAAAGAGGGTATTGAACAGTGGATAAAAGAGAATGAGAAGCATATTGATGCTGTTGCTATATCAAGTTATTTCAGTCCGTTAAACCCTGCACACGAAAAAGAGGCTTTTGAAATAATCCGGAATCATTCTTCAATTCCTGTAGTGATGGGACATCAATTGTCAACAAAATTGGATTCCATTAAAAGAGCCGCTACTGCAACAATTAATGCATCCTTGGTAGCTGTTATGCAGGATTTTATTGAAGCTGTGCAAAATTCATTAAAAGAACTTAACATTCATGCCCCGCTGATGATAGTGCGAGGTGACGGTACATTAATGCCTTATACTGAAGCTGTTCAAAAACCTGTTGAAACTGTACTTTCAGGACCTGCTGCCAGTGCTATCGGGGGTAGGTTTTTATCACGGCAGGGTAGTTCCCTGGTAATTGATATGGGCAGTACAACCACAGATATGGCTCTTGTAAAAGATTCAAAAGTAGTGGTTACAGAAGAAGGCGCAAAGGTGGGAAATACTGAGACAGCAGTCGAAGCTGCAAGAATTAGAACCATAAGTATTGGTTGCGATAGTAGAATTGCTTACAATGATAAAAAGGAAATTCAAATAGGGCCGGACAGAATCAGGGCCCTTTCGCAAATAGCAATGCACCACAAAAATGTGGCAGAGGAAATTATTAACCTTCAGAATTCTTCCACAGTTAGAAAAAATCCTTATGATATAGAATATCTGTATTTGCATAAACCCCTTGAAGAATACGAGTTTAAGCAATTATCAGACAAACAAAAACGTGTTATAGAGCTTATCGAGAAACCCAGACGATTAACAGAAATATTATCAAAAGCTGGTGTTTTTCATCCCTCTCATCTGGATATTAACCATCTTATTCAGCAAGGGAAGGTGGAGTGTTCTTCTCTGACACCTACAGACTTGTTGCATGTTGAAAAATCAATGGATTTGTGGGACAGGGAAGTGGCAAAAGAAGCTACAGATTATTACTGCAACATATATGGTAAAAGCAGGAAGGATTTCATAGAGGAGGTGTTCAATAAAATCATTGATGATATTGTTGAAGAAATTATTATTTTCCTTGCATGCCAGGATACAAACCCTTCTAAAATGCCTGATTCAATAGATGGTGAATGGGGTAAATGGCTGCTGCATGAAATATTATATCATCAGAATAATTATTTGTCAATTGATGTGGATAGCCGTTACCCAATAATAGGTACAGGAGCCCCGGCAAGGCACTTTTTGAATAAAGCTTCAAAGCTTGTAAATACAAAATTTATTTTGCCTGAACATGCTGATGTAGCCAATGCTGTAGGAGCGGTATCCGGTTCCATAACGGAGGTAAGGGAGTCGATTGTTTTTATCAGGGAAGAAGATGAACAATATTCATATGTCGTTAAGGCTGATGGTGAAGCAAGAAATTTTGAGGAGTTTGTCGAAGCTTGTGAATATGCTGAAGAAAAGTCGAGAGCCTTGTCAAAGGAAGCTGCTACAAAAGCCGGTGCTACCGATCCTTTTATAGAGATTGAAAGGAAAGTAGAAGGCTCTTTAACAAGATTTATTGCCAGAGCAATAGGAAATCCTAAACTATCTTCTCAAACGGCTGAGGGAAAAGAGAAAGTGTAGATTGTTATGAAAACAGTGATAGCTTGTAGAAGTATTAAACCGGAACTAGAAAGGATGAAAGAGGGAGAAGAGAATTTAAAAGTTAAATATCTTCCTCAAAATCTCCATCGTACACCGGATAAGTTAAGAGAGATGCTTCAGAATGTAATAAATAAATTTGAGAAGGAAAGTGACATCATGGTGCTTGGATATGGGTTGTGTTCAAACGGAATTGTGGGGGTGAAAGCACCACGACAGGGTTTATACATCCCCAGAACTCATGATTGTATAGCATTTTATTTGGGTAGCAGAGAGAATTATAAAAATATATTCGGCAAACATCCGGGTACATACCATCTTACTAAAAGCTGGATTGATAATAAAAAGGATCCATTGGGTCTGGTAGAAAATGAATATACCGAAAGGGTTGGAAGAGAATTGGCTGAAGAAACAATGAATGCTGAGATAAAAAATTATGAGTTCATAAGTTATGTGAATACGAATGTTGGTGATGATGAAAAGTACAGGAAAAGAGCCCGGGAAAATGCTGATTTTTTTAATAAAAAATTTATTGAATACAATGGGTCTGCAGACTATTTTAAAAAAATTATATATGGCCCGTATGACACACAAGATTTTGTCTTTGTAAAGCCAAATGATAAAGTAAATCAAAAAGAATTTCTAAAATAGGAGGATATAAAAATGCAAATAGTAGGTGAACTTATCAATGCTAGCCGAAAAAAAATTCGCGATGAAATCAAGGAAAAAAATTATGATGAAATAGCTCGTGTTGCCAAGGAACAGGCCGAACACGGAGCGGATTTTATCGATGTAAACGCAGGGATTTTTGTAGGAAAAGAAGAAGACTATGTAAAATGGTTGATAAATACAGTACAGGAAAATGTAGAGGTTCCGTGTTGTATTGATACTCCGGATCCAAAAGTTCTTGAAGAAGCAGTAAAAGTGCACAAAGGAGCTCCCATGCTGAATTCAATTTCTCTTGAAAAAGATAGATGGGATAAAATGTTACCTGTATTGAAAGGAACAGATATGAAGGTTATAGCTTTGTGTATGAGTGACGAAGGAATGCCTTACACAAAGGATGACAGGATGAAAATTGCTGAGGAGATGGTAAATCGCTTAGTAAAAAATAATATAAAGCTGGAAAATATCTACGTTGACCCGCTTGTTCAGCCAATAGGTTCTGGAGATAATTTTGGGATTGAGTTTCTGAATACAATTGAAGCAATTAATGAAAAATTCCCTGGAATACATACAATTTGCGGTTTGTCAAATATTTCGTATGGTATTCCTAAAAGAAAATTTGCCAACCAGACTTTTATGATCATGGCTATTACAAAAGGACTTGATTCGGCAATCATGAATCCTCTGGATAAGAAAATGATGGCAAATATTATCACAACAGAAACCTTATTGGGACGAGATCCTTTCTGTGAAAAATATATGAATGCATATCGTGCAGGTATGTTTGAATTTTAAAATATATAATTACACAAAATTAAATAATCAGGAGGTCATTATGACTAAAAAGAAATATTCAAAAGATGTAGAAGTTGCAAGGGAATATTACAACAGTAGTGATGCAGATAATTTCTACTACAGAATATGGGGTGGTGAAGACCTTCATCTTGGCATTTATGATTACCCCGAAGAAGATATTTATACAGCAAGCCGAAGAACTATTGACCGAATGGCAAGCTATGCAGACAAAATTGATGAGAACACAAAAATAATAGACCTTGGAGGTGGATTTGCAGGGTCTGCAAGACATCTTGCTAAAAAATACGGTTGTAAAGTTGTTGTATTAAACCTTAGTGAAGCTGAAAATGAGAGGGGAAGAAAAATGAATAAAGAACAGGGGTTGGATCACCTTATTGATGTTATTGATGGAAGTTACGACGATATTCCTTATGAAGACGATTCATTTGATATTGTTTGGTCCGAAGATGCTATTTTGCACAGCGACAACAGAGAAAAAGTAATTAAAGAGTCCGTTCGTGTTTTAAAACCTGGGGGAGATTTGATTTTTACCGATCCAATGCAAACTGATAATTGTAACGAGCAAGTCCTGCAACCGGTATATGACAGAATCAATTTATCTTCATTGGGATCCCCTAAATTTTACAAGGAGACTTGTAAAAAATATGGTCTGGAAGAAAAAGCCTTTGAAGAGATGCCTGAACATCTTATAAATCATTATTCAAGGGTGCTTAAAGCGACTGAGGAAAATGAAGATAAATTGGACGGCTATGTATCTGAGGAATATATTAATAATATGAAGACTGGATTGCGTCACTGGATTAAAGGAGGGAAAGAAGGTAACCTGACATGGGGTATTTTCCATTTTAAGAATTAATTCTTTAATTTTGATGACTTTAAAGTAAAATATTATAAACAATTAAAATTATAAAAGATGAGTTATTTGGATAAGATTGATGAAAATCTGGAATACAAGGTAAAAGACATAAACCTTGCAGAACTGGGTAGAAAAGATATTGAACTGGCAGAGCACGAAATGCCAGGTTTGATTGAATTAAGAAAAAAATATGGTAAAGAAAAACCTTTAAAGGGTGCCAGGATTATGGGATCATTACATATGACTACCCAAACTGCTGTGTTAATAGAAACCCTTACGGAACTGGGCGCTGATGTGCGATGGGCAAGTTGTAATATTTATTCAACCCAGGACGAAGCTGCTGCAGCAATTGCAAAAACTGGTGTTCCCGTTTTTGCCTGGAAAGGTGAAACTCTTGATGAATATTGGTGGTGTACTGCACAAGCACTTTCATTTCCTGGGGGAAAAGGGCCAAATCTTATTGTTGATGACGGCGGTGACGCAACTTTAATGGTTACTGTTGGACAACAAGCAGAAAAAGACCCGTCTATTCTTGATAAAGAAGCAAATGCATGGGACGAACAGGCGCTTCTCAGAAGATTAAAACAAATACAGGAACAGGATAAAGATAAGTGGACACGAAACAATAAAGAACTTCAGGGAGTTTCTGAGGAGACTACTACCGGCGTTAACAGACTTTATCAAAGGGAAAATGATGGTACGCTTTTATTCCCTGCTATCAATGTGAATGATTCTGTTACCAAATCTAAGTTTGATAATAATTATGGTAATCGAGAATCATTAATTGATGGAATAAAACGGGCTACTGATATTATGATTGCTGGTAAAACAGCTGTAGTTTGTGGTTTTGGTGGAGTTGGTAAGGGTTGTGCTCAAGGTTTAGCTGCTTTCGGCGCTAAGGTTACAATCACTGAAATCGATCCTATTTGTGCTTTGCAAGCCGCAATGGAAGGATATGAAGTGAAAACTATGGACGAGATGGCAAGTAAAGGTGATATCTTCGTGACTGCTACAGGAAATAGGGATGTGATTACCGTAGAGCACATGAGAAAGATGAAAGATAAGGCGATTGTCTCTAATATTGGACACTTTGATAACGAAATTCAGGTGGAAAAACTTGAGGTTCAAAAGGATGTAGAGAGAATCAATATCAAACCACAGGTTGATGAATATAAATTTAAAAAGGAAGGGCATTCAATTCTTTTACTTGCTCAAGGTAGACTGGTAAATCTTGGCTGTGCAACTGGACACCCTTCATTTGTGATGAGTAATTCATTTGCGAACCAAGTGCTTGCACAGATTGATCTGTGGAAAGACAAAAGAGAAATTGGTGTATATAGACTACCTAAGCATTTAGATGAAGAGGTAGCTAGAGCACACCTTAAACACCTCGGTGTTGAGCTTACTGAAATGGATAAAGAACAGGCCGAATATCTGGGTGTACCTAAAGAAGGCCCTTACAAATCTGACCATTACAGGTATTAATAAATACAGTTTGTCATGCTCAGTCCTATTTGATTGTGACTGAGCATGATTTGAAATTTAATTATCATTATTTAACAAAAAAAAATAATTAATCATGCCATACTTATTTACATCTGAATCCGTGTCCGAAGGACATCCGGATAAGGTAGCAGA
Source organism: Bacteroidales bacterium (assembly GCA_046545795.1). Lineage (GTDB taxonomy): Bacteria > Bacteroidota > Bacteroidia > Bacteroidales > UBA12077 > JAGXLC01. The sequence continues at coordinate 9,718 of JBKGZD010000007.1, read as the reverse complement.
CCAAATATCCGATGCTATATTGGATGAATTGCTTAAGCAAGACCCAAATTCTAAATGTGCTGCAGAAACCCTTGTTACTACTGGTTTAGTAATGGTGGGGGGAGAAATTAAGACAGATGCATATGTTGATGTACAAGAAATAGCAAGAGACGTAATAAGAAGAATTGGATATGTAAAACCGGATTACCGTTTTGATGCAGACTCTTGTGGTGTTTTAACCTCTATCCATGAACAATCACCTGATATTAATCAAGGTGTTGAAAGAGAGAAAGAAGAAGAACAAGGTGCCGGCGACCAGGGAATGATGTTTGGATTTGCTACAAACCAAACAGAGAATTACATGCCTTTACCTGTAGATATTTCTCATCGACTGCTGAAAGAACTGGCTGAGATTAGAAAAATAGAGGGTGAAATGCCTTACTTGCGCCCTGATTCGAAAGCACAGGTTACCTTTAAATATGACGACGATAATAAGCCAATGGGAATTGATACTATTGTCGTTTCAACTCAGCATGATGAATTCATTAAGCCTTCAGATGATACACCAAAGGCACGAAAGAAAGCTGAGAAAGATATGCTGGGCAGAATTGAAACAGATGTGCGAAATATTCTAATCCCACGAGTTAAAGAAACTTATCCTGAAAGTGTGCAGAAATTTTTTGATACAGATTATAAATTATTTGTGAATCCAACAGGGAAATTTGTAATCGGAGGACCTCATGGTGATACAGGATTAACTGGAAGAAAAATCATCGTAGATACTTATGGTGGGCGTGGTGCTCATGGTGGAGGTGCTTTCTCCGGGAAAGATTCTTCTAAGGTTGACCGCTCAGCTGCTTATGCCGCTCGTCATATTGCGAAAAATATGGTTGCTGCGGGTGTTGCTGATGAAATAGAGGTGCAGCTTGCTTATGCAATTGGAGTTGCTGATCCGGTTGGTCTGTATATTGGAGCAATGAATCCAAAAATCAATATGACTAATGAAGAAATGGCTGAAAAGGTTAAGGAATTATTTGACCTTAGGCCAAGTGCAATCGTTAAAAGGTTTGGATTAAAAAATCCTATTTTTGAAGAAACAGCTGCATATGGCCATATGGGAAGACGACCAGGTAAAAAAGTTGTTTATATTAATGGTACTAAGAAGGAAGTAGAAACTTTTTCCTGGGAAAAACTTGACTATGTAGATAAAATTAAGGATGCATTTAATTTGAAATAAATGGCATAACCTTATCCACTCCCGGTATTTCAGTGATACTAATCCCTGATATACCGGGTTTTTTATAAAACAAAGAAAATTGAAAATTATGACAAAAGTTTTAGGAATTGGAAATGCATTGGTCGATATTATGACCAAACTTCCTGATGATAAGTTTCTTGAGGAATATAACTTACCCAAGGGCAGCATGCAACTTGTAGACCAGGACTTTATCAAAAAAATTTCTGCTGCCTCGGAAAAATTTGAAAAAATACAATCAAGCGGTGGTTCTGCTTCTAATACAATTCATGGTGTTGCCAGGTTAGGGCTGGGAGCTGGTTTTATTGGAAAAGTAGGAGAGGATGAACTGGGTGATTTTTTCTATAATGATATGAAGAGTAGTAATATAGACCCAAAGCTATTACGCACGCAGACAGATAGTGGCCGGGCTGTGGCTCTTATCTCACCCGACTCTGAGAGAACTTTCGCGACCTTTTTGGGTGCTGCAGTGGAGTTGAGTCCTGATGAATTAAAAAGCGAATTTTTTCAGGATTTTGATTATCTGCATGTTGAAGGGTATTTGGTGCAGAACCATGATTTATTGGAAAAAGCTTCCAAACTGGCTAAGGACAATGGCTTAAAAATATGCCTTGATTTGGCCAGCTATAACGTTGTAGAGGACAATATTGATTTTCTGAAGTCTTTTATAAATGATTATGTAGATATTATTTTTGCTAATGAAGAGGAGGCAAAATCGTTCACCGGTAAAGAGCCGGAAGACGCCCTTGAAATACTTTCTAAACAGTGTGAAATTGCCATAGTAAAAGTAGGGAAGGATGGTTCAATTATTAAAAAAGGCAATGAGAAACATGTGATAAAACCAATACAGGCAAATCCAGTAGATACAACTGGTGCTGGTGACGCTTATGCTGCTGGATTTCTTTATGGCTTAGCAAAAGAATATAACCTTGACAAGTGTGGTGAAATTGGCTCAATACTTGCCGGAAAGGTGATTGAAGTTGTGGGAGCCAAGATGGATGAGAAGAAGTGGAAGGAAATTTACGATTTGGTAAAGTAGTATAATAATTGCCACTAATGGATTGAAAACGTGAAAATTTTAGTCCATTAGTGGCTTCTATTTTTATTTTACTCCAGTTAAGTTCTTCTATAAAGGCGGGGTGCTTTTTCTATAGTTTTTATACATTGGGTACGAATAGATATCCAGATAATCCCGTATAGCCTGGACATACTTTTCGAATGCCTCAATGCCCTTTTGCGTTATAATGCATGTTGTATGAGGCTTTTTTCCTTTAAATTCTTTTTTAATAGAAATATACCCAGCCTCAGATAACTTATCGAGTTGAACACTCAGATTACCTGAAGTTGCTTTTGTTTTTTCTTTCAGGTAGATAAAGTCTGCTTCACCATCTTTGACTAATAATGAAACAATTGCTAACCTGAGTTCATTATGCAGTAATGGATCCAATTTTTTACGCATAAGTCTTTTTGTATTTGTTTTTTAATGAATACCCCGGAATAAGGTCAGTAACTATCAAAGCCAGTACAATCACTACTGGGTGTTATATAAATTCGTTTTCTCTCATTCGGGTTTTAGAGGTATCAATCATTTTATTGATTACCTTCAGACTTTCTTGTGGTGTAAGTTCATTTTTATTCATTAAATATGTTCAGAATCGTTGGGGTAATTAATTGATAATTAGAAAAATTACTTATTAATGTTTTCTTTGATTTAAATTCATAATCTTAATTCAAAGCTTTTCATTAAATTTAGGTCAGAATAAAAACAAGTTACCATGTCTAAAATTGCAGGAATAGGAAATTCGCTGATTGATATTTTATATGATATTGATAACGAAGAAATATTGAAAAAGTATTCATATCCAAAGGGTTCACATCATCATGTAAAGAAGTCTGATTTTGACAAGCTACACAGAGCTCTTGAGGAATGCCGTGGGATTGCTGTACCCGGTGGGTCGGCTGCAAATACCATCAGCGCCTTGGCGAATCTTGGTTATGAATCTTCCTTTACTGGAGTGGTGGGGGAGGATGAACATGGAGAAATGTTCGAATCCCGTTTAAAAGTATCAGGCGCTCTTTTGAATCTTGATAAACTTGAAGGAGATACAGGGAAAATCATTCATCTGAATACTCCGGACAGGGAAACTACTACAATAGGATATACAGGGGTCAATGATCAATTTTCACCTGGTATGCTAAATGAAGAGAATTTTTATGGTTATTATTATCTTTTAATTGATGGATACCTTACTCAAAATGAAGAGTTGATGGAGGCTCTTGCGAATTTTGGACGCCTGAACTACATGAAAGTTGTTTTTGATCTGTCCAGTAGCCATATTGCTGAGGGACACAGAGAGTTCTTGTCGAAATTTATTAAAGAAAAGGTGGATATTTTATTTGCTAATGACTTGGAAGTTTTTTCTTATACCGGGTTGGAACCGGCAAGAGCAATAGGTCGCCTTGCAAAAGATGTGGAAATAGTTGTTATTAAATTAGGGGAAAAAGGTTCAATGATTCAAAAGGGTGATGAATTTTACCAAATACCTTCAGTTCCTGTTGAAGTAGTAGATAATTGCGGTGCCGGAGATTTATATGCAGCAGGATTTTTATATGGCTTATTCGAGGATTATCACCTTACTCATTGTGGTAAGACAGGAGCTTTCCTGGCTTCTAAAGTTTTACAGGTAAAAGGTGGACGCCTGAGTTTTGATACCTGGAGAGAAATAAGAAAAATGATATAACTTCCTTGATTATTAAAAACTTGTAAGTTCATCCAAAGAGTTATTTTTACTTATCAGGTTTGAGTTGAAACAAGTCCATCACAACTACCAAAATATTCTGAAATACTTGCATTTGTCAAAAAATATTCATTGAAAAATATATGCATATTTTGTATCTTGATTATATATTCTTCATGAAACGTCCGTGATAAACTAAACATTAATATTAAAACAGGAAATGTTTAATTAAATCATGGAAGGTTCTGTATGAGAGTTTTATGAGGAAAAAAAATAAACTTATGAAAGTTTCATTGATAGCATTAAGACCAAAATATAGTTCGTATGGATTGTTTAGCATTGCACCGCTTGGACTTTTATATCTGGGCACTATATTGCAGCAAGAAGGACATGATGTGGTAGTATTTGATGAGGAAAGAAGTCATATATACAAGCCTGACGGGAACATTAATCCGGAGATACTTGCCTCTGATTTTACAGGTATTTCTGTCATTTCCCCTACAGCTGATAAAGCGCTGGAATTACTTCATAAATTAAAAATACAACGTTCCAATATTAGAACTGCAGTTGGTGGACCTCATGTGCTTGGTGATGAACAAGCGGAAAAGTTTGCTAAATATGCAGATGCGGTAGTGCAGTGTGAGGCTGAAAATGTTATCAGTGAGGTGGTGAAAGGAAATATGCATGGAATAATCAGGGGTAGTTTTGTTCAAAACCTGGATGTTTTGCCTGTCCCTGATTTTAATCTTTTAAGATATACAAAAAGAAAATACCTGGATTTTTTTAAGCTGACTCCAATTTCCTCAACCCGTGGCTGTCCCAGGAATTGTGAATTTTGTACCGTCAGCAATATTCATGGAAAAGTTGTCCGTCGTCGCTCGGTTAACCTTGTGGTGGATGAATTGAGACAAAGAGTTGAGCAAGGATACAAGAGAATTTTTTTTGTTGATGACAACTTTTCTGTACAACCTTCAAAACGAATTCCCCTTTTGGAAGCGATGATAGAGGAAAGAGAGAAGGGTAGATGGTTTGATAGCATAATTATCCAGGATGAAGTGCCGGCAATTTTGAAGGGAGGTGATTCCTATGTGAAATTGTTACAGAAAGCTGGTGTGAAAACGGTCATGCTGGGGGTTGAAAGCTTCGATGAAGAAAAACTAAAAGCCTTGAATAAGTCCCATAAATATGGCGATTCAGAAAAAGCCATCAGGTTGTTGCATAGTAAAGGACTTATCATTTATGCATTTGGAATGGCCAGTCCTGAATTAGATAATGAGAAATCTATCAAAAAACAATTTGATATACTAAAGAAAGAGGGAGTAAGTTATGCCGATATGACTATTGAAACTCCTGTGCCGGGAACAGCTTATTGGGAGAAATGGAAAAGAAATCTTATTGCGACAAAAAACGGCGAACCTGACTGGGATAAATGGACTTTCCTCTCAGCGGTAATCCCCCCTAAATATATGAGTCCGGAAAAATTTGAGAAAACGGTCAGTAAAAACATGCAAACGTTTTATTCCATTCCGAGAGCTTTAAAATATCTTCTCAAAGGAAAAATAAGGAAGGCTTTGACTATTCTCTATGTTTGGTATTTGTCGGGACGAATGTATGGTTGAAGATGACATTGTGAACAGGTATTAATTCGGTTATTTTGCTTTTGAATTAAAGCATAATATTCGTTGTGTTTAATAATTGTTAATTTAGTAAAATTTCTCTGGTGTATTAACGCCAATTAGGATTGATGGGTTCTAAATTTGTAGTTCGCAAAATACCAAATGTATGTCTAGACGCACGATAATTATTGTATTTGTTATTTTTCTGTGTTCAGGTATTTTATACGGTCAGGATGTGACAATAAATGGACATGTGAAAGATAAAGATAACGGTGAAGTCCTGATAGGGGTGAATGTTTTTCCAGAAGGAACTTCCAGGGGAACGACAACTAATTCTTATGGTTTTTATTCACTGACTATTCCAGAAGGCAGCCATACTGTTGTTTTTTCTTATGTTGGTTATCAGTCACAGACCTTTGAATTAAATTTATCGGGAGATACAACTTTAAATGTTGAGCTTATCCCTCAATCTGAGGAAATTGAGGAAGTTGTGGTTTCTGCTGGGAGAGAAAATGAAAATATTCAGTCTACCCATATGAGTATGGAGAAAATTGACAGCCGCATGGTTGGAAAAATCCCTTCTTTGATGGGAGAAGCAGATATGATTAAATCGCTACAGTTAACCCCGGGTGTTAAATCGATGGGAAGCATGAGTACCGGGATGAGTATCCGTGGTGGGGGAAGAGACCAGAATTTGTTGCTCCTGGATGAAGCTCCCGTGTACAATGCTGAACATCTTTCCGGTCTTTTTTCTGTTTTTAATAATGATGCTGTAAAGAATGTGGAACTTTATAAGGCAAATATTCCCCCACGCTATGGAGGAAGACTTTCATCCCTGATTGATATAAGAATGAAAGATGGAAATTCCAGGAAATTCACTGGAACTGGAGGAATTGGTTTAATATCAAGCAGGCTGACATTGGAAGGGCCTATTATTCAGGATAAGGCTAGCTTTATTGTTTCGGGAAGAAGGACATACACAGACCTGGTAGTTGATTTATATAAAGATATTAATAAAGATGATGAAGTCCAGAACTTTCCACTGTATTTTTACGATCTGAATATGAAGGCTAACTATCGCCTGGATAACAATAATCGCATTTATGCTTCTGGGTATTTTGGGCGGGATAAATTTTCCTATGAAATGAGTGAGAATAACAAAAGTAATTTTGACTGGGGTAACTATACAGCAACTCTGCGATGGAATCATATATTTAATCAAAAACTATTTTCGAATTTTACTCTTTTAGCCAGTAAATATGATTATTTGCTTAAAAATCAATTTAGTGCAGGTGAAGAATCAAGTACTAATTCTTTTGAATACGATGCCTTTGTAAAAGATTATTCCTTAAAAACGGATTTTGGATATTATCTTAACGATTTAAATACAATTCGTTTCGGTATGCAATCTACTTTCCATGATTTTAACCTAGGTACTGTCAATGGGACTAGCGGAGGACAGGAGTTTGATGCAAACCTGCCGGAAACTAAAAGCATTGAGAGCGCTGTTTATTTAAGCAACGAACAAGAAATCGGGCAAAAATTATCTTTAAACTATGGTTTGCGTTACAGTTTATTTCAAAACATCGGGCAGGCTACTGTGAATAAGGTAGATGATAATTATAATGTAACAGGAGAAGAGAGTTATGATAAAGGAGAGATTTATCAGACTTATCAAAATTTTGAGCCCCGTTTTGCTATAACTTATGTTATCTCAGATTCCCGGTCTGTTAAGGCGAGTTATAGCCGCACAAGCCAGTACATTTTTGTAGCTTCAAATTCAAGAAAAGGAAACCCTTTGGATGTGTGGATGTCTGCTAACCCTAATATCAAACCCCAGGCAGGAGATCAATATAGTACCGGGTATTATCAGAATTTTTTTGATAACAGGGTAAAAACATCTGTTGATGTATATTATAAGAAAACACAAAACCAGGTTGCTTTCAAAGCCTTTTCTGAACCACAGTTTAATCAGGATATAGAGGAAGACTTACGCTTTGGAAAAGGGAGAGCTTATGGTGTGGAACTTATGATCAGAAAGCCTAAAGGAAGAGTAAGTGGATGGGTAAGTTATTCTTATTCATCGTCCGAATTAAAAATAGAAGATATTCAGCATAAAGGGTGGTATCCATCACCATTTGACAGACCACATGATTTAACTATAGTTGCAATGTACGATTTAACCAATCGCATAAGTCTTGCAGCAAACTGGACTTATAAAACAGGCAGACCTCTTAATGCACCAGCTTCCAGGTATGAATATGGCGGAGTTATTGTCCCATATTACCCTGGTAGAAATCAAGACAGAATGCCTGATTACCATAAGCTTGATTTAAACATGACAATTAAAGGCAAGGATAAACCTTCTGAATTCCTGGAGGGCGAATGGGTGATATCTATCAATAATGCTTATGCCAGGAAAAATGCTGATGCCTTGTTTTTTCAACAGGAAGAATTTTCTTATGAGACTCATGCTAAGAAAGTAAGTTATTATACTATTTTTCCATCAGTCACTTACAATTTCAAATTTTAAAAGAGAGACGAATTATGAGATTTTTGTGGATTGTTTTTCTGACCTTACTATCAACTTGCTTAATCTCTTGTATTGAAGAAATTCAATGGGAGACTGAGGGTTTTGAAGAGCTCTTAGTGGTAGATGGGGCTTTTACGAATGAATATAAAAAACACAAAATAACCCTGACAAAAACTGCTGATTATTTTAGTGGTGAAAAAACACCGCCTGTTGAGGGTGCCAATGTTTATATAAAAAGTGATTCTGAGAATATTTCATTTGTTGAATCAACAGAAGAGCCGGGAATCTATGAAACAGAGGATTCAGTCGCAGGATACCCGGGTATGAAGTATACCCTTGAGATTTACCTTGATGAGCCTATTAATGATGAAAATTATTATACAGCTACAGAGGAAATGAAAGCTCATATTGAGCTGGATAGTATTCAGGCTGTTCTATATGATAACCCGTTATATGTAGATGGTAACCCACATATAGATTCATTAATACTGAATATTAGTTTGTTCTGGAAAATACCACCAGTGGAAGACAATTATTACAGAGTTCAAATAACTTCAACAGATAGCCTGGAAAATAATACAATTAATGATTATTCTATCTACAGAGGGGGAGAGGATTTTGATGATGCAAGGGTCAGTAATGTTTATTTTTTTAAAAATTTTCTGCCTGGGGATACAGTTGTGTTTGAAACCTGTTCCGTAACTCGGGAATATTACGAATTTCTTGATGGATTGAAGAAAATAACAAACCAGGAGGACGATCAGTTTTTTGATATGTCCGGTCCACCTGCGAATGCAGTGGGGAATATTGAGGGAGCAGAAGCTTTGGGATACTTCAGGGTGTCTAGTGTTACCAGGAAATCAACAGTTGTTAAAGATGGAAGAGGCACTGATACTGATTAATTTATGGAATTTCTGACTAAGTGGTTCATTATTATGTCGTGTTTCATATGACCTATAAAACATTAAAGACAACCATATGAAAACCATTCTAATCCAGATAATTGAAATTTATTTGGCAGGGGTCACCGGTCTCTATAAAGGTGTTCCAGTGGGGTTTGCTGTCGGAGCTTCACCATATATTACAGCTACTTTTACTGCTTTAGGGTCTCTCACAGCTGTTTTTGTATTGTTTTTTTCAGGTTCGGCCATTAAGAGAAGGATTCTGCGTATTTATGGGAACAAGAAAACTGAAAAGTCAAAGGGGAGGGTCGCAAGAATTATGGATAAGTATGGAGTCATCGGATTGGGTCTGTTAGCACCAGGAGTTATCGGACCAATTTTGACAGTTATACTGGGTGTATTATTGGTGGAAAAATCGAGGCGATTTATGATTTTTATTAGTATGGGAATTACCTTATGGTCGGCTGCTCTTACCATTATTGGCGCCATTAGTCTGGATATACTGAAAGAATTTCTTTAAATTTCCATGTTTTATACAGTCTTTATGTTTTTAACGACTCAATCAATCAATCAGCTTCACAACAATAGAACACCGAAACAAAACTAATGCTACTAATATTTTGTGGCAGCTAATAATACGGTTTATGTACAACACATATTTTGACAATTACCGTGTTAATTTCTTATATTTAATT
>JBKGZD010000006.1:0-39014 GCA_046545795.1 Bacteroidales bacterium | reverse complement strand
AATGAAAATCTGAAAAATTCCATACTTCTTATGCATCAAAGCTTTTTATCCATTTTTCAAGGGTGCTGGCTATCCTGGTATTTTGTTCCCGGAGTTTTTGATACAAATCCGGATTATTAATATAAATTTTCCTGATTCTTATCTTTTCTCTTAATCGTTTTAATGCATTCCTGTATTTGAAGGCTAGTAAACCGGTTAAAGGAATGCTCAGTAAGTACAATAATGATATATAAATATTGCTGCTGAACTGGTAAAAAAGAATGGTTTGTAAAGTGTAGAAAAGAGGAAATGTTATAAATCCTACACCATATTTTATGGAACTAATAAATTGCGGGTCTTTCATTTTAAGCGAAAAATAATGTGCTGGATAGTATGCCGGCAAGTTATTGATCCATCCATAAATAAATAAAGGGGACAGTAGAGTGAGAAGCAATGATTCTGCCAGGATGTTTTGAACCGGTGGAATTTTTTTCTTTATGTCCCTGTGGTTTATTTTTTCCTTATCCAGACTATTTGAATATTCTTTTACCTCCCCGGCCATGTTATCCATTTCATCTGGTGACCTGTCGTATGCTTTTTCACAAATTTGTATCAGTTTTTTATCTGCTATGAATTTATTTGGTTGTTTCAGGTTTGGAAGGTTGAGAAGTTCCTGGATTTTATGCAGGAATAAATTTCTTATTTGATTTACTGTTTCATAATAGCCTTTGATATCGATATGAACCATGTATTTTTTTAGTTCGTCTGCAAGTTTATTCCTGAGAGCCAGATTTGCTTTGGAGTGATTGCTTTTGTACAACTCAAAAAATTCGGAAATTTCGATGGGTTTTCCGAAGTTGATAAATAAATCTTCATTGAAGTTATAGTAATTGCTGTAGTCGAGCCCAACAGGGATAATTCTTATACCGAGGTTAAAATCTGCATGTTCTTCGGCTTGAAATGCAATACGGGTGATTCCTTTCTTTAATGGGCGCAGTTGTCTTTTTCCTCCATGATTTCCTTCAGGAAACATAACCAGGCAATGTTCTTTCATTAGTATATCACGAACTTTATTCATGATATAGTCATTCAGCTTTAAATTTTCATAACCGTCCCTTATCCGGTAAATAGGCAAAATTTTAAGAAAGGTGAGTATTCTGGCTATTGGCTTTTTTCTGAAAATATCTGAACGTGCTAAAAATACTGGTTGATCTTTAACTGCATAAACTAATGTCAGGGCATCTATTAAGGCATTTTGGTGGTTAGGAGCGAATATTACGGGTGCATCCAGCGGGATATTTTCTTTTCCCTGGATGGTTACAGATTTAAAATAGCACCTAAAAGAAAAATTCACATATTTTCTTAAAAGAGCGTATTTCCAATCCCATTTCTCTATGTTGCTTTGCCCCATAATAATTTCAGCATTTTCGGTTATATATTGTGTCCGGGTAATTTTCTTTTTGACCATAATCCTCCTAAAATCATTCCTGCAACAATATGCCAAATACCCCACCATGCAGCAACGAAAGCCATGCCCCCCAATCCGTCAAATAAATTGGGATTAAATATCAGCACAAGAGCTAATCCTGAATTTTGAATTCCGGTTTCAATTGTTACTGAACGCCTGTCCCACCTGGGAATTTTAAATAAAGAAGAAATAGAAAATCCTGTTCCCAGTGCCAATGCATTATGAGCCAAAACTAACAAAAATATCAAATGAATATACTTGATAAAATATTCATAATTGTTTGCAAAAGCAACGATTACAACGCCTGCAAAAATGAGTATGGATAATAATTTTATTGGTCGCTTGATTTTATTTGTAAGTTCTGGGAATTTATATGCAAATGACATTCCTATGATAATTGGTATCCCCAGGAGAACCACCACGGTTCTCAGCATATCCCAGGGGTTAATTACTATTGGCATTATAATATCAGATGCTTTCTCATATAATCCTCCCCATAAAGCAAAATTAAAAGGTGTCAGGAAAATTGAAGCGATTGTAGCAATGGCAGTCATTGTAACTGACAAGGCAATATTACCCTTTGCAAGTGTCGATATAAAATTAGATATATTTCCTCCCGGACATGCTGCTACTAAAAGCATTCCCAGGGCAACACTAGGTGATGGTTGTATTATCCAGATAAAAAGAAAGGTTACCATCGGAAGGAGTAAAAATTGTGAGATGAAGCCTAAAAGAAGGGATTTGGGTTTTTTTATGATTTGTTTGAAATGTGACAAGTCGATTTCCAAAGCCACACCAAACATTATAAAAGCAAGTGTAACGTTTAGAAAAAACAGGCCGGAAGGACTAAAGTTTAATCTTACTTCATCTAAGACTTGCAGTGTAGTATCCATATTTTTTTGACTGCCAAAAATACAATTTTTTAACAGTTTATTTATTCATTTTTCCCTGGTGAATAGAATCAAATTTCACTCTAAAGGTACTGTCTTCGGCAATTTTGTTTAGAATGCTATTGTATCTTTCTTTTTCAAACTGGTAGTTTAGGAGGATACGTTCCATCTGTTGATGGGTGGCTTTTTTTTCGCGCTCAATTTCTTTCTGAATATTTCTATATAAAGCCATTTCTTCCCGGTCAATTTCTATGTCATAATCCATCCTTTGGGCTGCGGAGATTGTCTCGTATCTGTCAATTTCCATTCCTTTTTTTTCAATTATATCAAGAATCTTTAAGTTATATTGGGCTTCTAATTCAGACATTTGCTCATATACCTCAACAAACTTTTCTATTTCTTCATTGCTTATATCTATATTGGATAACTTATCTTCCTCTTTGGTTTCATTGCCATAAAGAGTCTCTTGTGCTTGTATAGTCTTCAAACCAGCTGCTACGATTAAAATTGTCAGAATTATTATTTTGTGCTGATGATAAATTGCTCCCATAATTTATTGTTATTTTTGAATTTAGCAAAATGTTAAAATTGTAATGTTTGTATATTTCAAAACTAATTATAAAAATATGTATTTTACAATTTTTATTTAATTTATTGATATTTGTTGCTGTTTAAATATGAAACGTCCATGATATAATAAACATGATTATCACAAAAGGCAATGTATATTTTACCATGGTAAGTTCTATATGACCTTTGACAAATTAAAAAATAACCATATGAATTTTCAGCATACAATCGCAAAGACAATGAATACATTTAGTATTACGCGTTTGATTTTTTCTTTACTTGGCTCTTTGGTGCTGATTTTTATTATAGCACCCTTGGCAGGGATGTTTATTCATACGGAAATTCCTGAGCTTGTTGAGGCTGCAAAAGACCCTAAGGTTTCAGGCAGTATTAAGCTGACTTTATGGACATCAGCTTTAGCTACAGTTTTCTTTGCAATCCTTTCAATCCCTTTTGCTTATATTCTAGCCCGTAAAGATTTTCCTTTTAAAAAACTCGTGTTGGGCATTGTCGATTTGCCTGTTGTTATTCCTCATACGGCAGCAGGAATTGCTGTTCTCGGATTTATTTCCAGGGATACAATTGTGGGGCAGACAGCGGGATTATTTGGAGTTAATTTGGTTGGGCATCCGGTTGGAATTGCTATGGCAATGGCTTTTGTGAGCATCCCATTTTTAATAAATGCAGCTCGGGATGGTTTTGAAAGTGTTCCGGTACGACTGGAACAAGCTGCGATGAATCTGGGTGCTTCTCCATTGCGTGTGTTTTTTACAGTATCCATGCCCCTGGCATGGCGCAGTATTGTTTCAGGAATGGTTATGATGTTTGCAAGAGGCATGAGTGAATTCGGAGCAGTGGTTATCGTTGCTTATCACCCGATGATTGCTCCGGTTTTAATTTTTGAAAGATTTGGGGCATTCGGACTTTCCTATGCACGCCCGGTTGCCGTGTTGTTTATTCTCGTGAGCCTGGTATTTTTTATAGTACTTAGAATCTTATCTAAAAAAAGTTATGCTGCAACTCAAAAATATTCATAAATCATTTCAGGATTTTTCTATTGAGGGAATAAACCTGGATATCCACCCCGGAGATTATTATGTTATTCTTGGAAAGTCAGGTGCCGGGAAGACAATTGTGTTAGAAACTATCGCCGGCTTACAGATACCGGATAAAGGAACAATTCTGATGCAGGGACAGGATATAACAATAAAAAGAATCCAGGAGAGAAAAACAGGAATTGTTTTTCAGGATTATGCAGTATTCCCCCATAAAACAGTATATCAGAATATTGCTTATCCGCTAAAGAGGAAATATAAAAAAAGTGAAATTAAGAAAAGAGTGAAAGATTTGGCAAGGAAAACAGGCGTTGAAAATCTTTTACACCGGTATCCTGGAACAATGTCAGGTGGGGAAGTACAACGTACAGTACTCTCAAGAACTCTTGCTATGGAACCGGAAATCTTATTGCTGGATGAACCTCTCACTTCACTGGATGTACAATACAAACGAGAATTACAGAGTCTTTTGAGAGAGCTGAACCAAGAAGGATTGACCATCATTCATGTTACTCACGATTACCAGGAAGCCCTGGCTTTAGCCAACAGAATTGCTGTAATGAATGATGGGAAAATTATCCAGGAGGGAACAACGAAAGAAGTATTCCAAAATCCAGGGAATAAGTTTATAGCAGATTTTGTTGGTATACGTAATTTTTTTGTTGCGGCAATAGAGTCTGTAAACAACGCCAGTCATAAAATTGCAAAGATTACAGATACTATCAGGTTGTTTATTTCTAATGATATTCAAAACGGAGATAAAAAAATAATCACCATAGATGCGAACAATATTATAATTTCTGAAAAGAGGTTAGAATCTACGGCACTCAATAATTTTGAAGGAAGAATCACAGATGTTATCCCAATAGTCAATGGACTGGAAGTTGTTGTTGATATTGGGGTTAAGCTTGCCGTCATTATTACAGAAAAAAGTTTTAAAAGACTGGCATTAACCCTGGGAAAGACAGTTTGGGTAAGTTTTAAAGCATCGGCTGTTCATGTGCAGAATTTTTAATTTTCTTAATTAATGAAGAAGAGAGGGGCTAATGCCACAGCCGCCTTCCACCTCTGGAGCTTTTGCTTTATTATGTTATGACAGAGGATAGCTTTGTAAATGCTGCTTAATCAACTGAGTCAACTTAATAACTTAATTTACTCAATTAACTTTTATCAATATATCCTGATTCAAAGATGGTTATTTTTCAACCGTTTGCATTTTTACTGAATAAAATATAACTTGGTATAATCTGCAAAATAAGCCTTACAGTAGAAGTTTTGTTTTCTTATATTTCTACTATATGAATTTTTTTTTACTTTTAGCAAGATTCAAAATTGTGTTTTATGTCTTTGAAATATCCACAAATATTACTAATTGGAGGTAATGCCAGGAAATCCGGGAAAACCTCATTCATTTGTAACATTCTGAATAAATTTAGTCAGCAACCAATAGTGGCGATGAAAGTTGCTTTGTATACAGATGAAAAAGATTTGCAGTCGCATTATCAGCTTGCTGATAATGAGCATTATTATGAAGTGAGGAATAAAAAAGGTTCGGATGAAAATGATTCTTCAAGATATGTTGCGGCAGGAGCTATGGAAGGATGGTTTGTTGCTGCAATGGACAACGAACAGTCGGTAAAGAAACTTAAAAAACGAATGGATTTCTTATTGGAATCCGGTCGCTTACTGATTGTTGAATCCAACAGGGTGAGAAAATACCTTGAACCTTCGTTATTTCTTATGCTTAATCAGGGCAGCAAGGAAGACAAAACAGGCGCTGTATCTTTCAGGGAAATGAGTGATATGGTGATAGAACCGGAAAGTGATGTATACAATAAGATTGAAAATTACATTGATATTGAAAACAACAATTGGGTAATAAAAAAAGAGGGTTAGTATGATATCTTTTGAGGAAGCATTGAATGTGATTTTGGGAAATACACCTTTGCTTAATAAGGTAGAAGTCCCACTCACCGAGTCATATAACAGGGTGTTGGCAGAAGATATTCTGGCTGATTTTGATATGCCCTCATTTAATAAATCGGCTGTTGATGGTTTTGCTTGTAAAAACCCTGTAGAAGGTAACCAGTTGAAAATCAGGGAGACCATCTCAGCAGGTACAAGTCCCGAATATTCGGTGTCAGAAGGATATTGTTCGAAAATTATGACAGGCGCCCCTGTACCTGAAGGAGCTAACTGGATTGTTATGGTGGAACATACCAATGTTACAGAAGAAGGAACAGTTCAGATATTAAAGAAAGGGAAAAAAACGAATATAGCATCCAGGGCTGAAGACTTCAAAAAAGGAGACAAAATTGTTTCAGCCGGTACACTTCTTAAACCTCAGCATATTCCTATTTTAGCTTCAGTTGGTAAAGTAACTCCCCGGGTTTATGATGTACCTTCGGTTAGCCTTATCACTACTGGTGATGAGTTGGTTGAACCGGAGAATATTCCTGGCAGCGGGCAAATCAGGAATACGAATGCTTCTCAGCTTATGAGTCAATTTGGCAATATAGGAATTAAACCTGTATATCAAGGTATAATAAAGGATGAAGAGCATAATTTGCTTGAAAAAATCAAGGATTCTGTGAATAATTATGACCTGACTGTCCTGACAGGTGGGGTTTCAATGGGAGATTATGACTATGTTCCTTATATGATGAAGAAAGCTGGAGTGGAAATTTTGTTTCACAATATCGCGATGAAACCGGGGAAACCGACTATATTTGGAAAATATGAACGCAATTTGGTGATAGGATTACCTGGTAATCCGGTGTCAACATTTTTGCAGTTTGAACTGTTAATTAAACCCATGGTTGTAAAGATGATGGGTGGTACATATAAAACTGCTGCCATTAAAATGCCTGTTGGTGAGTTTGTTAAATCGAAAAAAGAAGAGAGAGAAAGCTGGAAGCCTGTATACATGGAAAACGGTCAGGTTTTTAACCTCCCTTACCATGGTTCAGGACATTTTCATGCTTTGAATCAAGCAGAAGGTTTTATTCGCATCCCTGCTGAACAGGAAAAAATAGAAAAAGGAGAGTTGGTAAATGTACGACAAATATAACCGGCATATTAATTACCTGAGAATATCGGTTACTGATAAGTGTAACCTGAGGTGTGTTTATTGTATGCCCCAGGAAGGAATTGATTTACTAAAACATGAAGATATTTTGTCGTATGAAGAAATTGTAGAGATTGTAAAATACGGTGTTGCAAAGGGAATAGATAAGATACGGTTAACCGGTGGAGAGCCACTGGTTCGGCGTGATATAACCCGGCTTATTGCAATGTTATCGCAGATTGAAGGAGTAAAAGATTTATCGGTTACTACAAATGGTATACTGTTGGGAGAAATAGCCGATGAAGCTGCAAAGGCCGGGCTGAACAGGGTGAATGTAAGCCTGGATACACTTGATCCGGAGAAATATAAAAAAATAACGCGGGGAGGTGATGTTAACAGGGTTATTGAAGGATTACATAAAGCTAAACAAGCTGGATTAACTCCTGTAAAAATAAATATGGTGGTGGGTTCATATACAACTGACAAGGATAAAGAAGATTTAAAAAATTTTTGCAGCAGGAACAATTTTGAACTTAGGTTTATACAGGAGATGGACCTTAAAAAAGGAACATTTTCCATTGTAGAAGGTGGAAGGGGAGGAGACTGTAAAAGGTGTAACAGGTTAAGGGTCACTGCCAACGGCATGATTAAACCATGTTTGTTTAGTGATATTGCATATAACGTCAGAGAACTGGGCGTCGACAACGCTTTTCAATTGGCGCTGAATAATAAGCCTAAAGCCGGAACTGTAAGTTCTGCCTGTAGTTTTTATCGTATTGGAGGATAAATTGACTTCTATGAAACGTCCATGATAAAATAAAAATGGTTGTCACAAAAGGAAATGTTTATTTTATCATCTTAAGTTCCATATGACCTTTGAAAATTAAAAATAGCCATATGAAAAAATTTTCACATACTGATAACCAGGGTAAAGCCCGTATGGTTAATGTGGGGGGAAAAAAAGACCAGAGACGTATAGCAAGGGCAGAGGGTAAAATTCTCCTGCAGCCTGGTACAATCGAGTTGATTAGAAAGAATGAGCTGGAAAAAGGGTCAGTACTCATGGTTGCTGAATTAGCCGGAGTACAGGCAGCGAAGAAAACCAGTGACCTGATTCCCCTTTGCCATCCGCTGCAGTTGAATCATATAACAGTTAAGGCACAGCTTATAGAAAAGGGCGTTAAAGTTGAAAGTAGTGCAGAATATACTGGGAAAACAGGAGTAGAGATGGAGGCGTTAACTGCTGTGAATGTGGCTTTGTTAACTGTTTATGATATGTGTAAGGCAGTGGACAAAAATATGATAATAACAGAAGTGCAGTTAATTGAAAAACAAAAGGAAGAGAAATAGTTAAGATGGAGAAACAAAATACATCAATTAAAATAGGGTCTGTAAACATTTCTGAGAAAAAAGGGACTGTCAAAAAGCCTGTTGAGACGGCTGAATTAACGCATGAAGGAATAAAGGGTGATGCTCACAGTGGCAAATGGCATCGACAAATAAGCCTGATGTCAGTGGAAAGTCTGAGACGTTTTGAAGAAGTGGCTGGTCGCCGGATAAATTATGGTGAATTTGCTGAAAATATTACCCTGGAAGGTATAGATCTGACACAAGTAGGAATTTTAGACCGTTTTAAGGGCGACCAGGTGGAGATTGAAGTTACACAGATAGGGAAAAAGTGTCATGGAGATACCTGTGCAATTTTCAGGGAGGTTGGAAAGTGTGCCATGCCAAAGGAAGGAATTTTCTGCAGGGTGATTAAGACAGGGGAAATCAAACCGGGTCTTGAGCTGGAATATGCACCTAAGATTTTTCGTTTGTTGATCATTACTTTAAGCGACAGAGCATATCGCGGAGATTATGAAGACAGGAGCGGGAAGGTGATTGAAGAGGAGATGCAGGGTTTCTTTGAAGATAATGTAAGAAGGTTTCATATAGAGCGCCAGGTAATTCCCGACAACAGTAATGAACTTATGAAATGGCTTCAAAAAGCCAGTGATAATTCATTTGATATCGTTATGACAACGGGAGGAACAGGTATTGGCAGCCGGGATATTACCCCGGAAACGATGCAGGGGTTCATCGATAAAGAATTGCCGGGAATAATGGAAATGGTACGTGTCAAATATGGGAAAGATAACCCTAACGCGCTGTTAAGCCGTGCTGTTGCAGGTATAAAAGGGGAAACTTTGCTTTATGCTTTGCCAGGTAGCATTAATGCCGTGAAGGAATACCTTGAGGTTATTATCCCTACCTTACAGCATAGTTTGTATATGCTGCATGACCTTGATATGCATGGGTGAAACGCCCTGAGAAGCAGAGCAGATGAGATTATTTCTCAAGGCGTTTCTTTAATTATTTATCCGAGTGTAAATTCAAGTTCTAATTCTTTTAATACTTCATCATTTGGACGGGATGTCTTTTTATCCCATCTTCTTTCTTCATAATATTTGTCCATATAACTTGTAAAGTCATTTCTTTCCACTATTGCTCCTTTGTGGTCACCATAGGAAAATTCATTACGGAAGAATTTTTCAGGAATGCTGTCATCTTCCCTTCTGAAACCTTCCCTGTAGTTGAACATTTTTTCAAGCGTAAAAATTCGTGTTCCTGCTTTTCGGAATTCCTCTTTATTCCAATCGATGCCTGTGATGGCAGAAAGGAATTTTTCGTAGGCTACTTCGTCTTTATACCAGTTTCCGGCAAAGCTGCATGCACCAATAGAATCTTCCAGTGCACGTTCATCTTGTGCTTCAGGAGTACCTCCATTCAGGTGACATGCTCCCCGGTTGCTTGTGGCATAACAGACTGACCACCATTCATTGTTTACGGGGACGTTCCATGCAGCCAGTTCATGTCCCTTGACATTTATTGCAAAATTTGGACTTTCACCACCTATTTCACTGGCCATGACTTTTGTCCCTTTGCAAGCTAAATCTCCTATGCCTTCTCTTTTGCATATTTTATGTGTCATTTCCAGTGCCGCCTCTACATTTCCCCATTTTAAGTCTATGCCGTCAAGGTAATTTTTGTCTATTAATCCTCTTTCATAAGCTTCCATTAAAAAGCCAATTGTATTCCCCATGGAAATAATGTCTACACCATAGTCATCAGCTACAGCTATTAACTTGTGGAGCCCTGCTAAGTCTGATATTCCAAGATTGGCTCCCAGCATAGTCCCGGTTTCATATTCCGGCCCGTCATGCACCATAACTGCATAACTGCCTTTGGCTATTCCGCTTTTTTTACATGACAATTGACATGCATAACAGGCAAAATCTCTTTTCCATACTTTTTCCCTGTTGGCTTCAGTGCCAATTTCTTTGATTTCTTTGAAAGAGCCTTCGCTATAATTTTTCACAGCTTGTGTTCCGTTTTCGCTTGAGCTTTCCAGGGCGTTAGCGGTTCCCCCATAGCGCCAGAATTTCAAATCTTCATTTTTCTCCATAAAGGACTGCCTGATTTTTTCGAGAAGCTCAAGGTATTCTTTTTGCTTTGCAACAGGGGGTTGTTGAGTTCCTTTAACAGCAACTGCCTTGAGGTTTTTTGAGCCCATAACACAGCCTGTTCCACCTCTTCCTGCTGCTCTGGCAGCAGTATGCAGAATGGCTGCCATGGGAACTAAATTTTCCCCTGCCGGCCCAATATAGCAGGTTTCAAATTTCCGGTCTTTTAGTTCATGGTATATTTCTACATCAAAATCATCAGTCCCCATGCCCCAGTATTTTGAGGCATCTTTTATTTCAACTTTATCATCTTCAATTTTTAAATATACTGGTTTTTCCGCCTTACCCGTAACCAATAATCCATCATAACCCGCAAATCGTAGCTCAGGTCCCCAGAATCCTCCAATGTTGGAATAACTTATTGAGGAGGCATGTTTGTATGAAGAATTTACTGGTGATGTTCTGGGTGATTTTGTTACCACGCATGTGCGGGAGGCTGATGGTATTGGAAAGCCTGAAAAAGGACCGGGCATAAATAAAATAGGATTTTTCGGTGACAGAGGATCAACTCCGGGTTCCGGCAGCCTGTCCCATAGGAGTTTGGCCCCTAAACCTCTTCCGCCGATAAATTTATTAAGGTCTTCCCCGGCAATTTCTGTTTTTTTTATTTTGCCGTTTGTGAGGTTTACTTCCAGTAGTTTGCCATAGTATCCGTTGGGTTTCATAATTCAGCCTCCGTAATTTCAATGTTGTAATATTTTTTAATTAACCGTTGTGCAATTTTTTTGGGAGAAAGATTTTTTAAATCCCTATCTATTGGCATTTCAATATAATCCAGTGCATCATAAGGGCAATATTCAACGCATTGTGGACTTCCATTGCACAGTGTGCATATTCTTTCGGGTTTGCCTGTTTTTTCGTTAGGATAAATTACGCCTGCCCTCATATTTTCACATGCTTTTGCACACTCACCACACCCTAAACATCGCTCTTTGTCATTTTTGATGGTGAGTAGTTCCTCATCCCTGTATAAAGCTTTTCTGCCTGTTTTTATATCAGGCGCTACAGGGCATGCCTTTATACATGGTGTGTCTGGACAAAGAGCACAGGTTACCGGTATATCTACATCCGGATTAAAATGGTGAACTTTGATATTCGATAAAAACGGGTTTCCTAATCCGCTGACCCTTTCTCCGTTAATTTTTACTGGATGATTGGATGCAGCGCAAACAGCCTCGCAGGTTCTACAACCTGTACATTTATCAAAATCAACAGATATGGCTTTGATGATCTGTTTTTGTTCATCGGTGATAAATTTAATTCCCCAGGAGCCAAGTATTATAACTCCGGCACCACCATATACAATGTTCTGGAGAAAATGCCTCCTGTTATAACGGTTTGGTTTATTTTCTTCCATGTCTTATTGTTTTTAGGTTCTGGGATTTCCGTGTGCTAAAAAATAAACAAATAGGGAACCAAGAATTACATATACTCCAAAATTGTAATCAAACCCGGATTGCAGGTTCAAAAAGGCATGATAACCTGTTGCCAGTATCAGAATAATCGAGGAAATTACCGTCAAATTGCTGGTTTTTAGAAATCCTCCAATGAATAATAAAATTCCGAATACCAGGAATACTGCTGAGAGATAGAATGTAATGCTCGATGTGTTGAATGTGATAAATGTATTGTAATAGGCAAGCAGAATGAATAGTGTTGCGGCTATACGCATTAGCCAGATCGATAGAGGTTGAAGTTGTTTTACAGCTTTCATAGGCAATCTGTTTTATTTTTAAACTACACATTTTCAAGGGGTAATATATAAAAAATATTTTTTGATTTTGAAGTAATTTGTTATAAAGAATTTAGGATATGAATATTTAGAATAATTCTAAATGATTTTTTTGAAATCATATTTTGTTACACTTCTTTCACCATCAGTGTTTTCTTCTTATTGACATATGCGACCACAGTTAATACTATTAATATTATTACTGAAATATAGACAAAAGGCGGTACCGGTACGGGGTCACCTCCTGCGTATGAATGCAGACCTGACAGGTAGTAGTTTACTCCAAAATATGTCATCAGCACTGAAGAAAATCCGAAAAGAGCCATTACATTGAAAGAAAACAAGGTTTTCAGTCCCGGGATGATTCTCGAATGTATAATAAAACTGTACACAATTATGGTAATAAGCGACCATGTTTCTTTAGGGTCCCAGCCCCAATATCTTCCCCATGATTCATTTGCCCATATAGCACCCAGGAAAGTTCCAATGGTTAATAAATACAGCCCTATGGTCATTGATTTGTAATTAATTACTGTTAACTCCTGAATTGAAGGTAAAATTCTGGTGTGATTTTTCCGTGATATGCTTAAAAAAGATACCACATTAATCAATCCCAGAATAGCTGATAAAGCGAGGAACCCATAGCTACTTGTAATTATTGAAACATGAAGAGTGAGCCAGTATGACTGTAGCACCGGTACCAGGTTGGTGATTTCGGGGTCCATAAAGCCCATATGTGCTACCATTAAAGCAAATGCTGCTAAAAGTGCCGTGGCGGCAAGGGTTAGTTTTGATTTTTTAAGGAATAAAAAACCTGCTAATATTGTAGCCCACGAAACAAACAGCATTGATTCATATCCATTGCTCATTGGAGCATGGCCTGAAATGTACCACCGAACTCCCAGTCCGGTTGTTTGGAGTAAAAATCCCAATGCAATCAGTGCGGTGAGTATTTTTATCATGACAGGAGCAACTCGCTTTCCCTTGATTATACGTATAAAAAGAAGAGTAAGCATTATAAGTCCTGTAATTGCGAAAAATGGGAAAAGACGCTCAAAAATTTTACTCTTGTGGTATAGGATTTCAATATTTACTTTCTTTTCCGATGGTAATTTATATGTAGCATTTTCTCTCTGGTAATTTTTTAAAGAATGAATAAGTTCTGTGGCATTCTCATTATTTCCCTTTGCTATCTCATTTTTGAAATCAGGAAGAATATTTTTATAAAAACTGGAATCTTTTTTATTGTCGGTATGCTCAAGGATTTTTTCCGGGGTTGCCCATTTCCCTTCTTCATTTTCGTATGGAAATATTTTCAGAAATTCTCCTTGCATAATCATAAAACAGATATTCATTCTCTCATCAACCTTCATCACTTCTTTATCAAACTTATCTCTTTCTCCAGCTGACTTTTCATAGGCTCTTTGTACATATTCCCTTAATTTATAACGATTCTGACCTGGAGGTACTATATCTGTGAAAGCTGCATAATCTCCTTTCAGCCCGATGATTTTTTTTACTTCACTATTGCCAACTTTGATAAGCGGGACATTTTTCCAGTTTTCAAAATCATAATACATACCGAGGAAGACCTGCATGGAAGATAATCCATTATATGTGTGGCTTCTGCTTACTTTTCTTAAAATTTCATCACTTAAAGTATACAGTGGTTTTGTTCTTCCCTTTTGATCTTGCACCAATATTTCTCCAAACTCATCCGCAACTTTTTTATCAGGTTCAAACTTCTCTCCGGCAGCGTATGTGGAAGATATCCCTAGAAACAGAAATAATATAGCTGCAGTTGTTGATTTTAGTCTGGGTGCAGGCCAGAAACCCGGGTTGGCTTTTCGGAAAAGTGAATGTTTGTTGATTAATGATAAGATAATACAAAGAAATAGCAGCGTATAACCGGAATATGTAGCTGACATTCCTGCTACGTCGTAATTTACTGATAATACAGAGCCTTGTTCGTCTTTATCGAAAGATGACTGAAAAAAACGATATCCCCTGTACTTTAGGATATTGTTCATAAATATCATATAAGAAAATTCTTCATTATTTTCATTGTCCATGACAGTCACATCACTTTTATATGAAGAAGGCGCATCAGAACCCGGATATCGCTCCATGATAAATTCGTTTAATTTCAGAGAAAAAGGCAATTGTATTGTTTTTGGGGCATAATGCAGTTCAACGAGGTGGCCATTATTTGAATATTTGGCAGTTGAAGAAGAATCTCCATTCATCCATAGAAACATATCAGAAGTTTTCTTTCCATCTTCTAATTCAAAATGAAGCGCATCATGCATTTGCTGATCTCTCTGTTGAGCTTTAGCGGGTTTAATTATCCCTGAAGGAGTTACTTCACGCACAACTATTCGCCATCCTTTGATATTGTATATAAAAAGCTCTTCAAAGGGTATTGTCTCATCTTTTGAAAAATTTTCAGTCTCCCTGGTATTCATATTAAGTCTTTGTACTTCCCATGGAAGTTTCATTATGAATCTGTCTCCCTGTTGTTGTATGTTTACATCTGCATTTTTATCATTATTCAACCCAAAGCTCATATTTGCTATATTCTTAACTTGTCCTTCCTCTAATATAATATTGTGGGTTGTTTCCATATCGCGGGAGACAAGTAAATGTATCAGAGGCTGGCCATTTGGATCTTCGGCAACTTTTTTTACAGCATTTGGGATATACCCCTTATAATCAATCTTGTATTCATAGCCTTCTGTTTTTACAGATTTGCTATAGTTGTCTGATGTTATTGGTGTTACCGTAAATTTTTCTGCCGATGAATAGAGAGAATTGTTGTTTTTATCGGTAATATTGAGTTTAAGGTACTGATCTATTGTTTGAATTTTGTTTTTTGTTTGTCCTTCTCTTAGATGAATTGTTCCTTCATAGCCTGCGTATCTTGTAATAGCAGCTCCGGCTATTATGAGGATAAATGCTACATGAAGCATCATTTGTGGCAACTTTTTCCATCTGTAGAGTTTATATCTGACTATATGCCCGGTGAAATTTATAACCATCAGCAGAAAAATGCCTTCAAACCATTTTGTATTATAAACAACTTCCCTTGCAGCCATTTGTCCGTAGTCATTTTCAATGAAAGTTGCAAATGCCATTGATACAGCAAAAAGAATAAATAACACCCCCATAAACCAGGATGAAAAGAGAAAATTATCGCTATTAAAAATGGTTTTTAGTTTCTTCATAGTAAACTAATTTAGTTTTATTGCGGCATGAGGTTAAAAATAAGACAAAAAAAGTGGAATGCGATCATAAAGAAACAATTCATTACTTAATTACAGCAATAAGATTTTTGCTTTGTCATTTCTTAAATTTTACCCTGTTGAATGATAGTGCTTTTATCATCCAGTTAGGCAAAGGTTTTTCTGGTTTTCTTTTCCGGAGATTGATATACCAACCGAATTTTTTAATGACAGGAACTTTATGGGTTTCGACAAATTCTATTAAGGTTCCGTCCGGGTCTTCAATATATGAGAAATGTCCTGCTGCTTCTCCCATATCGAAACTATGGTCTGAATTACGCTCTACATTGCTGTCTACTGTGAAGCAGTGGCCTGTTTCTTCACATTTTTTGCGTAATAGTTTCATGCCATGAATGTCGAAACAAAGGTGAATAAATCCCGGATCACCCCAGAATCTGTCTTTGTATATATGTTTTGGCTGACGCTCCTTCACTTCAAAAAGTTCGATATAACTCTCTCCCAGTAGCGGAGAAAAACCTCCTTGTCTTGGCTGGCTGTGTGTTAGCAATACACGTCTGAAATGATAATTACCACCCGGGAGCTTTGACAAATCGCTGAATTCATCTTCTTTGTCATAGATTACTTTGTCGTATCCCAGGATATCTGTGTATACCCGTCTTGCTTTTTCAATATCAGATACACCAATGCACGCACCGTATGTGCCACCCGTTGGCTTTTTCTCATCTTTATACCAGTCATTGGATTCTACCAATTGGAAATGATTGCCATAGGGGTCTGTAATAAAAAATGTTTCTTTTCCATCAGGGGATTTGCGGGGTTCATCTATAATATTGATTTGTTTTTCCCTGAATATTTCATATGTCTCTCTTATATTTTTACATTTTACTTTAGCTGCATAGATTCCCAGGTCTCCGAGGAGCAATTGAAATTTAGCTTTTTGAGGTTTTCTTTCTTTATATTGCCATATTTCCAACCCGCCTCCACCTTGCAAATTGAACGCCAGTGCTGCATGTCTCCTCTGGGGTAAGCCTCCTGTGTAGGGCAGCATTAGATAGGCTATCGCACTATCTTCAAAAACCCTGATATCTGTTCCAAATACGTCATTATACCATTTCCAGGCTTCATGAATATTCTCTATTCCTATTCCTATTTGTTGAATTCCGCTGATGATTACATTTTTCGTCATCTGTAATTTATTTTTTGGTGCTTGTTTTGTCTTTTAAATATTGCAGGATTAATTATATTTTCAAACTTTATTGCTTTATACTCCCTGCAATTTTATAAAAAAGTCCCGGAAAAAAGCGTTTTATATGCACCATGAGTAACTCTTTTCCTCCAACCAGAATTTCTTTTTTATTTTTTTCCATTCCCCTGATAATTTTTTTTGAACATTTCTCCGCGGACATTCCGTTTTTTTGTCCTTTGTCTAACTTTCCGTGCTCTTTCCCTTCCTTGTCAAGGGCGTGATATGAAATATTTGTCTTTATTCTTCCCGGGCATATTATGTTTACAGCAATATTTTCTTTTTTCATTTCCAGCCTGAGTGTTTCATAGAATCCGTGCAGGGCATGTTTGGAAGCCGAATAGGAGGAACGCATGGGGAAACCAAATTTCCCAACAATGCTTGAGGTTACTGCAATCTGTCCTCCTCCGTTTTTAAGCATATAGGGAAGCACCATTTTAGTCAGCATTATATTGCTAAAATAATTAATTTCCATAATTTTTTGGTCAACAACAGATGAAGTTTCACTGATGAGTGAACGTTGGCTTATTCCACCGTTGTTTATCAGCACGTTAATGTTTGGATAAATGCTTAATACTTCCTTTGCTGCCTGTTTAACATTTTCTTCACTGGAAAGGTCAAATGGTATAATCTGTGTCTTGCTGCCGTTGCTTTCACATATTTGCCGGATTTTTTGCAGCCTTTTTTCATTTCTGCCTGAAATGATTATAGTATTATTTCTTTTGGCCAGTTCAATGGATAATGCTTCTCCTATTCCCGATGAAGCCCCTGTTATCCATATTGTCTTGTTGGTAAGTTGCATCCACTTATATTTTAATGGCAATACAGACTTCAATAATAATGAAATAATTCAGCAAAACAAAAAGCAATTTTTATAGTTTTAGGTCATAAAAAGTAACAATTCTCTATACGTAAAAATTGGCAAATATTAACTTGTTAATTTATGAGGGAATTAGGGGAGTAGATAACTTTTATAAAAATCTATCAATGAGCAAACAAGGTAAATTTACAAATATTCAGAACCGAAAAAAGAAGACTTTATTTTTTATTGTTTTAAGTGTTGTTATGGCAGGTGGTTATTTTATAACGGATGGGGCATTTTGGTTTCTTTTTACGGTTATATATCTGCTGCCCAATTACTATCTGTATAGAAGATTCAGGAAATTATTTGACAATCAAAAACAGAGGATAATTTTTTTAATAATATTTTTTTTGATTGTAGCTGCTTTTCCTGTTGGAGAAGCCCTCGAGCATAATACTAACAGCAAAATAGCGAGTTTAAGCCTTTGGGTTGGGTATTATTATTTACCCGTTTTGCTTTATATGTTTTTACTTTACCTGCTAATTGATTTAACAAAAGTTTTGAACCGCCTGTTTGAATTTATTTCGGCTTCTGCGTTGAATACCAGGAAGTTCAGGGTAGTTTCATTTGCCGGGATACTATTTGTTACTGTAATAGTCAATATTGCAGGAATTTATTACTTTAACAATACCCGTATCACTGAATATAATATTGATATTAAGCGGCAGGCATCTGATGTAGATAATTTAAAAATTGCTTTAGCTGCAGATTTTCATTTCAGCGAACGGACATACCGGTCATTTGTTAGCCAGTTTGTTGAGAAAATCAACTCCTCCAATCCTGATATTGTTCTTTTCCCGGGCGATCTTATTGAGAGTATACCTGGCGAAGATAAATCTGAATTTATAAGACAGGAACTGGACAAAATAGAGGCACCTTACGGCGTTTATGCATCTGAGGGGAATCATGAACTTTACGGAAACAGTGATAAGTTATCTTTTTTTGATAAAACAAAAATTCAGTTTTTACAAGATACTGTTGTGGTATTTGAGGATGTATTTACGCTTATTGGCAGAAAAGACAAGCAAGACAGGCAAAGAAAGCCGCTGGAGCAATTGTTGGAAGCTACACCTGGGCATTTACCAAAAATTGTCCTGGACCATCAGCCTTACGAACTTGAAAAAAAATCCCGCAATGATATAGCCCTACAGTTATCCGGCCATACACATCATGGGCAACTTTTCCCTTTTAATTTGATTACAAAAGCTATTTATCGCATTAGCTGGGGGCATTCAGAGATTAATGATACCCATTTTTTCGTAACATGTGGAGCACAAGGGTGGGGACCACCAGTGAAAACTTCCTCTTATTCTGAAATAATGGAAATTAATGTTGAATTTACGGATTAGGACAACCATATTCATTTACACCTTTTTGTTTTTATTGTTACTAAAACCGCTGTATTAAGCGAATTTCAGATATTTTTTTCTTTATTAATGGCTTTTCAGCCAGAATACTCACTATAATGAGGTGTATTTTACATTGGTGACGGTTGAGGCTGAACCCATGGATATGGACATGGTGACCCTTGATGCGTTAAATGATGGGATTGCTGAGAAAGGACGTGTTGCTATATATGATATATATTTTGATACCGGGAAATCGGAAGTTAAGGAGGAATCTTCCCAAACTCTCGCTGTTATAGCAAACTACCTTAAACAAAATAAAGATAAAAAGTTTTTAGTTGTCGGACATACAGACAATACAGGAGATTTTGAAAATAATTCTCATATTGTTTGTATCTTTGTATAGAATAAAAAATATTCTGCCGGATATTATCCGTTTTAATATTTTAACTCCGGCAGAGTATTATTAAAAATTAAAATTATGAGATCAATTTTTTATTCGCTTAGCATAATCTTTTTGTTAGCTTCTTGTATGGATGATGATGATTATTACGTAAAACGAACGGATTATGTACCCATAACAGAGGTTAATATTCCTGATTCTTCAGTTGTATCGGATACTATACAAATTGAGGCTATCGCCGAGGCAGATAATGGATGCTGGAGAAACCTTACTTTTGCTTTCGATTCTATTGCCGATACTACGTATACTTTGTCTGCTTATGGAATTTATGAGAGTGAAGGTACCTGCCCTGAAGTAATTGTTACTGCAGATACAATAATCGATTTTATTCCCCAAACAGTTGGAAAATACCTGTTCTATGTAGCACGCAACTCATACCAGAGTACAATAGATACCTTGATTGTTTCAGAGGAGTGATGTTTCAATGGAGTGTATTATTTAATGATTTATATTTCTGGCAGTTATTACCTTAAGAATTCTGAAAAATGAGTTTCTGCTATACCTGATAATACAAATCTACAGTTTTATAATTCTATATAATTTAATATCTTCTTTCAAATTTTTCTTGACTTGCTTTTTTTTATGCATTATTTTTAACTTGTTTTATTGATAAAATATTTAACTTGTTTTTGTTTGATGATTCAATCATTAATGATGCAGGTTAAATTCTAAAATTATCTATCATGACTACAAAAGATATCCTTCAAGATTATGCGGCTACCAAAGATAATTTATTGATGATCTTACATGATATCCAGCAAAACAATCCGGATAATAGAGTTAGTGAGCAGGATATAAAGGAAGTTGCAGCCTATTTGAATACAACCTATGCTGCCGTCTATGGCGTAATAACTTATTATTCTATGCTAAGTGTTAAGCCAAGAGGCAAAAATATAATAAGAGTGTGCCGGTCACCTATGTGCAGGATGGTTGGTGCTACAGATATGCTTTCGTACCTGCGCAGCAAACTTATGATAGACATTGGGGGAACGACACAAGACAAAATATTCACCCTGGAAACAACTGAATGCCTGGGTCAGTGCGATAAGTCACCTGTACTTACGGTGAATGAAGATTTATATACCGATCTGGATACTGGTAAGATTGACAATATCATTGAGAAATACAGAAAATAAAAACCCATAGTAGTGATGCAAGAAACTAAAATAGCACTAAAAAATGCAGGTAAGATAGATCCATACAGTATTGAGGATTATAAAAATGCTGGAGGATTTAAAGCCGTTGAAACAGCTTTAGAAAAAGAACCGACTACTATTATTGAGGAAATTCATCAATCCAAACTACGGGGTAGAGGAGGCGCTGGTTTTCCTGCAGGTATGAAAAGCCGTTTTACAGATGAGGCCATTTGCCATTATTGCGGTCCGAAATATATTGTATGTAATGCTGATGAAGGTGAGCCGGGAACTTTCAAAGACCGTGTGATTATGGAACAGGATCCGCATCTGATTATTGAAGGTATGATTATCTCAGCTATAGCAATTGGAGCTGAAAAAGGATATATTTACATACGAGGCGAATACATCGATTCGATAAAAAAAATCAGACAAGCTATAAAAAATTGCTATGAGACCAATCTACTGGGAAATAATATTCTGGGAAGTGAATTTTCTTTTGAACTGGAAATACGTTTAGGAGCGGGTTCATATCTTTGTGGTGAGGAGCTTACACTACTTGAGTCTTTGGAAGGAAAAAGAGGGTATCCCAGAATTAAGCCACCTTTTCCAGCGGAAAAAGGCCTGTTTGGTTGCCCAACACTCATCAACAATGTGGAAACTTTTGCACATATTCCATTTATCATAAATGAGGGAAAGGAAAATTACCTTCAATATGGGACAGAGAATTCACCGGGCACTAAAATTTTTACCATTAGCGGTGATGTTGAAAAACCTGGTTATTATGAAACGGAAATGGGAGTTACACTGCGCCAGCTGATTGATGAGTTTAGCGGAGGGATGAAGGATAATAAGAAATTTAAAGCAGCTATTTTTGGTGGTGCAGCTGGAACATTTGTCAATGAAAGCATTATGGATACCCCCATAGGGTTTGATACTCTGAAAGAAAAAGGAGCAGTACTAGGTTCTGGAGCTGTTATGATAATGGGGGAAGACCGCTCATTGTATGATATGCTCTTGTCTGTTTTGGAATTTTTTGAACATGAATCCTGCGGGAAATGTACGCCATGCAGAGTGGGGAGCACTCAACTTGTTTTAATGTTGAAAGGAATGCAAGATAAATCACAATCAGAGCGGACGAAAATCCTGCATAAAATGAACTCAGAAGCAGAATATATGCAGAAAAATTCTTTATGCCCCCTTGGAGCTTCTCATATTTTGCCTGTAGGGAGTATATTACAATATTTTGAAGATGAACTTTAATAAAGACCGTTGCTATGAGTAAAAAAATTAATCTTACAATTGATAATAAAAAAATTCAGGCAGAAGAGGGTGCCAATCTTTTACAAGTAGCCCTGGATAACGGCATTCATATTCCATATTTATGTTATCATAAAAAGCTGTCTCCAACAGGAGCGTGCCGTATGTGCGTTGTGAAAATAGAAGGAGAAAAAGGATTAATAATGTCTTGTACGGTTAAAGCACGTGAAGGGATGAATGTTACTGCTTTCGATGAAGAAATTGATTCTATAAGAAAACGTACACTGGAATATCTCCTGGCTGAACATAATGACCACTACGACGGAACTTACTGGGATGAATTCCACTATTGGGTACGAAAATATGACCTCGATGATCCTGACGCGAGGTCATACCCTAAGATTACCGGGAATATTGAATTTCCTGTTGACGATACATCTCCCGTATTAACATATGATGCCTCGAAATGTATAAAGTGTTTCCGGTGTATTAAAGGATGTGATGAAGTACAGGGGAAAAATGTTCTGTCATTCAGTGAGCGCGGAATAACATCATATATCATAGCAGGTTTGGATAAATGGGACGAATCAGAATGTGATGGATGCGGAGAGTGTGTTCAACTTTGTCCTACAGGTGCTTTGGTGGAAAAACCTCACCGGGATGAAATCAATATTGATAAAATAGAAAAAAAGGTCAGAACAACTTGTCCTTATTGCGGAGTCGGATGCCAGGTGTTGCTTTTTGTACAGGATGGAAAAATCCTGCGGTCTGAAGGGGTCGAAGATGTTATGCCTAATGATGGAAGATTATGTATTAAAGGCAGGTTTGGACTGGATTATGTACATAGTAAAGACAGGCTGACAAAACCATTAATTAAAAAAAACGGGGAATTTGTGGAGGCTTCCTGGGAGGAGGCAACTGATTTAATAGCTGAAAAATTCAATACAATAAAAGAAAAGTATGGAAGTGAAGCCCTTGCAGGTTATGGGTCTGCTAAATGTACCAATGAGGATAATTATATTTTCCAAAAATTTATCCGGATCGCTTTTGGCAACAATAACCTGGATTATTGTACGCGACTATGTCATGCTTCAACTGTTACAGCAATGTTAAAATCATTGGGCAGCGGAGCAGGAAGTAATTCCATTGAAGATTTTGCAACTACTGACTGTCTGTTTGTTATTGGAAACAATATCATTGATACTCATCCGGTAACTGCCACATTTGTTAAAAATGGACAATATAAGGGTAATAAGATAATTGTTTGTGACCCACGGTGGACAAAGATGGTGGATTATGCAGATGTTTGGCTGCAGCCGAGAATGGGTACGGATGTGGCTTTATTGAATGGATTAATGCATGTTATTATAAAAGAAAATCTTATTGACGAAGATTTTATACAATCCCGGGTAGAAGGTGGTATGAAGGCCTTTGAGCAACTGAAATCATTGGTTCAGAAATATACACCCGAAGAAACGGAGCGTATAACACGTGTGCCAAAGTCTAAAATAACAGAAGCTGCACGTATATATGCCGGGGCCTCCAAAGCGATGATTGCTACCGGAATGGGATTGAGCCAGCAGGTGGTAGGAACGCATATGGTATTTTCTTTGATTAATATGATGTTAATTACAGGGCAGATTGGAAAAGAAGGTGCTGGGATTGATCCTCCAAGAGGACAGAATAATGTGCAGGGTGTCACAGATATAGGGGTTTCGCCGATTAATTATCCCGGTTATATTCCCGTTAGCGATGAAACAAACAGGAGAAAGATGGCAAAACTGTGGAATGTTGAATATGAAAAATTACCGGCAGAACCCGGCTTGACAACTGTGGAAATAATGCATGCGGCTCATGATGAAAAAATCAAAGGGATGTATATAATGGGTGAAAATCCAATGATGACAGACCCTGATCTGAATCATACGGAAGAAGCATTAAAAAAGCTGGATTTTCTTGTGGTTCAGGATATTTTCCCAACTGAAACGACACCATTTGCTGATGTTATTTTGCCAGCTTCATCTTTTGCTGAAAAAGATGGAACTTTTGTTAATAGTGACAGACGCACACTGAGAGTGAGAAAAGCTGTTGAAATGCCCGGAGAAGCCGAAGAAGACTGGAAGATTATAATGAATATAGCGAGAAAAATGGGATATAATCTGGGAGAATACAAAAATGCAAAGGAAATATTTGAAGAAATCAGAAAAGCCACACCGATTATGGCAGGGATTACATACAAACGAATTGAAAATGAGGGTGTTCAGTGGCCTTGTCCTGATGAGAACCACCCCGGAACAAAAACTTTGTTTTTAGATCAATTTAAAACTCCTGGCGGATTTGGAATTCTCAATCCGGTGCATCATGCGGAGCAAAAGGAAAGACCTTCGAAGGAATTTCCATTTTTGCTTAATACGGGCAGAATTTTATACCAGTATCATACTTCAACAATGTCCAGGAGAAACAAATCCCTGAATGATTTTGCAAATGAGCCATATGTTCTGATGAATCCACTGGATGCCGAAAAGAGAGGGTTTGAAAATGGAGATAAGGTAAAAATTTATAATAACAGGGGAATGCTGGAAACAAACATTAGAGTGGATGATGGTGTCGCTGAGGGAGAGTTGTTTATGCCCTTTCACTTTCATGAAGCTAAAGTTAATATCTTAACACGGGGAGAACTAGACCCATATTCAAAAATTCCATCATATAAATACTCAGCATGCCAGGTTGAAAAGGTGTAAAACAGAACTAATGTATAAAGAATAGAGGCACAACAATTAAGTTTATGATAATTAGGATGTTGCAGTTTTTTTCTAATGCTAACCTTATCTTTGCCAGTTTAGTAGTTTTTATATTTTTGTTTACAGGTTGTAAATCTAAAGACAAAGATAAATCTGATTCGGAAATTTCGGGAGAGCTGGTGATTTTTCATGCGGGCAGTCTTACAGTTCCAATGCATGAAATAGCAGATTCCTTTAATGTTCAGTACCCTGATGTAAAGGTGAAAATGGAAGCCTCGGGAAGCGTCGACGCTGCAAGGAAAATTTCAGATTTGGGAAGAGAAGCTGACCTAATGGCTTCGGCTGATTATAAGGTTATAGAGAATCTGCTTATCCCAGATTATACTTCATGGTTTATTAAATTTGCCTCAAATGAATTGGCGCTTGTTTATGACGAAAACTCCAGGTATGCTGGTGAAATTTCCCGGGAAAACTGGCCGGAAATACTGCTTAGAGATGATGTTGATTATGGACGTTCTGACCCGGATGCTGATCCTTGCGGCTATAGAAGTGTTTTGACAGTTCAGCTTGCTGAAAAATATTACAAATGCCCTCAACTAGCAGAAAAAATTTTGAATAAAAATACGAATTATATTCGTCCAAAGGAGACAGATTTATTGGCTCTACTGGAGTCAAACGCACTTGATTATATATTCATTTATCGTTCTGTTGCTGTTCAGCATGGCTTAGATTACATTGCACTGCCCGACTCAATTAATCTTGGTAATCCTGAATATAAAGATTATTACAAGACTGCAAGTGTGGAGATATCGGGAAAAAGACCCCAAGAAAAAATATCCGTGGAAGGTGAGCCTATGGTATATGGGATTACGATATTAAATAATGCACCGAATAAACCTGCAGCAGAGGCTTTTTTGCATTTTTTATTATCAAAAAATAATGGACTGGATATCCTGGAAAAGAATGGACAGGCTTCTGTTATTCCTGCATCAAATTCTTTTTACAAGGCAATTCCTGATGGCTTTAAGCAATACGCGAAACCAGGAGAATAGTTTACAGTCAATTCAGCATAAAAATGTGTAAATCACCGAAGAGGTATTTCATTGCTATAGTTTACTCTTGACGGTACCTGTCAAAAGTATTGAAATTACTGCTATATATACGGTGTATAGTTTCGTGTATACAATAATTATGAAGAAAAATATTTATTAATTAAAAGACTTTCTAAGGAATCAGAAGGAATATCCGAGACTGAAATACCACCTTAACCTGGCATCAGTGCTGACATCACCGACCATGAGTTTTATAGGTCCGATGAGGGAGTTTATTCTAATACCCATGGCAAAGCCTTTTGTGATGTCTTGCCATTTAGTATCTTTCATATCTTTAAAAAACCGGTCTACTTTATTATCAGTATATAGGACATTGCCAGCTGCTGTAAGGAATATCCGTGGCTTTATCCGGTAGTTGAATTTCCCGTCAATTTTCCAGAAATTTGGTACAACCAGCTCTCCTAAATTCATTCCGTAAAATGATTCAAAGGTATATTTGTCAGTGTAAAGAACACCCCCCAGTGCAAAGAAATTGGTGATTGGAGTTTGTTTAGAAACAAAACCTGCTGAAGTTCCAAATTTAAGAGATGATCTTTGATCTATTTCAAAATAATTATCATAGTTGAAGTAGAGTGTATTGAACGGTTTAAGATTTAATTTGAGTATTTCTTCTTCAATACTTTGCTCTTCTCTTATGTGTTTATTGACAATGGGTTTCATTACTCTTTTAAGCTCAATATCTAATTTTGTACCTCTTGTCGCAAAATAGATATCGTTCAGTGTATTGTGTTTGAAATATGTTTGAAAAGCGAAACCACCGAATCCATAGTTTTCGAAATCTGCTTCCGGGTAATAAGCCTTTACTCCACCTCCGGGATTTAAGTTGTTCCTCTCATAGAAAAAATCAAAGCCCGCCTGTTGATTGAAAGATAAACTGTATTTGCCGCCTACGCCGGTTTTTAATAGTCTGTGTGTATAATTTCCAATATTTTCTTCTTCGTAAAAAACAGGCAGTTCAGTCCTGCTCCACCATACAAAGTTATGCAGCATAAGTTTTTGTTCTTTACCTACGTACTTGTGAGCGTTGAATTTCATGCCAGGGTTTTCTGCAATATTTAGTGTTAATTTTATTCTGGATGAAGGAATAATGTAGTTTCTAAAGGTTCCATTGAATGTTATTCCTGTACCAAGCTGGTTGTCATAGTGGGGCGCTAATTTTAGAAATGCCCTTGAATTTTCTTTTATCTTATATACAAGATTATATTTATTGTTTTCCTTGTGTTCCAGGCGATAACCGACTTTTCTGAAATAGCCAGTGCCATATAATCTTTCTGTAGCATTATTAAGTTTTGTGCGGGTTACATAGCTACCCGGGAAAATGTTCCCTTGTCCTAATATAAAAGATTTTTCTACATACTGTACATTTTCTACTTTTACGTCAGAAATATTTACAAATTCACGACTCTGAGTCTTTTTTACAGTGTCAAATGAAAGGTTCAGGCTGTCTGCAAGTTGTGTCAATTTATCTTTAACATCCTGGGCTGCTTTTTTACCCCTTGCTGCTATGGTGTCACTTTCTCCGAAATCCATAGCCCGGATGTCTTCCAATTTGGGTTTGATTAATATATCTGCCATTTTCATTTGCTCTTTGGTATCTATTACTCCCATAAAAATCGTAGTTCGTGTTAGAAGTTCGTTCATGGAGGACAGACTTTCCGGGGTTACTTCTTCTTCATATCCAACATAAACTGCAATAACAATGTCTGCACCCATGTTTATTACTTCCTCAACCGGCAGGTTTCTGATAACCCCGCCGTCAACCAGTAACAATGAATCAACCTGTACGGGAGTAAACATACCAGGGATAGCCATGCTTGCCCTTATGGCTGTGGGTAAGTCACCTGAATCAAATTCAACAACTTCACCTTCGATAAGATCGACTGCCATGCAGTGAAAGGGAATAGGAAGACTGTCAAAATTGTGTATTCCCTTTGCCGACCATGTAAGATCGGATAGGACTCTTTCTATTTGATGTCCTTCTGTCAGTCCTGATGGTAGTTTTAATTTCAAATTCCGCACCGGGAATTCCACCAGGTATCTTTCAAAATCTTCTTTTTCTTCCATGACAATATTCCTCAATGAAACCTGGTCTGTCATCATCTTATCCCAGTCAATTGAAGCTGATATTTCTCTCAACTCTTCAGTTGAGTACCCCATGGCATATAAACCTCCTATGATAGCTCCCATACTGGTGCCGGTCAGATAGTCGGGACGAATGCCAACCTCTTCCAGCACTTCTAAAACTCCAATGTGGGCCAAACCTTTAGCAGCTCCCCCGCTAAGGACAAGTCCAATTTTAAGTGAATCTTCTTTGCTTTGTATATCATTGGTTTGTGCAACAATTGGTTGTGAAATGAAAAAAACAATGAATAATATAAATGTTATTTGCTTCATTTTAGGGGTATGTTTTTCAGGCACTCTCATTATGTTTATTAAACAAGGTAATATTACACTATTTTGATATAACGTTTACAGAATTTATTATTATTAAATTGTTAAAAAAATACGCTAACAGATTTGTTAATGTTGATGTCTGTTAGCGTATTATCTTAATACAATTTTCTGTCTTATCTTACTCGTGCTTACTAGCTGAATTTTTTGTAGAAGTCGTTTCCTTTATCATCAACGAGTATGAATGCAGGAAAGTTTTCTACCTCAATTTTATATATGGCTTCCATTCCTAGTTCCGGGTATTCAAGCAGTTCAACATTTTTGATGTTTTCCTGTGCCAGAATTGCTGCTGGTCCCCCTATACTTCCCAGGTAAAAGCCACCATACTTGTTACATGCATCGGTTACTTGCTGACTTCTGTTTCCTTTGGCTATCATTACCATGCTTCCTCCGGCTTTTTGGAATGGTTCTACGTACGGATCCATTCTTCCTGCCGTTGTTGGGCCGAAAGAGCCTGAAGGCATTCCTTCGGGTTTTTTAGCAGGTCCTGCGTAGTATACCGGGTGCTCTTTAAAATAGTCCGGAAGTCCTTCTCCTTTGTCTAATCGTTCTTTTAGTTTTGCGTGTGCAATATCTCTTGCTACGATAATTGTTCCGTTAAGAGACAAACGAGTTCCCACCGGATGTTTTGATAACTCAGCCAGTACTTCCTTCATTGGTCTATCAAGGTCGATATTCACAGCTCCTTTTTCATCTTCTTTTCTATATTCTTCCGGTATGAATCTTCCAGGATTGTCTTCAAGTTTTTCAACCCATATTCCATCTTTGTTAATTTTTGCTTTTATATTCCTGTCTGCTGAGCATGAAACTCCCATGCTGACGGGGCATGATGCTCCATGCCTGGGAAGTCTTATAATTCGAATATCCAGGGCAAAATATTTTCCGCCAAACTGAGCTCCAATTCCTAATTTATATGCTGCTTTCAGGATTTTCTTTTCAAGCTCAATATCGCGGAAAGCCTGACCGCCTTCATTTCCTTCTGTGGGGAGATTGTCAAGATATTTTGTAGAGGCAAGTTTTACCGTTTTTAAATTGGCTTCTGCTGATGTTCCTCCCACAACAAACGCAACGTGATAAGGTGGGCATGCTGCTGTACCCAGCGATTTCAGTTTTTCAATGAGGAAGTTTTCAAGCTTTTCCGGATTCAGCAGGGCTTTTGTTTGTTGGTATAGGGCTGTCTTATTAGCGGAACCTCCTCCTTTTGCTACAAACAAGAAGTTGTATTCGTCTCCGTCTGTTGCATGTATATCTATCTGGGCAGGTAAATTTGTTCCCGAGTTTTTTTCATTATACATATCCAGGGGAATAGTTTGTGAGTAGCGGAGATTTTCTTTTGTATAAGTTTCATATATGCCTCTGGATAATGCCTCCTCATCTTTTCCTCCTGTCCATACTTGCTGTCCCTTTTTTGCAAAAACAGTTGCTGTGCCTGTGTCCTGGCAAAATGGAAGTTGTCCTTTTGCCGATACCTCTGCATTGCGCAGCATAGTAAGAGCAACATATTTGTCATTTTCACTTGCTTCGTCATCTTTCAGAATTTCTGCTACTTGCTTAAGATGTTCTGTGCGAAGCATGAAAGACGTGTCACGGAATGCTGTTTGGGCTAATTTTGTAAGTCCTTCCGGGTCAACTTTTAAAATCGTTTTTCCGTCAAATTTGTCTAGTGAGACGTGGTCTTTTGTTAATAAGTAATAGTCAGTGTCGTCTTTCCCCGTGGGGAACGGATTTTGATACTTAAATTCAGGAGTTGGCATATAACTATAGTTTTGGGTTAATACTAAGAATAATACCTGGTTGTGGCAAAAAGTTGCGTTTTACCAGCCAAATTAGAATCCAAAAGATACAAAAATTAAAATAATTTATCAATGTTTTCTGGTGGATTGCCAATTACAGCTTTGTATTTACCTTCTACTATTGGCCTTTGTATAAGGCGAGGGTTTTCCAGTAAAATTTTTATCCATTCGTCTTCGGTAAAATTTTTTCCTTTAAATTTTTCTTTGTAAACTTTTTCCTGTGTTCGAATGATATCATTAGGGTGTTTATTGAGCTTCATTAAAAGTTCGCGAAGCTTTTTCTCTGATAGTGGACTGTCTTTGAGGTACTGAATTATTTCCGGTTCAATGTTTTTTTCCTGTAGATATTTTAATCCTGCACGGCTTTTACTGCACCTGGGGAAATGGTATATTTTCATAATACAAAAGTTTTTGTTTTATATCCTTGAATTATTTACCTCCGAATTCCATAAGATAGCTTTTTATGAAACCGTTCAGGTCGCCATCCAGAACATCTTTCACATTAGAAGTTTCGTGTTCTGTGCGCAGGTCTTTAATCATTTTATAGGGATGCAGCACATAACTTCTGATTTGAGAACCCCATTCAATTTTTTTCTTCTGTTCTTCAACTTTTTCTTTTTCTTCCAGTTGTTTTCGTATTTCTATCTCGTAGAGTTGTGATTTGAGCATCGACAAAGCTTTGTCTTTATTTTTTGCTTGTGACCTGGTTTCCTGGTTTTCTATTGTTATTCCTGTTGGCAGGTGTCTCAGTCGTACTGCTGTTTCAACTTTATTCACATGTTGTCCACCTGCTCCACTGGACCGGAAAGTTTCCCATTCAATTTCGGCAGGGTTTATATTAATCTCAATACTTTCATCTACCACCGGGGAAACAAAGACCGAGGCAAATGAAGTATGGCGGCGATTGTTAGAGTCGAATGGCGAAAGACGTACCAAACGGTGAACTCCGTTTTCTCCTTTGAGATACCCGTAGGCATAATCACCTTCAAATTCTAATGTTACTGTTTTAATTCCTGCTTCATCGCCGGGTTGCAGGTAAACTTCGCTGACTTTGTAGTTGTTGCGTTCACCCCAGCGTATATACATTCGCATTAGCATTTCAGCCCAATCGTGGCTTTCTGTTCCACCTGCACCTGGATTAATCTGCAGATAAGCACCGAGAACATCTTCTTCCTTACCCAGCATGTTTTTTAGCTCCAGCCTCTCAATAAGCTTAAGTGTCTTATTATATTGGGTCTCCACATCTTTTTCTTCAGCTTCACCTTCTTCGTAGAATTCAAGTATAACTTTAAGCTCTTCAATGTTGGTTTCTACTTCATCGAAGGCTTTTGTCCATTCTTTGATTCTGGATATTTTTTTAAGCTTTTTTTCAGCAGCTTGTGGATCGTCCCAAAAATCAGGCGCCTGGGTTTTTTCCTCTTCCTCTTCTATTTGAATTTTCTTGTTATCGATGTCAAAGATGCCTCCTCAGCGCATCTCTGCGCTTTTCGATTTGCTGTATTTCTTCTTTTGTTGCAATCATATTTTAATGTTTTATGCAAATCTATTTAAAATTTATTAGTGATAAAAGCAGAAAACAAAAAAGGAACCCAAAACTGAGTTCCTTTTAGCGACAAAACCATTTAAGAAAAATAAAACGTTCTGGGTTATGGATTAATAATCTCCTTCTTTTTCAAGTTTTTCCATTTCCTTATCAAAAGTTTCTTTGTACTTCTCGTAGTCATAATCAA
Source organism: Bacteroidales bacterium (assembly GCA_046545795.1). Taxonomy (GTDB): domain Bacteria; phylum Bacteroidota; class Bacteroidia; order Bacteroidales; family UBA12077; genus JAGXLC01. The sequence goes on along the minus strand of JBKGZD010000006.1, from coordinate 7,371 downwards.
CTTTTAACCTTTTGTCTCTTGATAATCGATTGTCGAGTGCTTCTTCCAGGGCATCCATGCCCATCTCAATAGCCAGGTAGGTTTTGTATTTACCATCTTTAGTACGGGTATGCTCCTGGCATATTGTTCTTACATCATTGAGTTGCTGGTTAATCACTTCTCTGGTAAGTGACTCAAACCGTTCTTCAACTTCTTCCACATTGTTAAACTCCCTGGAGTTTACATAGTTGTCTGTGGTTCCTTTGATTACAGTTTGCACTTGGCCGGCTAATGCAGATTTTGCATTGCTCATCGCTTTTTTTCTTGCAGTCATTTGGTCTTGACTTTCTCCAATAGCATTTGCACGGAATGCTTTTTTGTCCGTTCTGTATTCAGGTCCGTCGCAATAGAAAGTGATTCTTTCTTCTTCCTCTTCTGCTACATTTGTTGCTTTCTTTTTAGAACCGCAACTGCTGAGTCCAAGGCTTAAGATTAAGGCACTTGCTATTAAAAGATTTACATTGTACAATTTTGTTTTCATAACTTAAAGATTTAATAATTAAAAACTTAGCTTTCTTATTTCAGGTATTATTTTTTGTTGAATTTCTTTTTCTGCCTTTTCCAGGGCATCCTGGGCTGCCATTTGATAGCCGCCGGTTTTCATACCCTTGATACCGGGAATTCTTTTGCTGAAAACTTCGCGCATTGTTTGGGCATTTGTTATACTTACATTGCAATTTATATAAGCTGTATACAGGTCATACTTGTCTACGAATTTTCCTTCTGTTGTGTTTGCCTCGACTTTTATAATAACATCGGCTTTATCTTTTGACTCTACAAAAGAAAAGAAATTTTCGGCAAGTTCTTTTTTGACGACTTTTGAAACTGGCTGGCCGGAGGATAATTTGCCGAATTCTGTTTCGGTTGTTTCTAAGTAAGCACTAACATCGAAAACACTGATAGTGATATATTGATATGGTACATTCCCTTCCCGGGAGAACATTTTATTTAAAATATTTTTTCCATTACCGAAATATGTACCAGTATTCAGTTTTACTTCTACTTTTTGTTTTTTCCCTTTTGGAAGCATTTCTGCAATATTGCAGTGTATCAATCCTGAAGAGTTGCTGTTAACCAATTCTGATTTGTCAATTGAAGGATCAGGAATTAAACATTTTACTGGTAGATTTTTGATTGGTTGACGTTTTCCACTGCTATTGTAATAAGCTGTAGCGTCTATTGAAGGATTGCCGGTTGAAAGTGTTTTTAAATTATACTCTTCTTGTTTGGGAACAAATTCAACAGAGCTGAAAATTTCCTGTATATTCTGGTATATCCCATTGGTGAGTTCAATGCGCCCATCTAGTGTGAACACGGATAAATCTTCGTCCAGATGCATCTTAATAGCATCAAAAGCTTTCACATAGTAATTCAAAGCATTGTGAATATCAGTGTCTTCTTTTGCTTCACCGGCTTTTTCATAATAGTCTTTAGCCAAAGATTTAGCTTTTTCCAGCTTTTCACGTTTTTGTCTTTTGTATTTTTCTTTTGATAAACGGTAAAATACCCAGTATTTATCTTCTCCTTCCCAGGAGTCCACAACTTCATAGCCTTCAAGGTCATCTTTCATATTCATTTTGGTCACCGCTTCAAACTCTTCTTCGAAGCCGGATTCATCTTCAAATTGGCGTAAAACAGAATTGCTGGATAGTTTTACTGAAATTTCGGATATTAAATCAGTGAGGGCATTATTTTTTGCCACTTTAGTATAATTGTCTTCGTATGTATTTGCACTCCCTATGCCGATATAATAGTTGTTATCTACGGGTCTGCTTTTTACCCAGTCCGGTTTCTTTTTGTTTCCTGCCGATACATTTAATGAAGAACAGGACGAGACACTTATTAGTAGTCCAAATATTAAAAAGCCCAGGATAGATTTTGCAAATTTCATAATTGAATACATTTATTAATGTAAAGGTCATTTATCGAATGGATGTGCCATTTGAATTTCTATCTTAAGTAATTTTTATTTTCGTAAATATAGCACTTTCCCTTATCAATTACCACTTTATCCTTTATCCCTTAGTCATTGTCCTTTTCCATTCTTTTCTCTATGAATTCAAAAACCTTGCCATATTCAAAACCCTTTTGGAGCAGATACTGGATGATTCTTTGTTTGTTTTTATGATTGTCTTTGTTTGTTAGGCTTTTAAGTTTTTTGTCAATTTCCTGTTTTAATATTTCAGCATATACGTTTTCATCCAGGTTTTCTAATGCTTCATCAATAAATTGTTTTTCTATCCCTTTATTAATTAATCCATATTTGATTTTGTTTCTTCCCCAGTGATTAAAATTCAACTTATCATTTGCAAATGCCTTGGCATATCTTTGATGATCAATAAAACCCTCCTTTTTTAAAAATTTTATTATCTGATTTATTTCATCATCAGATAATTGCCATTTTCTGTTTTTCTTGTAAATATCATCAGCGCATTTTTCGCCTCTGGCGCATATTGTTTTTGCAGATTCTAACCTTTGTTGATAGTTATCGTTATCCATTTTTTTCTGCTTTTATCATTCTTGTTTTTTCATTAATATCTTTTTTGATAGTGATTTTTCTGAATCCATATCCCTTAAGCAGGTCAGCAGTTTCTTTGGCTTTGTTTTCGTTAATTTCGAGGTATAATGCACCGCTATTTTCAAGGTATTGTGCTGAATATTCTGCTATTTTATGATAAAAGATTAAGGCATTAGAATCGGGTACAAACAAAGATTTCTGCGGTTCAAAATCCAATACGTTTTTGTGCATATACTGCTTTTCTGACTCAAGAACATAGGGCGGATTGCTTACTATGACGTCTAATTTCTCTATATGTGGTTTCTCTTGGAGTATATTACTTTTGAAAAACTGAATACTAACTGCATTTTGTTTTGCATTTTGCTTTGCAACCTCAATTATTGAGTCATCAAAATCGATTGCGTATAAACTAGCTGCCGGAATATTTTTTGCAAGAGCAATAGCTATGCATCCGCTCCCTGTTCCGATATCCAATATCTTATCAGCATCTTGTTGCTCATGGATTATCCAATCGACGAGCTCTTCTGTTTCTTGCCTGGGTATCAATACGTTTTTGTTTACAGTGAAAGGCAGATCATAAAAATATGTTTCTCCTAATAAATATTGGATTGGGACTGATTTTTTTAATTGCTCAGTTATTCGGAAAATTTCCTGTGTTGTTTGGTTGTCTAATTTATATTCGGGATTTAAAAGTCTCTTTGTTTTTTTTAAATTTACCTTTTTTTCAAATATGAGTTCAATAAAGCTTTTAATCTCCCTGTCTGGATATATTCCTTTAAGAGATTGTTTTATATATTTTGAAAGTTCGTTAATGGTTGTAAGTTTCATACATCAAAAATAACAAATTGATAAAATCAGTGTCAACATAGATAAAAGCAAAATAAAATTTAAAAGGGATAATTGGTGAGCTTTTATACCAAGAGAATTGATCCGGTAAAGAAAAGAATTTTCAATTAAAAGAATTATGGTTATAGATAAAAAGCACCATGAAAAATATATGGAAAGATGCCTGGAGTTAGCATCTCTGGCAGCTGGTAATACTTATCCCAATCCAATGGTAGGAAGTGTGATTGTGTATAATGATAACATAATCGGAGAGGGTTACCATATAGCCCATGGCGAAAAGCACGCAGAAGCAAACGCTATTGAATCGGTAAAAGATCGTTCGCTTTTAAAAAAGTCTACATTATACGTCAATCTTGAGCCTTGTTCGCATTATGGAAAAACTCCTCCTTGTGCTGATAGAATTGTAGAGGAAGGTATTCCGGAGGTTGTTGTAGGAACACTGGATACATCCGGCAAGGTTTCAGGTAAAGGTGTAAAGATAATGAAAGAAGCGGGATGCAAAGTCACTATAGGTGTTTTAGAGGAAGCTTGCAGGGAATTGAATAAACGTTTTTTCTGCTATTACGAACAGGGCAGGCCATATATTATTTTGAAATGGGCTCAATCGCAGGATGGTTACATTGACAAGAAGCGAGAACCCGATGATCCTATCGCTCCCAATTGGATTACCGATAACGTTGCCAGACGTCTTGTACATAAGTGGCGAACACAAGAAAGTGCTATTTTGGTTGGCTCCAAGACTGCCATCAAAGATAATCCGCAATTGAATGTTCGTGAGTGGTCAGGGAAGAATCCGCTGCGTTTTGTTTTAGATAAAGATTTTGAAATTAACCAGAGATACAAATTGATTTATGATAATGATTCTACTATAATTTTTGTTGATAAAACGGTGGATAATAAACGACTAGATAAATATGCAGACTATGAAACAGAATTTATAAAACTTGATTATAATGGAAATTTGCTAAAACAGGTAAGTGATTACCTCTATTCAAAAGGAATTATGTCTGTAATTATAGAAGGTGGTGCAGTTACATTGGAAAGTTTTTTAAATGCGAACTTATGGGATGAAGCACGTGTCTTTGTTGGAGAAATGATGTTTTTTGAAGGTGTTAAGGCTCCGCCTATGCCTCTTGTTAATCCTGTTGATAGACTCGAATACAAGAATTCAGTGCTCTGTGTTTTCAGACGAAACTTTAATACGTAAAGTGAAAAATATTTGCTGTTGGTTGGATTGTTTCGAAATTCGTATATAAAAAATATAAAACTTACATCTTAATTGAACACTCAATAAATAAACCATTCAACATGAAGATACTGAAAATAATTGTCGTTCTTTTTTTATTGTTTCAAAATGTTTCTTTTTTATCAGCCCAGGAAATCACTAAAAACGCTGAAATAAGTTTGATTACTTGTTCTCCGGGAACAGAGGAACTTTATGCACATTTTGGACACAGTGCTTTTCGCGTGAAAGATAGTACAACCAATACAGATATAATTTTTAATTATGGAGTATTTGATTTTGATACTCCCAATTTTTACTGGAAATTCATTAAAGGCAAATTAAAGTATAAACTTGCTGTTCAGCCGGCCTATTATTTTTTCCAGATGTATGCCAGGGAAGGGAGGGAGGTCAAGGAAGAGAAGTTAATTTTAACGGAAGAAGAAAAGTCTGATGTTATAGAATTTCTGGAGTGGAATTATGAACCGGAAAACAGATACTATACCTATGATTTTTTCTATGACAATTGTTCCTCGAAATTATGGGACGTGGTGAAAGCCCAGTTAAAGACAGAATATGTTTTTGATTTAGGAGATTATGAAGAAAAAACTTTCCGGCAAATGTTACATGAATATCTAAAAAATGCCAGGTGGGCTGGCTTTGGCATTGATATTGCCCTTGGGTTACCTGCCGATAAAACTGCAAATTTTGAAGAACAGATGTTCTTGCCTGATTATCTTTCGGATAATATGAAAAACGTGCAGCGGGGAGCCAAAGTCTCTGGAGGTAAGAGCGTCCTGGGGCCTGAAAAAATAATTGTAAAAGAAAAAGATAATAAAAAAGACATTTCTTTTGTTGGGCAGTTTTTCAATAATCCTGTAATGATAGCATGGGTTTTTCTGGGCTTGGTGATTTTACTGACAATTTTCTGTACTCAATCTTCAAGACGACTGTTTGATCTTGTCTTTTTTTCAGTAACCGGCCTTTTAGGGTTATTCTTCTTGTTTTTATGGACAGGTACTGATCATACAGCAATGAATGCAAATTTGGATATGCTTTGGGCTAGTCCGCTTTCAGCCTTCTATGTGTTTTTTTTACTAAAAAACCGCACAACACTTTTGAAAATATTCACCATCATGATAACTGTTTCTGTTCTTATTCTGCTTTTAGGATGGTCAGCTTTACCACAGCAGTTTCATCTTGCAGTGCTTCCCTTGGCCCTTCTGGTTTTAGTCAGGATGTTTGATAATCTCCGTTCTCAGTTTTTTATACATCAGGATATGGAATAGAAACACCTGGTTTTGAATGAATGAATGTTTGATTCCTGATGCCGTAAAATGTTGTTTAGTGTTCGGGCAGAAGAACACAGACAATATGTTACTCAAGATTTTTGATAAACTCAGTGAGTTTTTTCAAAGCTGTTGGAAAATCTTTCCTTCCAAAACCAATTCTGAAATGATTGCCTTCGAATTCATAAACATCTCCCGGCAAAAGCATTACTCCCTGTTGCTTATTGAGTTTGTCACAAAATTCTGCAGCAGTCATATCAATTAATAATTCCGGTAGAGCTATTGTGCCTGCCCGTGGCTTTCGCCATTTGAAAAAACCTTTGTAATCTTTGAAAAATTGATTGAGGATTTGCAAGTTTTGCTCAATTAAATGAAGGTTATTCCTGATTATTTTGTCTTTTGCCCTAATGCCGATTAGAGCTAAGACCTCACTTGGCGCACTATTGCATATTGTTGTATAATCCTTGAAGCGAATAAATTCTTCAATCCATTTTTTTTGCTTAGTTATTAACCACCCGGTTCGAAGACCTGCTAGTCCAAAGCTTTTAGACATACCGCCAAGAACAATAGCGTTTGCTGATTTATCAATCAAGGAAGGAAGTCTGTCCTCATCATTAAACTCCAGGTAGCGGTACATTTCATCGGAGAAAATTATGACGTCATTTTTTTCGGCTAAATCTATTAACCGTGATTGTTCCTCTTTACTTATAGTACTTCCTGTGGGATTATGCGGGAAATTAATAATTATCAATTTTGTTTTTGATGTAATCAATGTTTCCAGGCTTTCTACATCAAAATGCCATCTGTCAGTTGATTTTGGTTCCCATTTTTTAATTCTGCATCCTATTGACCTGGCCACTTCGTATAATGATTGATAACCCGGATAAGTTACTATGACTTCATCTCCTTTTTCCAGCAAAACATTCATTGCAATAAATATACCCTCCTCTGGAGCCATTATAGCAATGTCATCACTATTTACTCCATTGTATAATTTTGTTATTTCGTCTCTCAGGACAGGATTTCCCTGACTTTCTGTATAACCAAGGTTCAATAGGTTCCAGTATTTCATGCTTTCTCCATCTGCTAGTGAAAGAAGCTCTCTTAAAGAAAGGGGTTCGCAATCTGAGCAGCTTAGCAGGTATGGAGAAGAAAATTCATACTTTGCAAAATATCTTTCTAACTTAAAAGGTTGGATATTCATTTTTTGGTTTAATATATTGAAAATTTTTTCAAAAATCCATGTTGATTTTGTTTAGTAAATATTTAATTGTTCTATAAGTCTTCATAGGCGCTTGCTTTGAAGAATATCCCAGAAATTATTTAACACATATTTTCTATTAGACGTTTCGCTGCTACATAGCTATACGCATTTAACTTAGGTGCTGCCAGTGGATAATACAACCGAATGACCCTGTGAAATATTCTGCGAAGCAGAATTTCACAGGGTAAACCAC
>JBKGZD010000005.1:0-42785 GCA_046545795.1 Bacteroidales bacterium | reverse complement strand
TAACTATAAATTATATTTTCAAACTAATATATTAAAAATTAAAATTATGGAAAATTCAAACACACCAAATCAAGAACATAAGCCTCAGGAAGGCGTTATACAACCATTGCCCAATTCAACAGCTGTATTGGTTTTAGGAATAGTATCAATTGTTTCCGTATTTTGCAGTTATGGATTATTCGGAATTATTTTGGGAATAATTGGTTTAGTACTTTCGGCTAATCCAATAAGTTTATACAATACAAACCCCCAATTATACACAGAATCATCTTACAAAAATCTGAAAGCAGGACGTATCTGTTCAATTATTGGAATAAGTCTTGGCGGATTATTTATATTATTGGGTATACTTGCAATAGTAGGCATTTTTGGCGGACTAATTGCTCTATTGCCATTTATGGAAAATCTTAACTTAGATATGATAACTTTTCTAACACTTTTATAAATTACCCGAACTTATTTTAGAATAAAAAGAGGGCAAAGTATGTCCTCTTTTTTATTTTTGTAGAAACAAGATAAAAAAAATATGAAACGTCCATATGACCTTTGAAAAATTAAAATTAAGCATATGCAACTATCCATAAATGAACGCGTTAATTTATTTGCTACCCTGGGAAAAATATTAAAAACCTATGCCGATAATAACAAAGAAAAAAAGTTCAGGGAGTATTACAGTATTCTCGATAATATTCTACCTTTGGCAGAAGAGCAAAATCCCTGGTTCACACAGCAAAATATTTTATCTGCCTTAGCAAATCTAGGCACTGCTTTGCAGAAGGACAAAATAACCCGTTGGCTGTCCTACTACCCGGAGTTAAAAAAATCAAACAAAAAACCTCTGACAATAGGAGTTGTCAATGCAGGAAATATCCCTTTTGTAGGATTTCATGACTTTGTATGTATTTTAATTACAGGACACGTGTATTATGGAAAGCTATCTTCAAAAGACAAAGAAATCCCCGGGGCTATAAGGCAAATACTAGTAAAAATGGAGCCTGAGATGGAAAAGTATATTCTGTTTGAAAATGAAACCCTGAAAAAATTTGATGCAATTATTGCTACAGGGAGCGACAATAGTTCCCGTTATTTTGAATATTACTTCGGTAAATACCCGAATATAATCAGAAAAAACCGAAACAGCATCGCGGTATTAACTGGTGAAGAGACAGACAAAGACATAACAAAACTTGCCGATGATATTTTCTTATATTTCGGAATGGGATGCAGAAATATATCCAAAATTTATATTCCACATAAATTCAGCTTTAAACACTTTTTCCAAAACATTAATCATTACGAAGAGGAGTTAAAACAACACAATAAATATATGAACAATTATGAATACAACAGGGCTATTTATTTGATGAATCAAACGCCTCATCTGGACAATGGATTTCTCTTGTTAAAAAAAGATGAAGGACTCTCCTCTCCTGTTGGAACTTTATTTTATGAAGAGTATACTGACATCAATAATCTCAATAATAAGCTGCAAATGCAAAAGAACAAGCTTCAATGTATAGTATCTAATTCTGGGAAAATAAAGGATGCCATAGATTTTGGAAAAACACAAACTCCAGAACTCTGGGATTATGCAGATCAAATAGACACAATAAAATTTTTACTTTCTTTGGAAAACCAATGATCTCAAAACAAAATCAAAAACACCTGGTTGTGATTGCAGGACCGACAGCTGTCGGTAAAACAGAATTATGTATTGAACTTGCAGAAAGTTTTGGTACAGAAATTATTTCTGCTGATTCAAGACAGATATTCAAAGAGATGAAAATAGGAACAGCCAAACCTACGCATGAAGAACTGAAAAAAGTAAAGCACCATTTCATTGACTATAAAACCATCCACGAATTTTATACTGCAGGGATGTTTGAACTGGATGTAATGCAATTTTTAGAAAAATATTTCCAAAAGAATGACCTCATTATCATGACAGGAGGTTCCGGACTATACATTAATGCAGTCTGCGAAGGGATTGACGCATTACCCCGTGTGGAACCAGAAATCAGGTCGAGCTTAATAAAACAATATAATGAGGAAGGCATAGAAAGCCTGAGATACAGCCTTAAAAAACTGGACCCAGCCTCTTATGACAAAATAGACCTTAAAAATCCGAAAAGAATTCTTAAAGCATTGGAAATCACCATACAAACCGGAAAACCTTACTCAAGTTTTCTGACAAAAACAAGCAAAAAAAGAACATTCAATATCCATAAAATAGGATTAACAAGAGACCGGCAGGAATTGTACGAACGCATCAATGATAGAGTAGATAAAATGATAGAGGAAGGGCTGGTGGAAGAAGCAAGAAACCTGCATCAATTCAAACATCTCAATCCCTTAAATACGGTAGGATATAAAGAGCTCTTCGATTATTTTGACGGGAAAATTCCCTTCAAAGAAGCCATAAGACTAATAAAAAGGAATTCAAGAAGATATGCAAAAAGACAAATGACATGGTTCTCAAGGGATCCTGAAATAAAATGGTTCAATTCTGAACAAAAAGAAGAAATAAAAAGTTACATAAAAAAACAAACAACTATATGCTCGTAGACTATCACACTCATACATTCCTGTCAGACGGAAAAGGAAAGCACAATGAATTCGTAAAGGCTGCTTATGAAAAAGGATTTGAGGAAATCGGCTTTTCTGATCATTTTTCAATTGTTCCCACAGAATGGGGTATCAATGAAAATGATATTCAATATATGAAAGAAACAATTATAGCTCTTAAGGAAAACACCAACCTTCCTCTGAAAATTAAATTCGGCGCTGAAATAGATTACATACCAGGCAAAGAAAAAGAAACTGAAAAACTTATTAGCTCTTTACCCTTAGATTATGTAATTGGCTCTATTCACTTTATAGAATACTGGAATTTTGACACTTCGCCAGACCACTATGATGATAAGGATATTGAAACCCTCTACGAGAAATATTTCAATCTGCTCAACAGTGCCGTTAACACTGGAATGTTCGATATAGTAGGCCATGCAGATGTAATTAAAAAGTTCAATCACAGACCCAAAAAAAAGCCCATGGAAATTTATGAGAAGGTAATTGAATCCATAGCCACAAATAATATGACGGTTGAGCTGAATACAAGCGGTAAAAACAAACCTTGCAAAGAATTTTATCCAGATATAACGTTTCTTGAAATGTGTTATCAAAACAACATTCCCATGATGATAAATTCTGATGCTCACAAACCAGATCAGATAGGCCAATATTTCATGGAAGCGACTGAACTACTAAAAAATATCGGGTTTAAAAAAATTTCCACATTCACTGAAAGGAAAAGGAAGATGGTTACTTTTTAGCGATGTTTTTTAAGGATATACCGCAAAGGCCTCACAATGCATTCAAACAACCTTATATTCTCTGTGATAATTTCACCAACTTCCTGCATTTCACGTGAAAAGTCAGGTTCTTCACTATAAAAAGTTGTGAATCCGTCAAAGAAAATGATTTCCACAGTATCGTGTTATCTTATGGTACTAACGACAAAGAACATACCCCCGAACCACACCATGTTCCCTTATGTTTGGCAATCATCCGCAGACAGGGAAGCCCGCAGCTCATCGCATCGTGTTGTTGATAGTGAGGGAATTTGGGATTTTTTTACATTTTGCTTAAAGTAAAATGAATGAATTTATTTAAAAATTATGGTTTTCAGCTATTAGTCTTCCTATAATGCAATGGTTATAGATTATCTTGAAAAATTTAAAACAAACATTTTTGATTTATAAATAGCTATATCTACAAATACGCCCATTCTCTGATAAGGATTTCCAGACTATAAAATATCTTTTGCGATTTTCGTGATATTTTAGTAGCATTGCAAGCAAATAACTAACATAATGAGAAGCCCCTATATACTTACAGTCATTTTTCTTTGCCTGTTGTCATCCAACACATCTTTTAGTCAAAAAACAATTTCAACTAAAAAATCAAAACAATTTTCGTTTCACCTCAAAGAAAACAACCAGGAAGGATTCAAAGCAGAACAAAAAACCGGTACGTTTAAAATAATCCCTCAAAAGACAAAAAGTGGAGAATTTAGCCAAATTAGAACAGAAGGGTTAATGAAAATTTTCGGAAAAGGATCCCCAAACCTACCAGTTATAAGTAAATTGATAGAAATTCCTATAGGTGCAGATTATGAGGTTGAAATTATTTCTTTTGATGTTGAAGAAATTGACCTCAAAGAAAAAGGTATAGAGAACAAAATAATGCCAGCCCAACCCTCTCAATCAAAAAATGATAAAAAGAAAAACAAAAAGTTCTATTTCAATGAAAAAATATATGAAACGAATAAGTTCATAGGGGATAAACTAGTTAAAATAGAAGATAGAGGCACAATGAGAAATGTCCGCTATGGTAGGCTCCAAATTTCTCCTTTAAAATATAATCCTGTCAAAAACAAATTAAAAATTTATACAAATATCAAATTTGAAGTAAACTTTACAAATGTCAATAATGCAAAAGAAAAACAAGTAAAAAAGGAATATACCAATCCATATTTCGAACAATTACATAGCCGAGCTATTAATTATCAACCATCCAATTCTAAAAATTTAATTGATGATTCTCCCATAACTTATGTTATTGTTGCAGACCGAATGTTTGAAGAACAACTTCAACCTTTTATCGACTGGAAAGAGCTGAAGGGATATAATGTAGTCGAAGCCTATACCGATGAAATTGGAACAAGCAAGACTGATATTAAATCCTACCTTGAGGATTTATACAATAACCCAAACCCAACTGCTCCAAGTTTTGTTTTATTTGTGGGAGATGTGGAACAAATCCCGGCCTGGGATGGTAATGAAGATAATCATGTAACTGATTTATATTATTGTGAATACACCGGTGATTTTTTACCTGAAGTTTATTACGGACGTTTTTCAGCACAAAACACAGAACAATTGCAGCCCCAAATAGATAAAACCCTGGAATATGAAAAATATGAAATGAGTGAGCCAGATTATCTTGGAAATGCTCTGTTAGTTTCAGGACATGATGACAACTACCAGGATACTCATGGAAATGGAGCTATGTGGTATGCTGAAAATTACTATTATAACGAGGTAAATGGCATAAACTCAAGCTTATTTTTACAGCCAGCAGAGAATGATGCTTTACACGACTCGATTATCGACAACATTAATAATGGAGTATCATATGCTAATTACACAGCACATTGCAGCCCTAACGGATGGTCTGATCCAAGTTTTTCTGTTTCTGATGTTGATAATCTTACCAATGAGGGCAAATATGGCCTTTGGGTAGGAAATTGTTGCCAATCTGTAAAATTTGATGATGATGAGTCTTTTGGGGAAGCTGCCCTTCGTGCAGAAAACAAAGGAGCTATTGGCGATATTGGTGGTTCAAATTATACATACTGGGATGAAGACTATTGGTGGGGCATTGGTTCTTCTACTTATATTAATTCAGAACCTTCTTATGACGAGACCGGAACAGGTGCTTATGACGCCATGTTCCACACAAAATCCAACGAAATGGACGATCCTTCAGCTTGGTACATAACACAAGGACAAGCTGTTGTTGGTGGAAATATGGCAGTGGAAGCTTCAACCTCCGACAAAAAAGGATACTACTGGGAAATATATCACTTAATGGGAGACCCTTCACTTACTCCATATTTTGGAGTACCAGATACAGTAACTGTAAAAACCACTCCGTCAACTTTAATGGCAGGCATGAATTCGTTAACCGTATATACGGAGGCTTATGCTTATGTAGCGTTATCTTTTAACGACGAGCTGCTGGATGCAAAAAGAGCTGATAAAACAGGAGAAGTTACTTTAAATTTTGAATCCCTAAACAATGAAGGAGAAGCGGATTTAGTCATTACTGCCCAAAATAAACAACCATATATTGGAACTATAACTGTTTTACCATCAGATCAACCATTCATTAAACCAGACAGTATATCTATTGACGATGCTACCGGGAACAACAACGGTGAGGCAGAATATGGTGAAAGTATCAGCCTGGATGCTACGCTTACAAACGTGAGCGATTCTTACGAGGCTTTTAATGTGTTTGACAGTTTGTCTGTTGAAGATCCCTACGTTTCATTGGCAGACAGCCTGCAGGATTACGGCGATATTGGGCCCGCAGAAGATTCCCTTATCTTTGGCGCTTTTGCTTTTGAAGTCAGCGATTCAATTCCTGATCAGCATAATATCATTTTCACAATGCATATCACGGGCGAAGATAGTGAAGAAAAGGAATATACATGGAAATCTAACTTTAACATTCAACTAAATGCTCCGGAGCTGGAAATTGGAGAAATCAATATCGACGATGCAGCTGGGAATAATGATAGTATACTCGACCCCGGTGAAACAGCTGACCTTATAGTAGAAATAACAAATACAGGCCATGCAGATGTGGCAGGAGTAGAAGCTTTAATGGACACAGAGGCTTCAGAACTAACTATTGATGACGATACCGACGGGCCTTACGACATCAATGCAGGAGAGACACAAACACTTACATTTAAGGTAACAGCTGACGACTCAACTCCTATTGGAACACTTGCAGACATAGACATTCAAGCTGCCTGTGAAAACAATTATTATAAGGACGAGACTACAAAGCAAGTATCTATAGGCGAAATACCAGAATACATCATTAGTAAAGAAGACACCGTCAGCACTTGTTTCGGACTATTCTACGACTCCGGTGGACCGGACAGGGAATATTCCAATAATGAAAGCGATACGATAACATTTGAACCAGCTAGCTCTGGTAAAGTAATAAAGGCTGAATTCCTGAGTTTTGACGTGGAAACAGATTATGACTCGCTAAAAATATACAATGGAACATCCACATCTGATAAACTCATTGATACATATGACAATGAAAATAAACCAGAAACCATTTACGCTGATAATAAACAGGGAGCCCTTACTTTTGAATTCTATTCAGATAGCTCTGTAACTAAAGACGGTTGGAAAGCCGAGATTAGCTGTGTGGAGATAAATGAGGTCACCTTCACTGTAACTGACGGAACTGAGCCAATCGAAAATGCTACAGTTGAATTTGCTGAATCTGCTATTGAAACTGATGACCAGGGAGAAGCAACATTTACCTTAGAACCCGGGGAATATGAATACACTGTGAGTAAAGAAGGGTATGACCAGGTCAACGGAACTCTCGAGGTATCTTCTGATATTACTGAAAATGTGACAATGCAGGTATCTACTTATGATATCACTTTTGAATTGTATGAAGAAGACGGAACCACTCCAATTGATGGAGAAATAGCTTTTAACAATGCTACTGTAAAAACATCGGAAGGTAAATACACATTCAGCGACGTGGAATACGAGCTGGATAAACCCTTTACGGCAGATGTGGAAGATGAATACTATGACACCTATGAGGGGACTGTCGATGTAAACAACCACAAAACAGTGGAGGTAACAATGGAAGCAATTCTTTTAGATATATCGGTGCAGGTAATTGATAATAATGGAAAAGGAATAGAGGAGGCAACGGTAGAAATCGGAGATATGAGTGGTAATACAGATAAAAATGGTGAAATTAGCTTTACAGACTTAAAAATAGGAACATATAACTGTCTTATAGAAAAAGAAGGGCATACAACTTACAATGAAGAAATTACAATCGAAAAAGACTCTACTTACAATATCTCCCTAGAAAAAATATACTCTATCCAGTTTATCATAAGCAATACAAACGGTAATTTAATAGAAGCAGCTGAGATAAACATGGACACTGTGAGTAATACAACAGATAGTAGAGGAGAATCTGTCATAGAACTACCTGCAGGAGAATATAAATACACCATCACAGCTGAGGGATATGACAAACATGAAGATAGTATTGAACTTACATCCAATAAAAGCCTCGAAATAACTCTCATTGAAGAGGAAACTAATATAAATGATTTATCATCTGAAGGATTAAAAGTATATCCTAATCCTGCAGATGATAAAATAATTATAGAAAACACAAGTGGAGAAATAATTGGTTTTGAAATTATGGATGTTAATGGAAAAGTAGTACAAAATGATATACTAAAAAAGAATTTAAATCCTGTGGATATTTCATTACATCCAACCGGTATCTATTTAATCCGTTTCAGCATAAACAATAAAATCATAAATTATAAACTTATTATTAAATGATAACAATCAGTGATGGATAGTTTTATATACTAAAGTTTACAACAAACTGATATATATTCAAACGCCTGATTATAAAATTATTGATAATAAATTAAGCTTAGTGCTTAAAAACGGTTAAAAACAAATGTCTGAATTTTATTAAAATTTCTGCAAATTTTATCATCTTTACATGGTAAAAGTCCACTTTTATGCAGGAATTCAGAAGGTCTCCCTTTATCAAAATTGTCATTGCCTTCATTGTGGGAATTGTTGTTCAGCAATATTTTAAATTTGACTGGGAATTCCTAAAGATATTCTTTTGTGTGAATTTGTTGTTGATTATATTGTTTAAACTTCTCCCATTAAAATTTCAATTTATTGGAGAGAAATACCTTAATCTGTTGTATTTTCTTCTTATAATAACTTTAGGCTCTGCCATTCTTAAATACAGAACCCGGAAAATCCCCACCTTAAATGAAAAATCTCAACAATATTTAGCTGTTGTTCAAGACATACCAATAGAAAAAGAAAACAGTACGGAAATGATCCTGCTCGTAAAAGCAAAACAAAACAATAACGACTGGATTCAACAAAATGCGAAAGTATTAACTTACATAGAAAAAGATAGTAAATCTTCTAATCTCAATCCCGGAGACAACATAATTTTCGAAAGTAACATCTCAAATATCACAAATTATGGAAACCCAAAAGAATTTAATTATAAACAATTTCTTGCTGCGCATTCCATCTATCACCAGGCATATATTCCAGCAGATAAGTGGGAAAAAATCAAACCTAAAACAAATTCACTCAATTCAGTCAGGAGTATATCGAATAGCTACAGGCATCAATTAATCAAAGCAATAGAAACCCAGGTAAAAGAGCAAGATCAACTTGCTGTAGCTTCAGCTTTAGTACTTGGGTACAAAGACTACCTAACCCAGGATATCAAAAATTCTTTCTCAGCGTCCGGCGCATCTCATATCTTAGCCGTTTCAGGTCTGCATGTAGGAATCATATACCTCTTGTTGCATTATATACTGTTTTTTATGGAAAAACGGCAGTCAACAAAAATATTGAAAACATTATTAATAGTTTTCTTACTCATTGGCTATGCTTTTCTTACAGGACTATCTGCTTCAGTAGCCCGTGCCACACTCATGTTTACCTTGATTGCTATCGCCCGGATAACTGGAAGAGATTCCTCTATTTACAACACATTGGCATTCTCTGCATTTATTCTTTTATTTATTAACCCGTTGTTGCTGTTCTCTCTAAGTTTCCGGCTATCCTACCTGGCAGTATTAAGCATAGTTTTCTTTCAACCCAGGATTTATAAAAATATCCAGGTATACGGTATTTCTGATAAATTATGGCAGTGGCTTACAGTGGCTATAGCTGCACAAATAGGAACAGCCCCACTGGTAATTCACTATTTCAACCAGTTTCCAACCTATTTTTGGTTGACAAATTTTATTGCTATTCCAGCTGCAACAATAATTGTGATTACAGGAATATTATTTTTTCTTCTTTATCCATTGGCTGAAAATATTGCAGAAATATTCGGATGGTTATTACAAAATACAATTGACGCTCTCAATAAATTCCTTGAAATAATCAGCAATCTACCCTTTTCTGTGTTATCTGACATCTATGTAAATCCAGCCCAGGTTATTTTAATATACGGTACAATATTAGCGACAGCCTGGTTGCTTATTCAGAAATCAGGTAAACAAATCATAATAATTTTAACCATAATTGTAATTTTTTTAATGATTGATATTTCCGAAAAACACTCGAACATAAACAATAAAGAATTGATTATATACAACATTCCCAATCACTCTGCATACAATTATATTAGTCACTCGCAAAACTTAGTGATTACGGATTCTACCTTTAACACTAAGCGACCAAAAAATTTAACCCAGTTACATTTTTTCACCCGGAATTACTGGAAAAGCAGAGATGCTCAAAATCCGACTATAAAAGATATAAACAGGACACATAATTTAGAACCAGCAACAGATGAGTATCTTGTTGTGAATAATTTTATGAATTTTAAAGGGACAACAATATTCCGCCCCTCAGTAAATTACCCTGACACAAACAAGTTAGAGTCAAAAATAAAAGTCGATTATGTCATATTGTCCAGAGACAATCAATTTGAAATCAATACGCTTAAAAAAACAATCGAGTTTGGCTTAATAATTTTAGATTCTTCAATACCATACTATAAGCGCAGAAAGCTGAAAGAACAACTTAACAGGGAGGGAATTCCCTTTCATGATGTATCAGTAGATGGGGCATATTGTATAGATTTAGTTTAAAAACATCCAGAAAAAATTTGATTATTAACAAACAAGGTTTTTCTTTGTGGCTGAATACTAAAAGTTAAATTTAAGCGTATTAATGGTTCTAAATAAATAATTGATATGAGAATCATAATTGCAGGAGCCGGAGATGTTGGAACGCATCTTGCTAAAATGTTAAGCAGTGAATTGCATGATATTGTCATTATAGACCATAATGAAAATAACCTGGAAGGAATCAATGCAACTTTGGATATAATGACCATAGTAGGCAAATCAACTTCTTTTGATACGCTGAAAGATGCACATATAAAAAAAACCGATCTATTTATAGCTGTAACAAATTCTGAAGAAACGAATATTACGAGTGCTATTATTGCAAAAAGATTAGGTGCAAAACAAACTATTGCCCGCGTAGACAACCCGGAATATATACGTCCAATCAATAAAACACATTTCACTACTTTAGGCATTGACCATCTCATCTATCCCGAGAGAATAACCGCTAAAGAAATAACCGGCATGGTATCACAAGCCGGAACTTCTGAAATTGTGGACTTCACAGGTGGAAAACTTTCCCTGTATGTACTCAAACTTGAAGAAAATGCACCTGTCATTGGAAAAACCTTACACCAGGTGACAGAAGAAATTGAAGACTACGACTTTCGGGCAGTGGCTATAACAAGAAATTCTGAAACTATAATTCCAAGGGGACTGGATACATTTAAAGTAAATGATTTGGTATACGTTGTCACCAATAAAGCTGGAATTAATAATGTGTTAAGATATTCTGGTAAAAAGAAAAAGTTAAATGTAAAAAACGTGATGATTCTGGGAGGCAGCAGAATAGGTCTGAGAACAGCCTTAAGCCTTGAAAATAAAATGAACGTTAAACTCATAGAACAAGATAAAGAAAAAAGTGCCTTACTGGCTGACAGGCTAAATAATACACTGGTCATTCAAGGCGATGGCAGAAATGTAGACCTGCTTAAAGAAGAAGGATTGGAAAACATGGATACATTCATTGCTGTTACCGGAAATTCCGAAACAAATCTACTATCATGTCTCCTGGCAAAAAAATTAGGGGTTAAAAAAACCATTGCAGAAATTGAGAATATGGACTATATTAACCTTGGTGAAAATATGGGGGTGGATACTATTATTAATAAAAAGCTGGTTTCAGCCAGCCGAATATATAAATTCACAATGAGCGCAGAGGTATCAACAATGCGATGCCTTACAGGTTCAGATGCAGAAGTGCTTGAATTTGTAGCAAAATCAAAGTCAAAAATAACAAAGGGAAGATTGCGAGAAATTCAATTCCCAAAAGATGCCATCGTAGGAGGAATTATACGAGGCAACAAAAGCTTCATTGCTAAAGGTGACACTAAAATTCTTCCTGATGACAGAGTTGTTGTATTTGCTCTGCCTTCTTCAGTAAAAAAATTAGAAACCTATTTCCATCCTAAACCGTGATAAACTTCAGGATAGTTATCAATATTATAAGCATTTTGCTGTTAATAGAAGGAGTAAGCATGTTACTCCCCTTATCCGTTTCAGTTTATTTCCAAGAAAATGACACATTTGCACTGGCCATTGCCTCTGGGATTACAATGATTGCAGGCGGTTTAGGCTGGATAGCCAGTAAAACCTCAATATACACAATAGGTAAAAGAGAAGGTTTTTTAATCGTAGCGCTGGTTTGGATATTTTTCTCACTTTTTGGATCGCTGCCATTTATAATCAGTGGATATATACCTGAATTTACTGATGCCTATTTTGAAACCATCTCAGGGTTTACTACTACTGGTGCCACTATTTTAGAAGATATTGAAGCACTGCCCCATGGATTATTATTCTGGAGAAGCATGACCCAATGGTTGGGGGGTATGGGAATTATCGTACTATCATTAGCTATTCTTCCGATTTTTGGGATCGGGGGCATGCAGTTATTTATAGCTGAAGTTCCAGGTCCTACACCTGATAAAATTCATCCGAGGGTAAAAGAAACAGCAAAACGATTGTGGTTGATCTATATGATATTCACAATATCAGAAATCATTCTGCTTTACGCAGGAGGGGTCAGCTTATTTGACTCGGTCAACCACGGCTTCACTACTATGGCTACCGGGGGATACTCAACCAAACAATCAAGCATCGCAGAATTTTCACCTTATGTACAGTATGTAATAACATTTTTCATGTTTCTGGCCGGAACCAATTTCGCCCTATCTTACTACGGTTTACATTTTCAATTCAAAAAAATATTCAGGAATGAAGAATTCAGATTCTATCTTAGCTTCTTAATAGGTTTCACTATCTTGATAGCATCATTTCTGTATATTCATAATACTTACAACCTGGAAGGCTCCTTCAGGCATGCAATTTTCCAGGTAGTATCAATCACAACAACCACAGGCTATATAACATCCGATTATCTTATGTGGATTCCTTTTCTGTCTGTGATAATATTCTTCCTTATGTTTACTGGTGGTTCTGCTGGTTCTACTGGGGGGGGTATAAAAATGGTACGAATTGCTCTGTTAATCAAAAATAGTGTAATGGAATTAAAACGACTCATTCACCCAAGGGCAGTAATACCCGTTAGGCTGAACAAGAAGAGTATAGATCAGCAGATTATGACCAATGTTCTTGCTTTTGTAGTCTATTACATGGCAATTACCGGAATTAGTACAATTATAGTAGCTTCAATGGGATATGAATTAAAATCTTCGCTAGGGGCTGTTGCAGCATCCCTGGGAAACATAGGTCCGGGAATAGGGGCTGTCGGTCCTGTAGAAAATTATGCACACTTCCCGGATTTTGGTAAATTCTTCTTGTCATTTCTTATGTTACTGGGCAGACTCGAATTATTTACGGTTCTTATACTATTCTCCCCGGCTTTCTGGAAAAAATAAACCGGGGAGCATATATTTTATATAGTTTAAATGTCAAGTCAAGACTTTTTCTCTTTGCAGAATATTTTAAACAACCAGTTCGCCTAAACCCTCCCGCACAATCAGCGGTTCGGTATCCGTACAGTCAACAACAGTAGATGCATCGAGGTTACCAGCACCACCATCGATAATAATATCTACATTTTTATCATATTTCTTAAAAATCTGCTCTGGATCTATCATATATTCCATTATTTCATCGTCATTATCATAAAGAGAGGTAGTCATTATTGGATGCCCTAACTCTTTTACAATTTCCAGTGGAATATTATTGTTTGGGATTCGAATTCCTACTGTCTTTTTTCTACTCTGATAGATTTGAGGTACTTTATTGCTTGCGGGTAATATAAAAGTAAAGGGACCGGGCAGATTATGTTTTAGCATTTTAAAAGTGGACTTATCCAGTGGTTTAACGTATTCAGAAACCTGACTTAAATCACTGCAAATCAAAGAATAATTGTTTTGTTTCTTCCTGTTTTTACCAATCTTTTTCAGCCCATCTCCGGATTTAGTGTTATTTATGCTCCATCCAAGTGCATAAACGGTGTCAGTAGGATAAATAATAAGACCATCTTTTCTCAGCGTTTCGGCTACACGTTGAATTTGTCGCTGACTGGGATTAACTGAATGGATTTTTAATAGCATATTTGTAAGTTTTAGAGGGTTAAACGATAAGAAAAATAATCTAATAAATTCAGTGTAATATTGTAAACGGATAAGCAACAAAATTGTTTTTAACAAAAAAAAGGGAATCCTTTAAAGAACTCCCTTTTCCTTAGAAAATTTGTTAAATTTTCTTAAGACCTATAGGATACCTCTATGATGTGATTATTATATATGAGTTGATTCATAGCGGTTTCAATTAGATTTCCACTAAATTTGCAGAATATTATTCGTTTGATTTCCTGTGATCTTCAAGAAATTTTTCCAGCCCAATGTCAGTTAAAGGGTGCTTTAGTAGACCTAAAATAGGTTTCAACGGACAAGTAGCAACATCAGCACCTGCCTCTACAACTTGTGTAATATGCATAGTGTGTCTAATAGATGCAGCCAGAACTTGAGTTTCAAAACCATAATAGTTGTACATATCAACAATCTGGCGTATTAAAGCAACGCCATCGGTAGATATATCGTCCAAACGACCAATAAAAGGAGACACATAAGTTGCTCCAGCCTTTGCAGCAAGTAATGCTTGTCCGGTGGAGAAAACCAAAGTGCAATTCGTACGAATTCCTTTCTCTTTTAACGCTTTGATTGCTTTAACTCCATCTTTTATCATTGGTATTTTGACAACTATCTGTGGATGAAGTGAGACCAGATTCTCAGCTTCACTCATCATACCATCAAAATCAGTAGCGATAACTTCTGCACTGACATCTCCATCTACAATTTCACAAATTTGCTTATAATGCTCTTCAACATTCTTCTGTCCTTTTATTCCTTCTTTTGCCATCAATGAAGGATTCGTTGTTACACCATCTAACACACCTAAATCTTGTGCTTCTTTGATTTGATCCAGATTTGCAGTATCTATAAAAAACTTCATAATTTCATATTTTGCTGTTAAAAATTGGCTTCAAAAATAGTCTAAAAAATGAAATTTAAAAATGATATATTAGATTAGTAAGAAATATATATTCCTGAAATAATTTAACCTGAATCCTGGCAAGAATAATTCAATTAACCATGAAAAAAATCATGGAGAATATTCTAAGCAATCTGCATTCTGCCTGACTTTTAAAAATACAAATCCCTCTCTCCTTCTTTAATACGCTCAATTCTATTGCGCAATTCATCTACTCTTTTAAAATCATCCAGTTCTTGTATATTTTTTTCAATTACTTTCCATCCTTTCTCACTTATCTCAGGTGTGGCATAATCCACCAGATATTCGGCCAGGGTCAGAATTGCGTTGGGAGTGCAATATCTTTTTATAAAACCGGGTACGGAAAACTCCATGAAGTGCTCTCCTGTTCTTCCCAAACGATAGCAAGCAGTGCAGAATGAAGGGAGGTACCCATCTTCAAGCAATTCATCTATCACTTCACCCAGAGACCTGGAATCTCCTATATGAAACTGTTCTTTGTTCAGGTTTTGTTCTTCATTTTTGGTATCGGAATAAGAGCCAAGCTCAATTTTTGTACCTCCATCTATTTGACTAACACCAAAGTCCATAACTTCTTTCCTGATGCTAGATGATTCCCGTGCCGTAAGAATTAACCCTGTATAAGGAACAGCAAGCCGAAGGATAGCAATTATCCGCGAAAATTCATCATCACTTACTTCGTATCCCGGCTCCAGGTCAAGGGCTGAGGCATCTTTTATTCGTGGAAAAGAAATGGTATGAGGTCCTACATTATAACATGCCTCTAAATGGTTTGTATGCCGCACTAAAGAAAGAACTTCAAAACGCCAGTCGTACAAACCAAACAATGCTCCTATACCAACATCATCTACCCCTGCTTCCTGTGCACGATCGAGTGAAGTTAAACGCCAGTTATAATCACGTTTCTTACCCCCAAGATGGTACCATTTGTAGGCATCAGGGTGGTAGGTTTCCTGGAATATCTGATATGTACCAATTCCGGCAGCTCCAACCGTACGGAAACCCTCGATATCCAATGGCGCAGCATTAATATTGACCCTTCGTATTTCGCCATTGCCTTTCTTCACATCATAAACCTTCTGAACGGTATGAGCAATATAATCCGGAGAATACGCAGGGTGTTCCCCATAAACCAGTATTAATCTCTTCTGTCCGTTATCTTCAAGCGCTTCAACTTCCCTGACAATTTCATCATCAGTTAAAGTTCTTCTCACCGCATATTTATTTGAAGTCCTAAAACCACAATATTTACAATCATTCGTGCATTTATTGCCAATATACAATGGTGCAAAAAGAACGATCCTGTTGCCATAGATTTTATTTTTCAAATCCCGGGCTCCTTGCTTAATCTCTTCTATCAATTCAGGGTCCCTGGCATTTACAAGTATAGCTGTATCCTTTAAGGACAGTCTTTCTTTATTTAATGATTTCTGAATTATGGATCTGACCTCCTCTTTGGATGGTTCTCCCGTTTTTTCTATAAAACTCCAAATTTCATCAGGATCTATGAACGGCTTCATGCGTTCGTCTTTTATGCTATATTTACCTGGATTAAATTTCATAATATCAATTATTTTTTGATTAAAACTTTAATTGCATTTTTAAATGGATATTCCTGCCTGGCTGAAGGTCCATCATGCCCCGGTTGCTGGACAAATGATTCCTGTATGCTTTATTGAATATATTTTTGATCCCTCCAAAAATTCTTAATTTACAATATTCCAAATCAATTTCTTCTGAAGCCATATTAATATTAAACAGCACATATCCATTGGTTGTTTCTTCATTATCAGCAACCTTATCCTGTGTGTCATACATGATAGCAACCAAGGCAACAGAACCTAGTCTATCTTGATTATACCTGCCACTTAATCGTCCATTAATTGGTGGTATCAAAGGCAAGTCTGTTTGATTTTTGGTGTTTTTTCCACGAACAAAAGAAGCATTCCCCTGGATAACAAAATTATGAGCAAAACTATACATACCCTGCAGATCAAAACCATATATCTGAGCTCTATCTACATTTTCATTAATGAATGCCGGTAATGTATCATAACCTCCTGTTTGATATTCTTTCACATAGGTACCAGGTTGTTCAACCACAAGGTTTGAAAAATGATTAAGAAACCCGTTGGCTTTTAGATGAAAATTCTGTCCCCACAACCTGAGTCCCAAATCATAGGAATAACCGTCCTCAGGTTTTAGTTCCGGGTCACCCAGACGCAACACATTACCCAGGTCAATATACTTATACCGTTCTTCAATTGATGGGGATCTGAATGAGCGCCCTGCATTCATGGTCAGGTCAATATTCTCTGAAAGGTGATATAACAGACCAAAGTCAGCACTCCAGGAAGTATTATAAACAGTTTGTTCCTTAAAAGTAACCACCTGATTTGGTGTTGGTTCAACCAAAGACTCGTTCCTAATCAAATATTCCGGATCCTTGGTCTCCTCGTTAAACACCCTTATAAAATCATATCGTCCACCAATAGATATTTTTAAACTATTGTCAAAAACATAATAGTCATTTTGCATGAAAAAACCAGCACTTCCAAATTTTGAATCAGGTATAGGAACTTCCCCTACAACAAGGTTATTGGTATCAATGGGTTCACCAGTCTCATCTAATATTTCCTGCGTAATGTATTTAACCCTTTTGGTGGTTAATTTTCGTTGCCATAAATCCAGTCCACCGGTAATATTATGCTTCTGACCTAAAGACCAGTTTGTCTTAAGCTGAACGCCATTGGTTTTGTGTTTTCCTGTGGGAAGGGTTTTTTCAGGAGTTATTCTCATGTTTCCATTAGTCTGTGTGACATTTGGTTCCAACAATACGTCTCTGATAATGTATTGATGGAAATACTTTAATGAAAGTTCCTCTAAAGATGGAAGTAATTTATCTATTTTGTATTCTATACTTGCCATATTCCTGTCTGCATCTGTATAGGTCGCTTTAGCTTGTTCAGGGAATGGTTCGCCTCCTGGTAAACCGACATTATTCGCTGAAAAACGCTGAAATTGAAATAAAAGCTTATGATCAGCGAAAGTTTTTACCCCAGTATTCAGGGAAAAGTTATGATCTCCAAACTGGCTATTGGGAAGAATACCTTCAGGTGTTTTTACGCTTCCGGCATTACGAATTTTTCCACTAAGTCTAAAATGTGCTACATCATTTCCTCCTTCAGCAGCAAATTTCTGCCCGTAATAATCATTTACTGATTGATATTCAGCTTCAACGACACCCACAACGTAGGGTTCATCACTAAAGACACCTCTCTTGGAAATAAAGTTTACAATACCTCCCATCGCCCCAGTTCCATATAGCGATGAGGAAGCTCCTTTAATTACTTCTATTCTCTCCAGTTCGGAAACATCAATCATGGATAATCCAGCAGCAATATCTGTAGCTGTTTCTATTCTGTTACCGTCAATTAAAGACACCAGCCGGTCCTCATTCAGCCCCCTGATATTAATTGAAGCAGCCCATGTGCCATCATCTTTTAAAGCAACGCCAGGCTGAGTCTCAAGCCATTCTGAGGGGGTAAAACCCGCCAGTTGTTCAGCTTGTTCCTCCCGTATCACCTCTATGGGTAGTGATACATTTTTCATCCTTTTATCCTGGTGTAAGCTGCTCACAACAATCTCACCCAAGTCCACCAACCTCTCTTCCAGCTCAATGACAAGTTCCTGTTTATCTTCATTAACTTGTATTTCCTGCTGGAAAGTCTTATAACCGATATGAGAAGCGGAAAGTAAATATTCCCCGTATGGCAAATTATCAATAGTAAAGTTACCGTTATTTGATGTAGTCAGAGCTATTCGTAAACCGGATTCACCAGCTGGCTGAGACAGAATTAAGTTCACGCCGGCAACAGGTTCTTGACTCCTTTGATCAAGGACTTTTCCCTCTATACTACCTTCTTGAGAAAATAGATTTTTATAAGAAAAAAATAGTATAAAACCCAGAAAAATATAGATTCTCATCATTCACTGTTTTTAAGCAATACTGATTTTATCTCAATACCTTCCAGCCGGCCTATCTGTCCGGTTAAAGAACCAATCTCATCAGTAGTGCCCTCTAAAACAAGTGAAATAAGACTTGTCCCGTCTATTCTTGGTAAGCCCTGACGCCCTATAATTAAAGAAGCATGATTAGAAAGAATGGAATTAAGATAATCTACATTTTGTCTATCGACTATACGAATAATGGCGGTTCCGATTCTCTTTTCCATCAGTTTTTTCCTCCGGATTAGATTGTTTCTTTAACCTTGAAACAGAACGTATCCGTTTCTCAGTATCTACTGTTAATTATTTCACAAATATACAAAATATTCTTCCGTAAAAAAAGTCCATCCCAAAAATCATCAACCACATCTTAGCTAATAGTCTTTGGAATGGACTTCTATTCTTTCCGCCAGGTATCTGTCGCCTTTACTTAATCTAATTTCTCATCTAAAAGATTGAGCATTTCTTCAAAATCATCCTCATCGTAACCAGTACATTGATAAATAATTTTACCGTCCTCTCCAACCACAACATTTCGTGGAATATACTTCTCAGCAAATTTGTTGTATATGACTCGCCCGGTATCCGGGGCAAAATTAAAGGTATAACCCTCTTTTTCCTGGAATTTTTTCATCTCATCCATATTATGTTCTCTTCCAATACTTACCATAAAAAAGTTTTCATGGTCTTTGTATTTTTCCCATACCTTTTCCTGGAGAGCAGGCATTTCTTCCATGCATGAAGGACACCATGTAGCAAAAAAATTCAACAATACAATATTTCCTTCCAGCTCAGAAACAGTATAAGCCTCACCCTCAATAGTTTCAAATGAAAATTGAGGAACATTCTGTCCTACACTTATTAAAGTACTTTCTTTTACGTCGGAAGTGTCTTCTTTCTTCTGTTCAGTCTCTTTTTCCCGGGAGCTTTCATTATTTCTGCAACTAATCAACAGTACGGGGACCAAAGCAAATAAAACCAGTTTTTTCATAAGTTTATATTTTTATTCGTTCTCAGAATGAATTAATATTCTTTATTTAATATTTTAGGATATTAAAATCCTTTACTGGCAAATATACATTTTTTACGCTTTTTTTAATATATTTATAAAGCTTATGCAATTAAAATGTACAAAACGTCCATAAGACCTATAAAAAATTAAAGATAACAATATGAAAAAAATTAAGATAATAGGTATCAATGTTTTAGACAGGATTAAAGCATCAAACCAGGTGCAATCAGCTTTAAGTGAATTTGCATCCCTCATAGAAACCCGGCTGGGTTTTCATGAATTAACCCCTGAAATAAGCAGCAGAAAAGCTTTCATAATCCTGAAACTGAAAGGAAGTACGAGAGAATGGGAAAAATTTGAAAATAGGCTTGGGGAAATCAGGGGAATAGAAGTAAAAACAATGGACTTCCGTTATTAACTAAAAAATTCAACAACAAGAAATAGCCTGAATATAGAATGCAGAAATAATATGTGAAACCCAAAAAAACTGAAATTATGACACAAAAAAGAATTTTAGGAATTCTGATAACAGACAGAAAAAAGGAAGCCGGAGAAGTACAAAAAATTCTAACACAGTATGGTTCAACCATAAAAACAAGGTTAGGATTACATGAAGTAGGTGATGACACGTTAAGTGAAGAAGGCTTAATCTTACTGGAGTTAACTGGTATTCAGTCAGAAATGGACAATCTGGAGAAGAAACTGGAATCCATTGAAGGAACACAAACCCAAAAAATGGATTTTTCCCTTTAATACTGCTACATTTTTATAATGCAGTTACCCTGCACTCAATTTATTCAACGACTGTTGTGCACGATTTTTAATAAAAAACACCGATGATGTTATATTACAAATAACTTAAATCATCGGTGTTTTTTACTTTTCTAACCAAATATTAGTTTACATGCTGCCCAAAGAAAATAGAATTCAGGAAAACTTTGTTTGTTCCATACCAAAATCCCCTGAAATTTGGGCTATCAACAAATGATATAATGGTCCCCCTGCCAGGATTTTTAACAAGACACCAAGCAGTATTTTCGATTCTTTTTAGATTTTTTGAAGACAAGTATCCACTTAAAAGCGGTTCTTCGCCTATTCTCATTGGAGTTGCATAAGGATCCTCTGAAATCTCAATAAAATAATTGTTGTTTTTAAAAACAGGCATAGATGATGCACTCATCCCGTAACAAACCGGATGAGTAGGATCTATTGAGCTATTTAAGATTACACCACTTACAGATTCTGATCTTCTGCGTTGGCTCCTGGAATCGTATGATAAAAATTCCTCTGTAGTATCCTCCTCTTCATTCTTTTCTTCCCAATCCACCAAATCCATATCTTCAAGCATCCTGTTTGCACGGGAAATTGAGATAACAACCCCTCCTTTTCTTACCCATCTTTTAAACCTTTCTTTCATATTCTCACTCCAGTTATAGCTTCCTGAAGGAAGAACAATCGTATTGAAGTCGTCAAGATTTACCCGGGAAATCCGGTCGTTTTTAGCCATTACAACCGGAATGTCCATACGGTTATCCAAAAGATGCCATATTTCTCCTGTGGAGTAACTACTTATACCGCTTCCTGTAATTAACAAAATTTCTGGCTTTTCAACCGGGCTCATTCTCCAGCTTCCCATATCCACTCCATCAACAGACAATCCTGTTTGTAAGCTCAATAATTCTACTCCGTATTGTTCAGCCTCTTCACTTAAAGTTTGGTATAATTCATCATCACTCATATCCTGCTTTGCAGCGGGAATGAAAATACTTCCGTTATTAAACTCATATTCTTCAGAATCAACCATAGTTTTAAAAGAATTTTCGGCAACTTTTGCAATAATATCGTTATCTAACAACTGGTATAGAAATGCATGAATATTATAGCTGCTCCCATCAGCAACATAACCCACTGAACTTTGTCCTCCTTTCACTTCTCCCTTAGGATACTCAGGATCATCCAGAAGATCACCTAAATATCTTTTGTCAAAAGATTTACCTGTAAGCTCAGCATAATCTAAGTCAAAAGCCAGTGGCATTGTCCAGGTTGAAATATCATAAAATATACTGTCCTCATATTCAGTTTGTTGCTCGAACATACTGTTTATTATCCTATATTGATTCTGCTTAACAGGGACAATATAAGCTGATTCCGGCTTAAAACTCTTACCCTCTATCTCCAGTTTTTGGTTTAAATTATAGACATTAATATCATGATTATCTAATAATTCCAGGAAATGATTCAATTTTACAGGATCTTTCTCATCACCGAATACATATGCTTTTACATCTGCCTCTTCAGCTTCTCTTTTGGCATTTCTATAAAAGTCCTTCTGGAATTGCTGTAATTCTTTACGCTTTTCAAATGAACCTTCAAGGGTAGAAACCGACACAGTAAACTGATTACGTATTGCTTCTGCGAAGGTGAGCATTCCATGAGATGTCTCAACAGCCTTGCCCAATACCCTTGCCTGCTCAAATAAAATACCTATTGAAGCATTTACATCAGGATAAGTTGAACCTTTCCCATAGTAGTAATCATCAAATCCTTCTTCACTAAAATAAAGTGTTCCAATATTATCCAGTGCTTTTGCATGAAACTTTGATATTTCTTTAGTAAGCACCTGGTTCTTATCTGGTGTAAGTGGATTAACCCTTTCCGGTACACCCGGCTGAAAGAAAAATGTTGAACTTGACCCCATTTCGTGATGATCGGTAGTTACATGGGGTTTCCACTTATGGAACATGTCTAACCTGGATTGGCTTTCAGGGTGTTGTGCAGGTAGCCAGTCACGATTCAAATCGAACCAATAATGGTTTGTTCTTCCTCCTGGCCAGTCTTCATTAAACTGACGATTTGAAGGGTGAGTAACATCTGTTTTGTGAGAGTTCATGTTACTCCAGGTAGTCGCCCTGTTAAAACCATCGGGATTAAGACATGGATCAATCAATACAACTGTGCTGTCTAAAATATTTTTAACTTTTTCAGACTGAGAAGCTGCAAGATAGTATGCTGTTAACATTGAAGCATGTGCCGGACTGGTTTCATTACCATGCACACTATAACCCAGCCATAAAACGAGCGGTGAATCATCTGAAGAATCTTCCGGTGAAAAAATATTTTGAAGGTGATTTTTCCTGATGGTCTCAAGATCATTCTGATTGCCTGCTGATGTTGCCATTAGAAGGTACAGTGGCCGGTTTTCATGGGTCCTCCCATATTCTATCATTGTGAGTCTGTCCGATTTTTCGGTGAGTGTTTTTAGGTAGTGTATGATATTCTCATGTGAAAAATGCCATTCACCAAAATTATGTCCACTCACTTCACCTGGAAAAGGTAAATCCGAATTAAAGTTTTCTTCTTCAATAAAAAAATATGATTTATCTGATTGAGCATAAACAGAAAAACAAAAAAATACAGAAAAGAAAGTAAGGAATATAGTTTTCATGATAAACGAGTTTATTATTTTTAATCTTTGATAAGTAAAAAGGCTATAAGGTTTAACCAAAAAATAATATAAGGTATTTAAAAAAAGAGGCCCGATTTGATTATTTTCGTTTTCTATTTCCCATTCCCTCTTTTCTCAATCCTTTCTTAACATCAAAATGTTGTTCTGGTTCTACTGGATTTCCTGTAGGCTCAAGGAGATGTCTTCCTTCTTCTTTGGGGTTTTTAACCCGGGAGGATATGGGATAGGCATTCATAAGCTCCGGGGGATATGGTTTTAACATCTCAAGCGTCTCCTCAAGGGAAATATCTGAACTTAGCCAGCGTTTCTCATCTTCGCGGGACAAAATTACAGGTGAACGATGATGAGGCAATTTCTGAATTAAAGAATTGGCAACAGTCGTAATAATTGAAAAAGTGTTCAGAATATCGCCGGTTTCGCTGTTTCCCCAGGAATCCCATATTCCGGCAAAAGCAAAGGGTCGATTAGAATTACGTAGATAGACAACGTATGGTTTACTTAGTCCTTCTTCTGTAGATCCTTCAATAAATGCATCAGCGATAACCAGACATCGTTGGGAACGGATCTGTTTTCTGAAAGCAGGTTTCCTGAAAATTTCCTTTGACCCTGAATAAGCCGGGTTATTGTCTTTATTTTTATCACCCTCAGCTCTCGCATTAAATAAGTACATTGGCTTCTTTGCCCAAAAAGGAGTTAAACCAAATTGAAACAATTGTAATTCTGAAGGATTATCATTTGTAATCACAGGAGCAAACTGTCCTGGAGAAATATTATAGCTGGGTTGATATCCTAACCCGGAAGGAGCGGAAACATTGAACCTCTGCTCAATTACTTCAACTTTCTGAACTTCAACATATCTTCCGCACATAAGTATGTATATTTTTGAATAAACAAAAAATTGCGCACTATTCTCTCAGTCTCAAAAGCTTCTCAGCATTTTTGGTGCTTCTCATTAACACTTTCGCTATTAAGTATAATAACGCAAACACAGCCAGAAAAGTACTGACTCTTCCTATATAATCCCCGTATTCAACATAAAAAGTTTGTTCATTATTGGCATTTAGAGTGCCTTTAAGAGCATTTCTTTCCCACCATTCAGTTGTTTTCAGCAACTCTCCCTTTTGATTTATAAAGGCCGATATCCCGGTATTTGCAGAGCGGGCAATATCTCTTCTTGTCTCAATAGCTCTGAGCCTTGCAAAGTGCAGGTGTTGCATGTATCCCGGACTCCTGAGCCAGCCATCATTTGTAAGTATAAAAATAACATCAGCCCCTTTCCTGACATAGCTACTGACATATTCTCCAAAAACGGACTCATAACAAATAATCGGAGCAACACTGGTCTCTGAATCAATGCTGGAAAAATTTTCCCGGGTTTTCTGCACTGTCTTGCTCCCTTTGGTTCCACCAATATCTAAGATGAAGTTTTCAAAAAACCCAACATGAGACACGTATGGCATTTTTTCAACCCCGGAAACCAGCCTGGATTTATGATAAACAGGATATTTACGGGAAGTATCAATTTGAATTGAAGAATTATATACAGAATATAATCCTTGTGCATCATCTCTTTGCCTGGCCGTTGGTGGTGCTTCAGCTTTGGTTTGAAAGTTCCTGTATCCATCTATACCAAGAATAATGTGCAGGTCTGGATATTCTTGGACAAGGTTGTCAAAAGAATGAATACTTTCATGCTGGTCAAGACTATCCAGGTTGACTTTTGATAAAACTGTTTCAGGCCCTACAAGATAATCCATGTGGGAATCTACAACACTATCAGCAAGATTCAACATTATGCGTGTCTGCTTGGCCTGAGACAATTTTTCAAATTTTTCATCATAAGGATCAATATTTGGCTGAAGTATCCCTATTTTTACAGGTTTAGTGTTTATCCGGTAGGAGTTAAAAGCAATCAACGAAACCGTTATTGGCAAAAAAAGAAGTATAAAGAAAAATAAAACCTGCCCAAGTTGAGCTCTTATGCTCTTATTTACAATGTAGTATTTAAGAATATTGAATAAAACAAGATTGATCACCAAAATCCATAATGTTCCACCCAAAACACCGGTAAATTCATACCACTGAATAAGGCCAACATCCTTGGCAAAACCATTTCCAAGGTTCAGCCATGGCCATGTAATCTCAGCATTCATGAAAAGATACTCCCAGCCAATCCAATAAACCAACAGTGAAAAATTTCCAAAATTACGTCCCAGATTTCTTTTAGTGAGATGGTATAAGAAAAACACCAATGCAAGGAGAAAGGAATTAAACAGAATAACAATAAATGCACCTCCAAACGAAATTTTGGCTATCCAGAAAGTAGAAAGAACATTCCAAATAAAAAAGGCAGTCAAAGCATATCCAAACGCCAGGTATGGCCTGTTGACATCTTTTTTCAAAAACAGGTAATCTTCCACAAAAAGAAGAGGTACAAAAGCTATTAATAAAATTATACCAGAAAAATATTCAAACCAGGGAAGCGCTAACAAAACACCGGTCAATCCAGTCAACAAAAGTAATCTTTTATGCTTCATAAATAAAAGTATTTGGTCATTTCTCCACCATAAACATTGACTGCTAAAATACAAAAAACAGTTTTTCTGTACGGTAATAGAAAGAATTCGTGAATTAACAGAAATACAAACAACGTATTATTCAAATGCAGAATTATAATCGATTTATCATGTAATCACAATCCAACATTTTAAACGAGAATAAAAATAAAAAATATTACCAAAATTGTACCTTTGCTGAACGAGAATTAAAAATTTTAATTATGGAAGCACAAAAAATATATAAAGCAGGCGAATTTATAAAAACAGATAAAGAGCTTGAGGTTATTAACCCTTACACAGGGAAGAAATTTGCAAAAACTTACCTGTCCGGTAAGGAAGAACTCGATGAAAGCATTGAAAAAGGTAAAGAAGCTGAAGTGAAGATGAAAAACCTCCCCTCATATAAGCGTTATGAAATACTTATGGCTATTTCAGAGGAGATAAAGCACCAACGGGACAAGCTGGCCAAAACCCTGGCTATGCAATCAGGGAAACCTTTAAAATATGCTTACGGTGAAATTGACCGTGCTACGCAAGGTTTTATTATTGCAGCAGAAGAATCAAAAAGACTCCCGAAAGAATATATCTCGTTAGACTGGACTGCAAAAGGAGCAGGAAAAGAAGGTATAATCAAACATTTCCCGGTAGGACTTATAGCGGGAATATCGCCGTTCAACTTTCCGATGAATCTTGCAGTTCATAAAATTGCACCAGCTATAGCATCAGGAAATCCAATCATAATAAAACCCGCACGTTCAACGCCACTCTCAGTTCTACAACTTGCAGAAATTATCCATAATACAGATTTACCAAAAGGTGCATTTTCTGTTTTACCCATGAACAGAGAAGCAGGCAATCAATTGGTAACTGACGAGCGGATCAAAATGCTTTCATTCACAGGTTCTCCCTCCGTAGGATGGAACATGAAACAAGAATGCGGGAAGAAAAAAATTGCTCTTGAACTTGGGGGTAACGCCGGTGTGATTGTTTCAGATACAGCAGATATTGATAAGGCCATAGAAAAGTGTGTTATTGGAGGATTTGCCTACTCAGGCCAGGTTTGTATTCATACCCAAAGAATCTATGTTCATAAAAACATCTTTGACGCTTTTAGCTCAAAATTCACTGAAAAAGTCAAAGCGCTGAAACAAGGAGACCCCTTGAAGGAAGATACCGACATATCAGTCTTAATAGATCAATCAGAAGCAGACAGAATAGAAGATTGGGTAAATGATGCTGTAAATGCCGGTGCTAAAATATTAACCGGCGGTCATAAAACAGGTGGATTTTATGAACCCACTGTACTAACAAACACAAAACAGGAAATGAAGGTGTGCTCACTTGAAATTTTTGGTCCGGTAGTTACATTAGAACCTTTCCAAAATTTTGAAAAAGCTGTAGAGGAAGTCAATAACTCTGATTACGGACTGCAAGCCGGTGTATTTACCAACAAAATTAATGAAATGAACTATGCTTTTGAAACAATAGAGGCCGGTGGAATTATAATCAATGATGTCCCCACATTCAGGGTAGATCATATGCCTTATGGTGGTATGAAAGATTCCGGTTTTGGCCGGGAGGGAATAAAATATTCCATCCAGGAAATGATGGAACCAAAACTAATGGTAAAAAATACCGATCTCTAAACTCAGATGGGATATGCTAAAATGAAAGTTCTGTCTGAAAAAATAAAACTTAAATCATGCAAATAAAAAGCGCTGAATTCTTACAAAGCACAGTAGATATTTCACAACTCCCCAGGCAGGAAATTCCTGAATTTGCTTTTGTGGGAAGATCTAATGTAGGCAAATCCTCATTGATAAATATGCTTCTGGACAGAAAAAATTTAGCTAAAACTTCACAAAAACCAGGAAAAACCAGGACGATTAACCACTATACAATTAACAATGAATGGTTTATGGTAGATTTGCCTGGATATGGATATGCTCAAGTGTCTAAGCGGGACAGAAATCAAATGACAAATTTTATCCAGGAGTATCTATTACATTCCAAAAACCTTTCTAATTTATTCCTTTTACTGGATTCCAGGCTGGAACCTCAAAAATCTGATATTAAATTTATAGAATGGTTGGGAATGAATGAAATTCCATTCTCCATGGTATTTACAAAAATCGATAAATTATCCAGTACTAAAATGAGAAAAAACCTGGAAAAATACAGAAACGAAATGCTTAAATCATGGGAGTTCCTGCCCAGGATAATAACAAGTTCAGCTGTTTCCAGGCACGGTCAAAAAGAAATTTTGGATTACATAGAAGAAATTATAAAACTTATAAAACAATAATTTTTATCAACAATGTTATAAGTTTTATAAATATTTAATGCATGCCCCTAAATTTAATAAAAGATATTTTTATTTTTGCAGCAAATTTATTTAAACAAACGTTTTATGGAGAGGACCCACAATAAACCGCCAATTAAAATTTTTACGGGTAGTGCTTCGCGCTATTTTGCAGAACAGATAACCAATATCCTCGGCATGGAACTGGGGAAAAGCAGTGTGATAGAATTCAGTGATGGAGAATTTCAAACCTCATACGAAGAAACAGTGCGCGGAGCGTATGTTTTTATTGTACAATCAACTTTTGCTCCAACCAGTAATCTATTAGAACTACTTCAAATGATAGATGCCGCAAGACGTGCATCTGCCTACAAGGTTGTTGCGGTAATGCCATATTTTGGGTATGCCCGTCAGGACAGAAAAGATAAACCAAGGGTAGCAATAGGAGCCAAACTGGTAGCAAATCTTCTTATGGCCTCGGGTGTAGACCGTGTAATGACACTTGACTTACATGCAGACCAGATACAAGGATTCTTTGATATTCCTGTAGATCACATGTATGCATCATCAGTTTTTGTTCCATATATCAAGGAGCTTAATTTAGATAATCTTGTTATGGCTGCACCAGACATGGGTGGAACAAAAAGAGTAAATGCTTATGCAAAATACCTCCAAACCCCATTGGTCATATGCCATAAATCAAGAGAGAAAGCAAATGTAGTAGATGACATCACAGTTATTGGAGATGTGGAAGGAAAAAATGTCATTATTCTTGATGATATGATTGATACAGCAGGAACAATGACAAAAGCAGCAGATAAAATGGTGAAACTGGGAGCTAAAAGCGTAAGAGCAATGGCCACACATCCAGTATTGTCAGGCCCGGCTTACGAGCGTATTAATGAATCGGATATTACTGAAATTGTGGTTACTGACTCAATACCCATCAAACCAATTTCTGACAAGGTGAAAGTCCTGACAATAACTGAAATTTTTGCTGATGTTATACAGAAAGTTTATAATTATCAATCAATAAGTGCGAATTTTATTTTTTAAATTATATATTTGCAGTCCGAAAATTAAAAGAACTGTTTTTTGTTTAAAAAGTTGTCACAATGAAGTCAATAGATATCAAAGGATCATTTAGGAAGGAAGTTGGGAAAAAAAGTACTAAACAACTACGCGCCAAAGGACATGTACCTTGTATATTATACAGGGAAGGTGAAGTAAAGCATTTTGAAGCTCCGGTCGGAGCATTTAACAACCTGGTTTACTCTCCGGATGTATATTTGGTTAACCTGGATATTGATGGTGAAAATTACAAAGCTGTAATGCAGGACGTTCACTTTCACCCTGTTAAAGATCATATATTACATATTGATTTTTACCAGGTTATAGAAAAATATCCATTCTGGATGCGCATCCCTGTAACAATACAAGGAGTTCCTGCAGGTGTCCAGGAAGGCGGAAAGCCCATTACTAAAATGAGAAGGCTTGTCATCAAAGCGCTGCCTAAAGACATGCCGGATGAAATAAAAGTAGATGTTTCAAGCCTGACAATTGGTGACTCTATTAGGATAGCCGATATACCAAGAGAAAACATTGAAATTCTGGACGATGAAAACTCTGTGATTTTCCTTGTTAAGAGTCCACGTGGTGGTAGTGCATTTGCATTGCCTGAAGATGAGCTGGCTGAAGGCGAAGAAGGTGAAGAAGGCGAAGAAGGTGAAGAAGCTGCAGAAGGAGAAGGAGCCGAAGCATCAGCCGAAGGCGGTGAAAAACAGGAAAGTAAGGAATAGTAAAATATTGCTATCTTGAAATATCTTATTACCGGTTTAGGAAACATCGGGGAAAAATACAAAGATACAAGACATAATATCGGTTTTAAAGTATTGGATGCTTTTGCAGAGGCATCCAATATTTCTTTTACAGATAAACGATATGGCGCTGTTGCAACTTATAAATTCAAAGGAAGAACTTTCATCCTTTTGAAGCCTTCCACTTTTATGAATTTAAGCGGCCGCGCAATCAATTACTGGTTGAAAAAAGAAAAGATTCCCCTGGAAAGATTACTGGTGATCGTAGATGATGTTTCATTGCCCCTGGGAGCTATTAGAATAAGACCAAAAGGAGGAGCCGGTGGACACAACGGACTGGAAAATATCAACCAGGTGCTTGGAACAAATAATTATCCCCGATTAAGATTCGGAATTGGTGATGGTTTCTACCCAGGAGAACAAGTGCAATATGTACTGGGAAAATGGTCAGATGAGGAAAATAAGCAATTGCCCGAGCTCATAGATCATGCAATTAAAATGATTAAAGCATTTGGAACAATAGGCATTGAACTTACGATGACTAAATTTAATAAAAAATAATTGCTGGAATTTTAAACACCACTCCCTCTATCCTTCCGGAAAATTTTACTTTTTGATATTTATCATAATAATTTTCATATTTGTGGCGTAAATTATATATATGGAAAAAAACAATCAATTAAGAATAGACAAATGGCTATGGGCTGTCCGGATATTCAAGACACGCAGCCAGGCTTCTGACGCATGTAAAAAAGGGAAAGTTTTAATTGAAGGTCAACAAGTAAAACCTTCCAGAATAATAAAAACAGGGGAAATTGTGACAGTTAAAAAACGTCCTGTATTTTATAAGTACAAAGTTTTAGGATTGCTGGAAAAAAGACAGGCAGCCAAAATTGCACAGGAATATTATGAAGACATTACGCCGGAAGAGGAAAAACAAAAATTAGAATTACACCGCAAACAGAATAAATTTGAACACCGTGAAAAAGGGATGGGCAGACCTACTAAAAAAGAAAGAAGAATACTGGACCAAATCAAAAAAAAGGGATTAAAATGATTATAGCGCAAGAGAAAAAAGCATCAAACATAGCCGAATATATTCTCTATATGTGGCAGATTGAGGATATGATAAGGGCATATAATTTTGACATTCAAAAAATCAAGGAAAATATCATTAACCAGTTTGACCAGCCGGATGACATCAAGGAAGAAATGACAGTATGGTACAATGACCTGGTTAACAAAATGAAAGAGCAGGAGATAGCTGAACAAGGACATTTAGATTTTATTAATCATCTAATCCAGGAATTAGATGATTTACACAGGTCTTTACTGCATGATCCGGATGAACTGGAATATATAGATGCATACAATAAAGCTAAACCAGCCATTGAAGATTTAAGAAGCAAATCAAAAAAAGCTGGGGCAGGTGATATTGAAATTTGTCTGGAAGGGTTATACGGAATATTGCTACTGCGTTTGCAAAAAAAACCTTTAAATGCTTCTACCCAGGAAGCCCTTGCTACCATAAGCCATATGATGGCGTTGCTAAACACTAAATATCAAAAGACAAAACAAACTGGAGATAAGAATAATTCATGAATTATTCTGGCTAAATCTCTTCTTCCAGATTGGCCAGGTTCCTCATTGCTTCCTCCCGATTATTCCCACACAAAAGTGGTTCTGCCATAAATCCGTTACAAACGTCCGGCCTCATTGGATCATCAAAAATTCCACAAAGGTAATCTTCTGTAAGATTAACGCATGGAACACCAGCAGGCTTCCCATTCGGCATTCCAGGTATAGGTGAACTTATTGAAGGAGCTATACAACATGCTCCACATTGTGGTCTGCATTCCATAAAATATAATTTTCAATTTCCGAATTGTTCCAGTTAAAAAACATCAGGCGAAGAAACAAATCTTCGCCTGATTTTATATCATCCAGGAACAAAAAAATTATTTAAAAACAATAACGGCAGCAGGTTCTAAAACCTGGAAAGTAAATGATTCTGTAAAATATAACTGAACCTCTTTATCGTTATGAGACTCATAACCAATAGATAAGTCCTGCCCTAACGTCATTTTAAAATCATCACCGCGTGTACTAACAAGGTAACCTTCCTTAATATGTGGATTGAATATAATTTCTCCCCCGATAATATCCTTAACTTGTCTGTTTAAAGGATATCCGCCACTATGCATCATGAGGTTTTGCCATTTTTCTTCTCCAAGTATAAGACTAAAAGGGCCTTCGATAGAAGCTTTATTCATCTGGCTAACAGCATTTGTGATGGTCCGAAGGATTTCTTTTCCTTCTTCCGGGAAAGCAAGCTTATCATGATCGGAGGAATTTTTTAATCCTTTAATGCATGCATCTTCTAATCCATTATAAATGGCTTTTTCTTCAAATTCTGCAATTTCCTTAGCTGCATCTTCCATTGGTCCTAAATCTACATCTGCCGCACCTCTGACAGCATTGTCAAGCTCCCAAATGTTCATTTTAAAGGATTTCCTAGCCTCGATTAAGGGTAATAGCTTATTAATACCATAACGAATATCCTTAACTTTTTGTTTATCATTAAGCTCCAGCCTTCCTAAATTAACTCCTCCAAAATCAATTCCTTTGGGGCCTTCTACTTCTGCGAATCTTCGCACAGTAAGTATGTTAGTAAAAATTATTTTCGCCTGTTCTTCTATTTCATTCCAGGCATCTTGTGATATTGGGGCTAAAGATCTTCTTAAAATATCCATTTTTCCTCCTTTTTATAATTTTATTATTTAATTTTTCCAATTCCTAAATCAGAATTGGTTTGACCGGATGACCCACCCTCATCATGATCGCCGTGATTTTCATCAACTATAGGGCCATCTTTAAAAAGCCAGTTTCTGAGTTCTTCATCCCAGCCAGGCATATTTCTTCTTAACCATTCTAATGTCATGCATGCATGCTCTATTTCTTCATCTCTATTGTGAGCCATTATAGATTGTAATTCTTCATCGTCAGAAGTATCAACTCTTTGATGATACCAGTCAACGGCTTCAATCTCTTCTTTAAGGCTGTTTAAAGCCCTGGTATAATTACGAGCTTCCTTACTGAGTTCTTCTGTAGGTTCGTGATACTGTGACATTTTTCCTCCAATTTTTAAATTAAAAACTTAAAATTACTTTTTTTGTACAAATTTTCCAAAATATAGATGATTTATTTAGCAAATATCATGTTTTAGAAAAATATTTCAACATCCATTCATAGAGAATAAATTAAATTGATCTTCATCTATTTATGAGTATGACAAATTTAGAATTTGTAGAAATTATACAACTTTATTCAAATTTTGTTTAGACTTCTGACTACTGAAACACCCCGCTGGGAAAAGATTGTTCATATTCCTGTTGCTCTTTCTTAACAGGCAAGTCTATTTTTAATTCATCAATGGTAAAATCTTGATTGTATTGCAGAATAGTAATGGCTATATTTTCTATCCCCTCATCATCAGAATTCCGGAAAAACTGGTATTCAGACTGACATAGTTCAGGTGTATAGAACAACATACAATCTTTATAATTTTTACCATATGTATACATGGTATTAAAAAAATAATAACCTATATCAAAGCCATGAAAAACGTACTTTGAGGGTTCTGACTTAAAAAGGGATCTGTATTTTCTAATTACTCCTTTAACACTTTCATCCTCATAATTTACATAGAAAGGAGTAAATAAATTCAATTTAAGATTGTAAAGGTATTCCTGGTCGATGTTTTCAAAATCTTTCCAGTCAGAAAAACCAAAGACCTTTATTTTGTAATCTTTTTTATACAAGGTATTTAGATTTGTTAAAACATTAGTAACAAAAGCCTCATCATTTGTTGGAACAACTACTATATTTTCTTCATCATGATTCATTGCCTGTTCAAGATATAACAAACTGTCCTTGCTAAATGCTACCTCTTTCAATCGAATGTCTAAAAGGGATGTATCTCTTGATATGTGTGAAAAAACCAATTGCTTAAACTTTTCTGTTTCAGGATAATAAAGACTATCCCCTGAATGAACAAGTACCATATTCTTATCTGAGAACTTTGCAATATGAGAGGCAAACCTTTCTATCTGGGCTTCCTGCGACGGATAAATCTGAATAAGATTATTATGATCTTTTAACCACGACTTATTTCTTGCAAATGGCGAAACTATATCAATTTTTTCTTTATTCGCAAATTCAGAAACCAACT
Organism: Bacteroidales bacterium; assembly: GCA_046545795.1. Taxonomy (GTDB): domain Bacteria; phylum Bacteroidota; class Bacteroidia; order Bacteroidales; family UBA12077; genus JAGXLC01. The sequence continues at coordinate 8,339 of JBKGZD010000005.1, read as the reverse complement.
GGAAGTTCTCCTTGTAAATGGGGCCTATTATAAGGTCTGTTTTTCTAAATTCATTCTCTCTTAAAATTTCCCGAACCCGCCTGGTATTGTTCTTTGTATCAAATACTCGCAAGTTAATCTCAACTCCACTCTCTTTTAAAGAATCCAGTGATAAGATAATTCCTTCATAGAATTCAAGAAAATTTTTTGCTCCTGAATAAATATAGTCAGGGTCTCTTTTAATTTCTTCATAGATTGTATCACCTTCTTCATTCACTTCTGAGCTGTCAATATATGTCTCCTCAAAATGCTTTTCAGTGTGTAACGGCAAAAATATATCAACGTTAATCCCTCGTCTTCTATAGAAGTTATCTTCTTCACATTCATCTTTTTTCTCCTTCCTGGCAAAATAGGTAAGCGAGGTTGTATCTGGCCTGCTCTCGGTAGTGTCAAAAATATCAGCAAATAACCCGGAAACATCCTCTTGATCTTTTTTATCAGGGATTCGAATTACAGAACCTAATTCTAAATCATCTTGCCGGATTCCTTTATTCGCTTCTTTGATATCTTTAATTTCGACATTGTATTTTCTTGAAATTGAATATAATGTTTCATCTTTCTTTATTCTGTGGGAAATATAATCCCCTTTTCTTTGTTCTTCTTCTTCTTTTGGAGTTTCAATGGTATCTTCTGGCTGTTCTGTTATTTCTTCTACCTTGCTTTTTTTGGGAATCTTAATCACCTGATTAGTTTTAAGACTGTCTTCTTTTAATGCTGGATTTTCTTCTTTTATCCTATCAACAGGTACATCATACAGCTGTGATAAAGAATAAAGAGTTTCACCAGCATTAACCGTATGATAGGAATAATTAACTGTATCCTTGTGTTGAATTTTATCCTCTTCAGAAGGATTATAAGGAATCTTTAAAGCCTGTCCGGTTCTTATACCAAGGAAAATATCCGGGTTTTCTTTTGCAATAGCCTTCTGCGAAACACCATAAGTTCTACTAATTGAAAATAAAGTCTGTCCCTTCTCCACTATGTGTATATAATAAACCTCCCCTCCTATCTTAATTTTATCCTCAGAACGCTGAACTTCTGATGAATCTTTCTGGGCATATGTAGATTCAGGAAAAAATAAACAAATAATTGAGAACAGTAATAATATTATCCTTACTTTTTTCACAACAGCTATTAATTTATGACCACTACAAAAGTAATAAAGCAAAATACAAAATGTATACTTTTATAAAAAAAAGAATACCCCACAGAAGTCAATCTATCATTATTGATTCGTCATACAAGTCAATATCATAAACTTCTCATTCATAAATCCTTATAGAGAGAGAAGAACATGGTGAGAATAATCTTCATTCTTAATTCTCTCTCAACACATGCTCATCATATTCAATTTCAAACCTCAGTTTATGCCTTGATTCCTCTTGGGCAAGAGATAAAAACAGCTCTTTCATTTCCTGGTTGCTGGATTTATTTGAAAGGTCCATATAAAGACGAAATGCGGCTTTTTCTTTATTCATAGCCAGTACAAGAGCATCCTGATAACTCATGTCTGGCGCTGGATCCACGTTAACAATATAATTTCCAACACGCATGTCTTTAATTTCCTCTTTTGGCAAATCATAAGTTCCTTCTTCCTTGACTTTTTTGATTCTTGTCTTGTGTTTTATCTCTTCCTGGGCAAATTCATTGAAAACTTTGCGCATATCTTCGGATTTTGCATTTGCTGCAAGCTCATTGTAAAAATCGACAGCTTCCTGTTCAGAGTTCATAGCAAAATCCAATATATCTTCTACATTTTTAAACTCTTTCATAATTAATATTTTATATTTTGAAATTAAAACATTTTATCTAATTTGATATTGTGAAAAACCATCACAAATTCATAATGATTACATAATATTGTCAAGAAAATAACCCTATTTTACTACATTTTCTTCATATTCGGGCACTTTAGATTTTTCAAATGCTTCCCGGAACATATCATCAAAATATTTCACAATATAATCACAGCCATGATTAAACAAACGATATTCTCCGTTATTTTTGTCTGTGTATTCAAATGTATATTCATGTTTCTGATAATTACCCAGTAGTGAAATCGCTTCCTTTCGTACTTCATCCGTGGTCTTTAGTCCATTTGAATCAAAGGTATGAAGCAATTCAATCAACTGTTTATAATTTTCTTTTTCCACGGGAGATTCCAGTTGTTTGTCAAATTGCTGTATGTACCTTTGTGTATTGGTAAAGGTGCCTGAAGTTTCCACGGGGAAGGTTGCCGGTAAAATTAAATCTGCCTCTTTAGCCGTTTCTGTCATGAAATAATCCTGTACCAATATAAATTCAGCTTCACCAAACCACTTGCCTACTCTTTCTTTATCAACAGCGCAACCAACCGGATCTTCGCCAAAGATATACATTTTCTTAATCACTCCCTTTTCCAGTTGATCAATGTGATCAATTGTTGGTATTTCAGGTAATTGATCAACCTTCCACACATTTTTAAGAGTTTTAATAAATGATTCATCCCTTAATGACCGATTTCCGACTCCAGTATAAGGATTAATTCCCATATCAAAAATACCCTGGGAATTATTTTTTTCTTTCAGAGAAATAATACCACTGGCAATTTTTCCAAGCTTACCTGTTAACATTGCCAAATTGAAAATTTCCGTTCCTGTTCTTGGTGAAATATTCCGTTCAGAAAATATAAGGATTGCATTTAACTCCTTATTATAATTTTCAGCAAACTCAATCAAATGCTCCTTACAACAAATTCCAGAGTCTTCAACTAATTTATCAAAATCTTCCTTCAATAATTTTTCCTTATAAATATCAAACTGATGGCAGTTATCCTTTATAAACAGTTTGTTCTCCATGTTATTAGAAAGCAAGTAATGATTAACAGCTTTCACAAAATGATAATAAGATTTAATGTTGATCTGGTTATCAATTTTATGCTTCATGCTCGTATTTTCTTCTGCAGTAACCATATCAACTGGCACCTCATGAATTTCACGGGCATTATTAACCATAAACCCAACAACTGCGTTTTCCTGGTTAAGTTCGGAACCTATAAGAATTATTCTGCTGGCCTTGGGAATTTCTTCAAAAGGAACATTTGCCTTATAATTATAGTTATTTCCCTCATAAGCTGCTAAATGATGAAAGCTGTTTATGTTATTGGTTTTTGCACCTACACGGGCAAATTTTTGCAATAAATAAAGTTCTTCATTGGACAACCTAGCACCTGCATAGAATGCATTCTCTTCCGGTTCAACGTGTCTTATTTCATCCAGAATAACCTCGTATGCTTTTTCAAAGCTAATCTCTTCAAAATTATCATCTACTTTAAGCAACGGCTTAGTAATCCGTTTTGGGTCGTTCATATTTGGATAACCAAATTTCGGATATTTGCAGATGTTGCCATCTTTATTGATCAAACCTTCCTTTCCTGTAGTGCGTAAGATATAACCACTTTTATGATGGTAATTAACTTCGCAACCTACTGAACAATAATTACATACAGAAGATACAGTATCCCATTGTATTGGTGTTGGTTTATGTGGGGTATTTTCAGTAATTGCACCTGTAGGACAAGCAGAAATACACAAGCCACATGATTCGCAGTTGGTTTCAGTTAATGATTCACCCATGCTTGGAGAAACATAAGTTTCAAACCCTCTGTTTACAAGCCCAAGAGCATTTGCCCCGACTACCTCATTACATATTCTAACACATCTTCCGCACAGGATACATTTATTATTATCAATTTCAACAAAAGGGTGTGAGAAATCTACTTCAAACTCCTGGAATTCACCGCCAAATCTATTTTGTACTGCTTCATACTCTGTTGAATATTCCTTCAGTTTGCATGTATATAATTCGCTACAACCGCATTCCAGGCATCTACCGGTCTCATTATTAGCTACCTCCTCACTTTTATAGCCTAACTCAACTTCATTAAAATTCGAACGTTTATCAGGAGGTAAAGTAGGCATTTCTTCTCTCATCTGTTGTTTATACCTTTCAGCAAAATCATCCTTTGTTAGTTCACGGAAATGGGTTTTCCGGCTAATAAATTCTTTCTTCTCCGGTTGAAGGGGTTTCCCTGTAAGATATTGATGACAGCTATGCGAAGCAGTCTTCGCCTGTGCAATTGCTTCTATAATTGTTGCCGGACCAGTAACTCCGTCACCAGCAGCAAAGACATTTTCTATATCTGTTTGCAAAGTTTTTTCATCCGCGTCAATATCGCCCCAGCGGTTTACCTTCAATTCACCTTTATCAGCGTGATTGTTAACATCTTCCAGAAAATTCACATCTGTTTTCTGACCTATTGCAGCAAGTATATAATCAACTTCCATCTCAAATTCAGAACCTTCTATTGGAATCGGTCTTCTTCTTCCTGAAGAATCAGGTTCGCCAAGCTCCATTTTTATCAGTGTCATCGACTTCACCTTTCCGTCTTTATCCTTATTCACTTTCACAGGATTTGTCAGTAATAAATACTCAACACCTTCCAGTTTTGATTCATGAATTTCAATTGGATTAGCAGGCATTTGTTCTTCAGCCCTTCGATAAATCACATAAACTTTCTCAGCTCCACACCTGACAGAAGTACGGCAACAATCCATAGCCGTATTACCACCACCAACGACTGCGACAGTTTTTCCGGAAAAATCATATTTCTGCCCGGTCATTTCCATGTTCCTCAGAAAATCGATACCGGAAAATACATTTTCAGCATCTTCACCCTCAGCTCTTAACAAAGTACCACGCTGAGAACCAATAGTTAAAATAACCGCATCATATTTATCTTTAAGGTCTTTATAGCTAAGATTATCACCAAATTTCTGGTTATAATAGATGTTCACACCCAACTCTTTAATGGTATCAATTTCCTTATCCAGGACATCGTTAGGTAAACGGTATTCCGGAATTCCATACCTTAACCAGCCACCGGCCTCAGGTGCAGCTTCATATATATCACAATTGTGGCCTTTTTGCTGCAGGAAATAAGCCGATGACAATCCACCCGGACCACCACCAATAATAGCTACCTTTTTCCCTGTAGAAGGTGCTAATGTTGGTTTATAATGGCTATTTCCATTCAACAAGTCTTTATCTGCAGCAAACCGCTTAAGATAGTCTATTCCCACACCTGTCCCTTCGTCAAGATAATTTCTCCTGCATGCAAGCTCGCATGGTCGCACGCATACTCTACCACAAACCGCAGGTAATGGATTGGTTTGTTTTATAAGACCGATAGCCTCATGATATAAACCCTTTTCAATCATAGATATATAGCCCTGGACATCAACTCCTGCCGGACATTCCTCTTTACAGGGAGGGACACAATCAGCAAAGTGGTCACTTACCAGCAGGTCCAGTGCAGTTTTTCTTGATTTTGAAACAGCCTCATTATGGGTTTCAATTTTCATTCCTTCCTCTATAACTGTAGAGCAGGAAGGTTGCATTCCCTTACCTTCTATTTCTACGACACAAACAAAGCAAGAAGAGTAAGGTTTTAAGCGCGGGTCATGACAAAGAGTTGGAATATCAATGCTCTGCCTTTTAGCTACATCAAGAATTGTTTCTCCTTTAAAGCCTTTTGTTGGTTTGCCATTGATAATTATATTGAGTTCTTCTTTCATTGTATACAGATTTTCAATTGGTTATTAATTTATGAAAGGATAATTGCATCAAAGTTACATTTGGTGTAACATATTCCACATTTTATACATGTATCCTGGTCTATTTTATGCACTTCTTTTCTTTCTCCTGAGATTGCATCCACCGGGCAGTTTTTGGCGCAAACGGTACAACCTGTACATTTTTCCGGGTCAACTGTATAAGTAAGAAGGCTTTTACAACTTTTCGCCGGGCATTTTTTATCAGTAATGTGTGCCTCGTATTCATCCCGGAAATATTTTAAGGTAGTAAGTACAGGATTTGGGGCAGTCTGTCCCAGTCCGCATAGTGAATTAGCTTTAATCTCATGTGCCAGTTCTTCCAGTTTGTCAAGGTCTTCTTCCTCACCTTCACCTGCCGTTATTCTCTCCAGGATTTCCAGCATTCTTTTTGTACCTACACGACAAAATGTACATTTCCCACACGACTCTTTCCGTGTAAAATCGAGGAAAAACTTAGCAATATCCACCATGCAGGTAGTTTCATCCATTACCACCATTCCCCCGGAACCCATGATAGCTCCTGTAGCATTAACAGAATCATAGTCAATAATAGTGTCGCTTAGATATGCAGGGATACATCCCCCTGAAGGCCCTCCGAGCTGCACAGCTTTAAATTTTTTGTCATCTTTAATTCCACCTCCCAGCTTATGTATAATATCATTGATGGTAATGCCCATTGGAACCTCAACAGAACCGCCATGATTTATTTTCCCGGTAAGGGCAAATACTTTAGTTCCTTTGCTTTTCTCTGTTCCATATTGATTGAAAAACTTAGCTCCGTGCAGAATTATCTGGGGGACATTTGCGTAAGTTTCAACATTATTAATATTCGTAGGCTGTTGCCATAAACCTTTCTCTGCCGGATAAGGAGGACGTTTTGTTGGCATTCCCCGATGTCCTTCAACAGAAGCCATAAGAGCAGTTTCCTCACCACATACAAACGCCCCGGCACCTTCTTTAACGTAGAGGTCAAAATCGAATCCCGTCTTTCCTAAAATGTCTTTACCTAAATATCCTTTTTTCCTTGCCTGGTCAATAGCAATATTCAGCCGCTTAATTGCAAGTGGGTATTCAGCACGGCAATAAATTACACCCTCGTTTGCTCCTGTTGCATAGGCTCCTATAATTAATCCCTCAATTACTGCATGCGGATCCCCCTCTAATAATGAACGATCCATAAAAGCTCCCGGGTCACCTTCATCAGCATTACATATAATATATTTTTTTTCAGCCTTATTTTTGTAAGTGAACTTCCATTTCAGTCCTGTTGGAAAACCTCCACCTCCTCTACCTCTCAATCCTGAATCTAAGATGATTTGTATTACCTCTTCCTGGTCGATATCCTCATCCAGGATTTTTGTTATAGACTTGTAACCATCCCGTTTTTCATATTCATCAATTCTTTCAGGGTTGATGACTCCACAATTTCGCAGGGCTATCTTTGTTTGCCCTTTCCAGAATGAATCATCAGGGGTTTCAAAAATGTCGGTTTTAACAACGTATTCTTTTATGGGCTCATCATTGAAAATATGTTTATCCATAATTTCTGTTGCCCTTTCTTCATCTACCTCCCCATAAAGATAAGAGCCATTTTCGTCAATAACCTCGACAAGCGGCTCCCGGTAACACATGCCTATACAACCGGTTTTCTTCAGTTCTATATCCAGTTTATCTGCTTTCTTTATTTCCTGGAGCTTGTCGAATACTTTTTGCGCTCCTGCTGCGATACCGCAACTGGCAAGTCCGACTAATACTTTTGTTCTTTCCATATATTTAATGAAATTATTGAGTTCAAAAAAAGAAAGAGAGCTAATTAATTGCTCTCCTGAATTTTAATATCCTTAACTATTTTTACTGCATGTTTTCCCGTTAATTTTCCATAAGTATTATCTCCAATCATCATTACCGGAGCCAGGGAACAACATCCAAGACAAGCCACAGATTCAAGTGTAAAAAGGCCATCTTCTGTAGTTTCTCCATCTTCAACTTTCAAAGCATCCTGGATTGCTTCTGTAATGGTACCGGCATTTTGCACATGACATGCAGTACCATGGCAAACTTTGATAATATGTTTTCCCACAGGATGTAAACGAAATTGTGTGTAAAAAGTAGCCACACCATACATTTCTGTGAGATCTATCCCTGTAGCTTCCGAGATTTTTAAGAAAGCGTCATAAGGGATATATCCATAGATATTCTGTGCTCCCTGAAGCAAAGGAATTAAGTTACCTTTTTTATTTTTAAGCTTTTCAATCAGGGGATCAAGAAGACTTAAATCGACCTCTTCACGAGGCAATTTTTCTTCTTTTTTTTGAAATCTTTCAACACGCATAGGGTTTGGGGTTTTATTAAAAACTATTTATCTAAATCGGGGATTAATTTATAATTTGTAAATATAAAAACAAAAGCTTAAAAACATGCTATGTATTACAATAGCTTAAAAGAGTTGTTAACAGGGAGATTTGGGTTAATTTAGAATAATTCTTAATTACCCGGGCAAACGTTCAAGCAAGAAACATGGTTTTAAAACAAAGGGACTTTTAGACTTCCTTATACATAAGCTACGCAATCGCCTTATTGATAGTGTTTTATTGTTTATAGAATTGTTTTTTATTATCCGTGTTGATCAGTTGCATCAGCGTCATC
>JBKGZD010000004.1:0-43209 GCA_046545795.1 Bacteroidales bacterium | reverse complement strand
ATTGACACCCGATGGCCAGGTAAAGATTATTCGTGAGTAATCTTTGGAACTTATTGAGTCCGGTCTAAAAAGGCATCAAACAGCTGATTTTTAGCGTTTTTACCCCTAATCCAAAGGGAAACCGATAAAAATCAGCTGTTTGGGAAAGTCCCCTTTAGTTAGGGGCTATATGGCTTTTTAGACTGGACCCATATTTTATTCCAAAATTGAGGGTTGATAAATTAATTTTAACCCCAAAGTTGCTGTTTTTTGTTTTTGTTTCCGGGTCCTGATTATTTTTCGAAGTGTTTTGCGTTTTATCCCCAGGGGAATTTTTTACCAAGGTAGTCAAATAGTGCTTTGTTGTGAGACTGGTAATATCTTTGCAGGTGTATGTACATCTCCTGAAGATTTTCATCTAATTTGTACCCACCAATATTTTTCATGCTCAAATCTGAGGGAATAAAATCCTCATCAATTTCCAAAAATTGGTATACTCTTTGAGTAATGATCTCTGGGTTTTTATTCAGATTTTCTAAAGCTTCAATAAAAAGCTGGTCTTTTGAAAAATACTTATGAAACCGTTTGATTTGTTCCAGGTATAATCCCTTTTGGATATATGAAAAGCGTAGGTAGGCATCGATTTTTTTCCGGTTAAATATTGATGGTTTATAAAGTGGTTTTGAGCCTATATTCTCCAGGGTTTTTTCTTCTTCCTCGAAAGCGATTTCCGGTGGTCTGCTTTCATGGCCTGTTCTGACCATGTGCTTGTACTGGGAGATTGCTCTTTCCGCCGGATTTCTGAGGAATAAAATAAGCTTTGGGTTTTTTATTGTTCTTTTTATCCGTTTAGCTCCAACTGGATGGAAGATGTAATCGGTAGATTTTTCACCTGTGATGAATTTTTCGCCAAGTTTTTCTTTTAGGGGAAAGTGAGCCCGGTACCATGCATCGTTTAAATAATGTTTTTTATCGAAATACTGCATTTCTTTTTTTAATGGTGAGATTACCTGTGGATGCTGGACTATATAATTAAATATGGTTGTTGTTCCACATTTTTGTCCGCCTATGATAAGAAAATGGGGTAATGAACGACGATGAAAAGTGAAAAAATTTTTATACAGTTGTAATTTCTTTGTTAAAGTCAATTTTGGGTATGTTTTATCTTTCAGTAATGATTTAATGTGCGTCTCTTATTAACAATTTTTTATGGTTTAAGTTTAAAACACCTTATCATGTGTGAAAAGGCAGTAGTCACAATGTTAACCGCTGCCTTTATGTTTGGGTCAAATGTAGCAAAAGAAGTTTATAAATAATAATTGATCGGATTAAAAGTCTATATTATAATTTTTGACTTTTAGGTATCTCTCTCTTATCTATAATTTTTTTAAAGCTTTTCCACATTTCCAGAACCTGATATTTTCGCATTAACAACAGGTTTTCCATTATAATATACTTTACCGCTACCAGAAACATGTACCTTTAAATTTTCAGTGGCGAATATTTTGCATTTTCCAGAACCGGATATTTTTGCTTCTAAATTTTCAGATTTTAGGTCTTGGGCAATATAATCCCCTGAACCAGATATTGACAATTGAGTGCTTTTTATTTGGCTTTTACCATCAACCATAATATTTCCAGAACCTGAAATTACAGCTTCAATGTCTTCGGTTGATAAATCATCAATGTTGATTTTGCCGCTACCTGATATAACGAATTTCATCCTGGGGGAGGAAATATTTGTTTCTGCTTTCAACTCCGAAGATCCAGCAAGGTTTATTTCCTCTATTTGTTTAGCAGTGATGTGTATTGTAACGTCCTTATTACGGCCGAAGGAAAGAGGCTTCTTGTATTTTATCTTCAAAGTATTATCACTAATTGTTGTTTCGATTTTTTCTAAGGTTTCCTCATCACCTTCTAACGTTAATGATTCTTTATCACCCTGGGAAAGATGTACTTTGGCTGCAATGGAAATACTGACTTTTGAAAAATCCGATACATCTCTCTTTTCCTGAGCCAATGAGCCTGATGTTAAGAAAACCATTGTTGTAACGAGCAGGAAAGAGGACAGCATTAATTTGGATACTTTCTTTTTCATAGTTTTTGTATTTTTGGTTGTTTAATTTTAAATACGATAACTGAATACCATTGCTGCATTTTAAAATTATAAATCAACGAAACGAACCAATGAAAAATTAAAAATAGCCAAATGAATATGAACATGAAATTTTATCATAAAACACCCATCCAAATAAGATTTAACGATGTTGACATTGTAGGACACGTGAATAATTCAGTTTATCAGAACTATTTTGATGTTGCAAGGATGCGTTATTTTGAAGAGGTTTTTGGCCGCAAACTGGATTGGGACAATAAGCTGCTGGTTTTGGTTAAAATAGAGATAGAATATTTTCAAGCTGTTGATATGTATGATGATATTTTTGTTCTGACAAAAGTGGATAAGCTTGGGAACAAAAGCCTTCATATGGAACAGAGACTAACTGGTAAAGAAAATACCGATGTTCGTTGTTTAAACAGGGCAGTTCTTTCAGGTTATGATTATGATACGAAGCAGTCTGTTCCATTATTGGATGAATGGAGGACATCTATCAAGAAATATGAAAAAGATATAGATTTTTCTGGGTGAGCATTCAGAGGTCTAAAAGTCCTTCGGGGATCTCCACTTTCGCAATTTCCTGCTTCTCATCAATAAAAATGATTGTTTCTTCATTGAACGGGATTTGACAGGTTTTTCCCTCTTTTGTTTGTACCTCCAGCAGAGTGTTTGAAGGAATTTCTTCAATACCGATAATTTTCCCGATTTTTTTGTCGCTTTGATCAATTAAAGAATAGCCTTTTAGCCACTCTATTTTGTTGATATGGGTGTCAAACAGTTCAGAAATTATTTTTTCTTTAAGATGCCAGTCATTCTCTGTCAGCTCATTTGCTTGTTCCGTGGTATCAACATCCTCAAATTTAACAGCGGCTGTTTTGGATGATTTGATAAGAATTGATTCAATAAAAAATGGAACCAATTGCCCATCAATCATGATGAAAATTGATTCCACTTTTGTAAAGGTATCTGGTAAGTCAAATTCCGAGTTTATTAAAACTTCCCCTCCTGTTCCGTGGGTTTTAAGAATTTTTCCCACCCTCATTGTATCTTCGAATGTTACATTCATCAAATTTTATAATTATTCAGGATTGATTTGCCTCAGATATAAATTTTGAGATACACCTAAAGCTGAATTGTTATTACTTAATAAATAATGAACGTAAACATTTCCGGAATACCTGAAATAAAATTTATTCTTCCTTTTTTGATTCTGTTTCCCCGGAGTTATCTTTCTCTTTTTTTTCTTCGGCTTCCTCTTTCTTCTCTTCAGCTTCTTCTTTCTTTTCCTCTGTTTTTTCCTCAGCTTTAGGCTCTTCTACTTTTTGTTCAGCCTCTGCTTGCTGCTCATTTTCTTTCTCCTGGGATGCCTCTTCTGCTTTTTCTGCTTCCTCAGCATTCTTCTTAGCTAATTCCTCTGCCCTTGCTTCATTAATTTTCTTTTCAGCCTCGATACGCTTTTCTTCAGCTTCTTGTAAGTTTTTAATTTCTTTTTCTCTCTCAGACCTTATTGAAGCTTCTTTTTGTTCGAGCCATTCATTGAATTTTTTCTCTACCTCTTCCTCTGTAAGTGCATTTTTTGCTACACCTTTCAAAAGATGCTTTTTATACATTACACCTTTGTAGGAAAGGATAGCTCTGCACGTGTCAGTAGGCTGAGCTCCTTTTTGAACCCAGTCAAGAGCTCTGTCAAAGTTAAGGTCTATAGTAGCTGGTTTTGTAGTAGGATTGTACACTCCGAGTTTCTCGATGTACTTACCATCACGTGGCGCCCTACTATCTGCAACCACAATATGATAAAATGGTTGCTTTTTTCTTCCTCTTCTTGTTAGTCTAATTTTTACAGGCATACTCTCTGTTTTACTTAATTTATAATTTGAAACCTATTAAAATTTTTGTCCCGCAAAGATATAATATTATTTCTTTTCAGAAAGCATTTTCGCAAAATAATTATGTTGAATTACTTATAATTATGTTAAAAACTTTATCCTTTTCAAAGTCATTTTCCCTGGTGTGATTTTGTAAATTTATACTCACAATACTTTATTCATATCCGCATCAAAATATTTAATATTAAAGTTTTATGGGCAATTTTACACATTTGCATGTACACACCCAGTACTCAATTCTTGACGGAGCTTCGGATATAGCCGACCTGATTGCCAAAGCTAAGAATGATGGGATGAATGCGTTGGCTATTACCGACCATGGAAATATGTTTGGGGTGAAAAAATTCTACGATGAGGCAAAAAAGCAGGGGATAAAACCAATAATTGGATGCGAGATGTATCTTGCAGAAGGCAGTCGCTTTAATAAATCCGAAAAAAAAGACAGAAGTGGATACCACCTGATTGTTTTGGCAAAAAATCTTACCGGGTATAAAAATCTTATCAAACTTGTCTCTTTTGCATGGACAGAAGGATTCTATTATACATCCCGAATTGACAAGGAGCTTCTGTTCAAATATAAGGAAGGCCTGATAATTTCCTCGGCGTGCATTGGTGGAGAAATACCCAAAGCTGCCATCCGGAAAGGTAAAGATGAAGCGGAAAAGATTTTACTGGAATATAAAGAACAATTTGGAGATGACTTCTATATTGAACTTCATAGACATCCTTCCGGAGATCCGGAAAAAGACAGAGAAGTTTATGAGAAAGAAAAGATAGCAAATGAAATTATGGTAGAACTTGCGCATAAGCATAATGTAAAAGTTATTGCTACCAATGACGTTCACTTTATCAATGCTGAGGATGCAGAGGCTCATGATCGCTTGATTTGTCTCAATACCGGTAAAGACCTGGATGATCCTGACAGGATGAGTTATACGAAACAGGAATATTTTAAGACAAGTGACGAAATGCAGGAGCTTTTTGCTGATATACCCGAGGCAATTGAGAATACTTTGGAAATTGCTGAAAAAGTTGAATACTATGAACTGGATAGAGAACCCCTAATGCCGGACTATCCATTGCCTGAGGGATTTGATAATGAAGACGAATACCTGAGGCATCTGACTTTTGAAGGTGCAAAAAAACGATATGGAGAGATTAGCGATGAGTTAAGAGAACGATTGGATTTTGAGCTTTCTGTGATTAAAGGTATGGGTTTCCCCGGGTATTTTCTCATTGTACAGGACTTTTTGAATGCTGCCCGTGAACTTGGAGTATCGGTAGGCCCGGGAAGAGGTTCTGCTGCTGGCTCTGCGGTAGCATACTGTATTCAAATTACAGACATCGATCCAATTAAATATAATCTTCTGTTTGAGAGATTTCTGAATCCAGACAGAATTTCAATGCCGGATATTGACATTGATTTTGATGAGGATGGCAGGGATAAAGTTTTAAACTGGGTGGTTGAAAAATATGGTAAAGAAAAAGTAGCACATATAATAACCTTCGGTACTATGAAGGCCCGAATGGCAATTCGGGATATTGCGCGTGTGGAAAAACTTCCGTTGCCTGTGGCTGATAAACTAGCTAAACTCGTACCGGAAGGGCCGGGAGTAACTTTGAAAAAAGCTTATGAAGAAGTGCCAGAACTGAAAAAAGAGCGTGACAAAGGAGATGAACATGTGCGAAGAACATTGAAATATGCGGAGGTACTTGAAGGTTCTGTCAGACAATCAGGATTACATGCTTGCGGCATTATCATTGGTAAAGATGATCTAATAGAGCATATCCCTATTTGCACTTCTAAAGATACCGACCTTAGAGTTACTCAATATGATGGTGATTTTGTGGAATCTGTCGGAATGCTCAAGATGGATTTCCTGGGGTTGAAGACATTATCTATTATAAAGGATGCCGTGGAAAATGTAAAAGACTCTAAAGGGGTTGATATCGATATTGAACATATCAACCTTGATGATAAAAAGACTTTTGAACTATATAGCCGGGGAGAAACGACAGGGTTGTTTCAGTTTGAATCTCCGGGAATGAAGAAAAACCTCAGGCAGCTTAAGCCTAATCGTTTCGAAGATCTTATTGCAATGAATGCATTGTACAGACCGGGTCCGATGGAATATATTCCAGAATTTATTAAGAGAAAACAGGGACAGGAAGAAATAAATTATGATCTTCCACAAATGGAGGAATTTTTGGAAGAAACCTATGGTATTACCGTATACCAGGAGCAGGTGATGTTGCTTTCACAAAAATTAGCTGGATTTACCAAAGGACAGGCCGATTCTTTAAGAAAAGCAATGGGGAAGAAGAAGAGAAAATTGATGGAGGAACTTAATGAAAAATTTATCGAAGGATGTCAGAAGAATGGATACGACCTGCAAATTATAAAAAAAATATGGAATGACTGGGAAGCTTTCGCTCAATATGCTTTCAACAAGTCACACTCTACGTGCTATGCCTTTGTTTCTTATCAGACGGCTTATTTGAAAGCCAATTATCCGGCAGAGTACATGGCGGCAGTATTAAGCCGTAACACAAACGATATGGACAAGGTGACGCTCTTTATGGACGAATGCAGGAGAATGGATATATATGTACTCGGCCCTGACGTTAACGAGAGTAAACTGAAATTTAATGTAAATGATGATGGAAATATACGTTTTGGTCTGAGTGCTATTAAGGGAGTGGGAGAAAACGCTGCTGCCAAAATTGTAGAAGAAAGAGAAAAAGGAGGACCATATAAAGATATCTTTGACTTTGTCGAAAGAGTTAATCTACAATCTGTTAATAAAAAAAGCATTGAATCTTTAGCAACAGCCGGGGCATTTGATGAGGTCTCAGGATTAAACAGGGCACAGTTTTTTGCTGAGAACGGGAAAGGAATGACTTTTATTGAAAGCCTGATTAGATATGGAAACAAATTTCAAATGGATAAGAAAACCCAGCAGCAATCATTATTTGGTGATGCCGGAGGTGTTGAAATATCTAAACCGCAAATACCTGAGGTTGATGAATGGCCAAAGTTAGAAAAGTTAACTCTTGAAAAAGAACTTGTGGGTATTTATTTGTCTGCTCATCCTCTTGATGATTATAAAGTTGAGCTGGAACACCTGGCCACAGCACGCCTGAAAGATTTGAATGAAGATTTGGAGAACTTTAGAAATAAAGAGTTAAAAGTGGGCGGAATTGTTACAGAGGCTAAAAATGCAGTTTCAAAAAACAACAAGCCATATGGTAAATTAACACTCCAGGATTATACAGACTCTTTCCAGTTCTTCTTGTTCGGAAAAGATTTTCAGGAGTTCAGAAATTATTTCTATAAAGATTTACTGATTTTAATCGAAGGAAAAGTCCAACCCAGGTTTAAAAACAATGATCAACTGGAGTTTAAAATTAAGAAGATTCATCTTCTAAGTGAGGTTAGAGAGGACCTGGTGAGAAGTATTGATCTTAAACTATCCATAAACGATATTAACGAGTCGTTTATAAACCAGTTAAATACATTTACAGATGAAGAAGGGAAGGTTATGATTCGTTTTACTATCCAGGATGTTACCGAAAATATTTCGCTCCGGATGTTTTCCAGAAAGAAAAAGGTAAAACTAAGCAATGAATTGATAGAATTTCTTGAAAAGAATTCGACAATTCAATATTCATTAAGTTAAACATTTTTGATGTAACTTTGTATAAATTTACTATTTAACCTTTAAAAATACGAAACTTATGACAATAGAAGTAACCGACTCTAATTTTGAAGAAAAAGTACTCAATTCGGACAAGCCTGTTATAGTTGATTTATGGGCAGAATGGTGTGGGCCTTGTAAGATGATTGGTCCTATTATTGATGAAATCGGCAAGGAGTATGAAGGTAAAGTAGTTTGTGCTAAACTTGATGTTGACAGCAACCCTGAAACTCCCTCAAAATATTCAGTAAGGAATATTCCTACAATTTTGTTTTTTAAGGATGGAGAGCTAAAAGACAAACAAGTGGGGGCAGTACCAAAAAACACCCTTACAGAAAAATTGAAGCCACTTATGGATTAAAAAAAAGCTGCTGTAATTCCACAGCAGCTTTTTTTTTACGTTTATATTGTTGTTTTAACTATTACCGTTATAACCCCATCTAACATACATTGCGCCCCAGGTAAAACCAGCACCGAAAGTTGCAAGTATTATATTATCTCCTTTATTAAGTTCAGCTTCCCACTCCCAAAGGCATAATGGCAAGGTAGCTGCTGTAGTATTCCCGTATCTCTGAATATTAATCATTACCTGCTCCCTCTTAATTCCCATTCTCCGGGCTGTAGCCTCAATGATTCGCATGTTTGCCTGGTGAGGGACCAGCCAGTTAAGTTCATCCGGTTTAATATTATTCCGTTGCATCATTTCTATTGATACATCCGCCATATTGGCAACCGCCGCTTTAAAGACGGGTTGTCCTTCCTGGTATATAAAATGTTCTCTTGCATCCACTGTTTCATGAGAGGCAGGTTTTACAGAACCTCCCGCTTTCTGATGCAGGTGCTTCCGGCCTGATCCGTTCACCTTCATAATTTCATCAATAATACCATAATTCTCTTCAGTTGGTTCTAGTAATACTGCCCCTGCACCATCTCCAAAAATAGGACATGTTGATCTGTCCTGGTAATCAACAATAGAAGACATCTTTTCAGCTCCCACAACAATTGCCTTTTTGTATCTTCCTGATTCAATAAATTTGGCACCCGTGGAAAGGGCATATAGGAAACCTGAACAACCAGCGTTTAAATCAAAACTAAAGGCATTTTTAATTCCTGCTTTATCACTGATAATATTAGCATTTGCTGGGAATTGCATGTCCGGAGTTACCGTTGGGCAAATTACCAGGTCTATCTCATCCGGTTTTGTGTTTGTTTTTTCCAGTAATTCTTGTACAGCTTTTAGGCCAAGGTCTGATGATCCTTTGCCTTTCTCTCTGAGTATCCGGCGTTCTTTGATGCCAATACGTGTCATTATCCATTCATCAGAGGTATCAACCATCTTGCTGAGCTCATCGTTGGTTAATCGGTATTCTGGAACATATGCGCCAACACCTGTAATTGTTGCATTGATCTTATTCATTACTGAAAAGCCTCCTTGATTTTCTGGGCTAAATTAGCTTCAATAACACTTTTTGTATGTTTAATCATATTTTTAATAGCAATATCGTCGGATATACCATGCCCAATAATCACATTCCCATTAACACCCAACAAGGGCGTGCCTCCAATATTTTTGTAATTAAACCGGTCAAAATAGTCATCTGTAAGCTTTTTTTTCTGCATGACTTTATAGAATGCTTCAGCTTGTTTTAGTATTATATTCCCTACAAAACCATCACAGACTAGAACGTCAGCTTTATTATCGAACAATTCATTTCCTTCTACATTCCCGATAAAATTATACTTGTTCGTATTTTTCATCAGGTCATAAGCTGATTTTACAACCAAAGTTCCTTTTTCTTCTTCTTCGCCAATATTGATAAGTCCTACTTTGGGGTTTTCTATGTTGTAAACTTTTTCGGCATAAATTGACCCAATCAGACCGTATTGAAACAAAACATCAGGCTTACAGTCTGGGTTAATACCTACATCAAGTAATATAGAATACTTCCCGTTAAGTTGAGGAACAGCTGCGGTTATAACAGGGCGGATAATTCCGGGAATAGATTTTATGGTATACATTGCTCCTACCATCATTGCTCCTGTGCTTCCAGCGCTTGCAAATCCGTCAATCTTTTTTTCAGACATTAGTTTATATCCTACATTGATACTTGAGGAGGTTTTCCGGGCAAAAGCTTTAGCCGGATTTTCACCATTCCTGATAGTATCTTCTGCATGGATAATATCAAATCCGTTGAGTGGCTGATTGTTCTCCCGGAGCAGGGTCTTAATTTGGTCTTTGTTGCCAATTAAAACAAGTTCTGTTTCAGAAGAAAGTTCTTCATAAGCTAAAATTGCTCCTAAAATAGTAACCTTAGGAGCAAAATCACCACCCATAATATCAATTCCTATTCTCATAGTGGAATTTGAACGCTTATCCTTCAATTCCCTTTTCAATTGCCATTTGTCCTCTGTAAAAGCCACATTCGGGGCAAACTCTGTGATATAAATGTGTAGCGCCACAATTTGAACAAGTCACTGTTGTTGGCGTTTCTGCTTTCAAATGAGTTCTTCTTTTGGCTTTTCTTTGTTTTGATGTCTTTCGCTTTGGATGTGCCATTTTTGCATCTTTTAATTTCGTTCAACAAATAAATTTCTTAGATCGTTCCACCTTGGATCGATGCTATCTTCTTCTTCGCTATTTGAATATTTTTCAAGCAATTCGAGCATTGATTCATCACACGTACTGTTTCCGTTTTCATCATCCGGGTGCACCCTCTTTAAAGGTAAACTCAGATGAATACTTTCATAAAAATACTGGGATAGGTTGATTTCTGTTTCATCTTCTGTCACACCAAAAACATCAGTCCTGTTCTTTTCAGCTTCATGTTTTTGTTTAATGTATAATCGTCCCTCAAAATTCACTGGAAACGCAAAATAATCTAAACACCTGTCACACATTATCATTACATTGCCCTTAATTGCGATATCCAGGGTTATGACGCGTTCTTCTTTTAACAACTTAATTTCAGCGTTTAAATCCCCTTCGTCTATTTCTGATTTTTCAAATTCTGAAAAGAACTGATTGTTAATTTCGAAATCAAACCAGTGCTCTCCTGGTTCCAGTTCCCTGAATCGTATCGTATATTTTTTCAAATATCCCACAATTACCTCCAAAAATATTCGTGCAAAAGTAAAAATTAATCTTTAAATAAAAAAAGAAATAATTTCAATATTTAATTTCTATGGCGACTCGTCTTGTTTTGCATGTAATATTATTTGTTAATTTATGTTATTTTTACGGGAAAAATATTGGATGATATTATTAGGCAGATAATTTCAATATTTTTCTCACTTTTGTAAAATAGTTTAAAATTAAAACGCTATTCATATGTTGAGATTGTTATTTGTTGTTTTCTTTATTGGATTCTTCACAGAGCTTTTTCCCCAGGACACATTAAAAATAATGCAATATAACCTTTTGTTTTATGGAAAGAATACTGATTTTTGTACTCAGGATATTGACACTAAAAATCAGGATTTAAGTCATATAGTTCAACACATAAAACCAGATATACTAGGTGTTAATGAATTGGATGGAGAAGGGGCTTATCCTGTTGATAATGATGAAGAGTACTTGCTGAATAATGCATTGAATACAGATGGTATAAGCCATTATAAAGCGGCTCCATTTAGTACTACATACCTGGCAAATACTCTTTTTTATAATTCAAACAAACTTGTTTTAGACAACCATGAGACCATACGATTTCATGTAGGAGACTTTGAAAAAATCTTTAATGCTTATACATTTTATAATCGTTCTGATGATTTGGAAGAGAATTCAGATACCACCTTTTTTACATGCTTTGTTGTTCATCTTAAAGCCGGCAGCGACAATTCAGATGTACAGGAAAGAAAAGATGAAACAGAGATTTTAATGGATTTTATTAAGAACAATTACGGGGAGGATTGGAACTATTTTATTATGGGTGATTTGAACGTATATACAGCAGACGAACCAGCTTTTCAGAATTTAATTAATGACTATGGGGCATATAATGTGTATGACCCCATTGATGAAACAGGAAATTGGCACAACAATTCCAGCTATTCAAAATATCACAACCAGTCGACGCACACCTCAGGCGATTGCCATTCAGGGGGAGGGATGGATGACAGATTCGACTTTATACTTGCTTCAGCCAGTGTAATGGGAGGAACCAATTCGGTAAAATACATTGCAGACAGCTATGAAACGCCTGGTCAGGACGGAGAAAGTTTCAATTCTGCTTTGACAACCACTGGGAATAGTACAGTACCTGATGATATAGCGCAAGCTTTATATAATTTTTCAGATCACCTGCCAGTAACACTGAAATTTGAAGTTGATACAAATTTTGCTGATATTGTTGAAATAGAGTCGCTGGATTTTACTCCTGAAAATCCCGGGATTAATGACAGTGTTTTTGTCAGTACCACTATTCTGGATACGCAAAGCAGATTGGAAGAGGTTAAATTGCACTGGGGGTATGAAAGCGGCGATTATGAATCTACAAAACTGATGAAAGTCTCAGATGGGGATTATGCAGGTTCAATTCCCCCGGTAGAATCGCATGATAAGGTCTATTTTATGGTAAGGGGCGTTGATGAATTTGATAATATCCTGGTAGAATCTGATGAATATTATTATGAGATAGAACAGAACACAGGTTTATTCCAACAAGAACGCAATGAAGAAGTGCCATTTAAAATAAATAATCCGGTGAGAGAAAATTTAAAAATATGGCTTAAAACCAGGCCAGAATCTGTCAATGTTCAAATAGGAACATTAGACGGACAGGAGTTGATTAACAAGAATTATGAGAACACTGGAGAGAAACCGTTGAGTGTTTCTTTAAATGAGCTTGAAGGCGGAATATATTGGTTGAGAATTAAAACTTCTGAAACTCCTGCATATGGAGCAAAAATTATTTTATTAAATCGTTAAATATGTTTAAGTTAAGGCTAATATACTCGTTGTGTTTTTTGTTTTTGTTTTTTACAGAAGGACATACTCAATATTTTTCTTATGGGGAGGATCCTGCTTCTGTAAAGTGGAGAGAGATTAACACTGATAATTTTCAGATTATTTATCCAGAATCTTTTTCACCGGAGGCAAATAAAGTTGCGAATATTTTGGAGTTGGCTTATAAGAAAGTATCCCATTCGCTTAATCATGAACCTTCTGAGATTTCCGTGGTCATCCACAACAATACTGTTGTTTCAAATGGTTTTGTGGCACCTGCTCCAAATAGAATGGAGCTTTTTAGTGTTCCACCTCAGCGCAATAGCACCACTCCATGGCTAGAGCACCTGTGTACCCACGAATTAAGGCATGTGGTTCAGATAGATAAATTAGACCAGGGAATTACAAGCGTCCTCAAATATGTGTTTGGTGAACAGGCTATTGGAGCTGTAGCAGGCATGGTTCCTATGTGGTTTCTTGAAGGAGATGCTGTTATTACTGAATCAGCTCTTGGGCATGATGGAAGAGCCAGACTCCCTGACTTTTCAAAAGTATTGCGGACTAATTTTATGGATACTACAAAACAATTCGGCTTTAACAAGATGTTGCTGGGTAGTTATAAAGACCATACCCCTGATCACTATAGTCTTGGCTATCATATGGCAGCCTATGCCAGGGAAGAGTATGGTACCGACATATGGTCCGATGTCCTGGACAACGTAGGTCGCAATTCATATTTCCCATTTTCCTTCAATACGGGAGTAAAAAAATATACAACTGGTTATACGGGTGATTTGTATGATGCCGCATTTTCTCATTATGATTCCTTGTGGAATGAAAACCTGGAAAAATTTGATATTCGTAGCTATAATAGAGTAAACAGCAGGAATAGCGATGAATATGAGAGTTATCGTTATCCCGTAAAAATAGGAAAAGACTCGTTGTTAGCCATAAAATCTGATTTTACCAACCTTGATCGATTTGTCCTGGTTACACCAGATGGCGAGCAAGAGTTGTTTACCCCCGGAATCAGAACAAGTTCAAACTATACATATTCCAATAATAAACTGGTATGGAGCGAAAGAGTTCCTGATTTAAGATGGGAGCACAGAAGTTATTCAGTGATAAAAGTATATGATTTAGAAAAAAACTCTGAGTATCAACTTACAGATAAATCCCGTCTTTTTGCACCTGCCATATCCAATACAGGGGATAAAGTGGTTTCAGTAGAAGTATCTGATGATAATAAATATTCATTGTATGTTCATAATGTTCAAACTGGGTTACAATCGAAGGTGATCTCGTCATTAAATAATATGTTTCTATCAAAACCTACCTGGTCACCCGGGGATGATTTTATTTATGTAATAGCTTTGACCAATAAGGGAAAAACCGTATATAGGATTAATTACAAAACCCATGAGTGGAAACGTCTTTTTGAACCTGTCTACGATGATATAACGTCAATATCTGCTACAAATGATTATTTATACTTTCATTCTACGTTAGAAGGAATTGATAATCTTTATGCATTTGATTTTGAGTCTAATGAGATATTTCGCGTTACTTCATCCAAATATGGAGCAACAGATGTTTCGGTTTATTCAGATAGTCTGATACATTTTGCTGAATACACTCCTGATGGTTATGATATAGGGGAATTATCCATAAATGAGAGTAATTTTAAAAGATTTGAATCTGAAAACAACTATAATGACCCGGTCGTAAATAATTTAACCAGGCAGGAAAACGGAATTATTGATTTTGAAGAAAAAAATTTCCGTAATTACACATCAAAATCATACAAAAGATGGAAGAACCTCTTTAATTTTCACAGCTGGGCGCCTTTTTATTTTGAGCCTCCAACATCATACCAGTCAGATTTTGATATTCATCCCGGAGTTACATTGTTATCGCAGAATATTCTCAGTACAGCAATTTCTTCTTTGGCCTATTCTTATGAATATGGAGAACATAAGCTGCATAGTACTTTTACCTATCGGGGTTGGTACCCGGTTATTCACTTTTCAACAGAATACGGGGGAAAACCGGATTTGATAAAAAGCAGGGATGCCACATGGGCTCCAAGACTGAGCAATGATTATATGGCATTTGATTTAAGCCTTTCATTACCTTTGACACTTTCTGCTAATAAAACCATTACCCGTTTTATTCCATCTCTGGACTATGAGTATAACAGAGATTTTTACTATAATTACCGGGATAATTATTATATCAGGGGCCTCAAAACAATTGATTATAATCTTCAGTTTCAATCTTACCGGAGATTAGCCTACCGGGATATTTTCCCAGACTGGGGAATTTTGGTTAATGTGAATGCACGAACTTCGCCATTTAATGAAGATGTTCTTGGCAATATGCTGTCAATGAAAAGTAAACTATATATTCCGGGATTTATGCAAAACCATGGAATATCTTTGGCAGCGGGGTATCAAAAGCAAAATCCTGACTTGTATTTGTATTCAAGTTATATTTCTTTTCCAAGAGGCTATGAATCTAAATATTCCGAGAAGCTGTATTCTTTTAATGCCGATTATGTGCTTCCTCTTTTTTATCCTGACTGGTCAATAGGACCTTTGTTTTATTTTAAGCGTTTTAAAGCAGACCTTTTTTATGATTATGCACAGAATCAATACCGGCAAACGAACGATGAAGGGGATGTGCAATGGATGAAAGATGGATACACTTCTTTTGGTATGGAAATAACAACAGACTTTCATTTTCTAAGGTCAATGTTCCCATTGTCAGCAGGTTTACGTTATGTTTATAAACCTTCAGAATCTGCTGCAGATGTTGAATTCGTGTTTAATATTGATTTTTTTCAAATTTATCAAAACCGATTTAATAAGTAAATATGGAATCTGTGAATCAGTTTATTACAGACTTAGGCTATAATCCTTTTATAGTGTTTTATATGCTTATTGTCTTTTTCCTCGGACTTGTTATTTATTTGCTGATAAAGAGACATTTGAGCAATATGCAAAAGAAAGGGACGTCATTCATTGATAAATTAAAGATTTTTGAAGCAGTAAGAACCAAAACCCCTTTCTCAAAGTCAGTAAAAAATCAAAAAACCAATGCCCTGGAAAGGTTCTCCCAGCGGTTTACTATTATCCGCCGTACAGTTTTGTATGGCTACATTTTGTTATGGTTATTAATTCTTATTTTTCCCCTTCTTGGGCGAATTCCTGCCACTATGATTTCCCTGGTTGCTGCTATTTTAGCAGCGGTTATAGGTATTGCAGCCCGACCATTTTTAGAAAACCTGATTGCCGGGATAGTAATAACATTTAGTCGTCAATTCAGAACGGGAGATACTGTACTTATCAATGATAAAGAATATGGAACAGTAGAAGATATAACAATAACACATAGTGTAATTAAACTTTGGGATTGGAAGCGATTGATTATTCCCAACAGCCAGATGTTGAATAAAGAGATGGTAAGCTATACTACCAAAGATTCTTTCCTTTGGGCTCATGTGGAGTTCTGGGTGAATTATGACGTTGATATTAACAAAGTGAAAGGTCTGGCAATTAGCGCAGCGTTGGAAAGTGAGTACCTTGCAAACAACGAATATCCAAAGTTTTGGATTATGGGACTGGAGAAGGAGGGAGTAAAATGTTGGGTGACAGCATGGACAAAATCACCAACTGATGCATGGTACATTAAAATTGATATACGCACCCGTTTAATCGAAATGTTTAAAGAGCATGGTATTAAGACACATTATTATAATATCGAAAGCTGAGGTATTTAGTAAGAATGCTTCTTTTACTTTGTTTATGTATAGAGGTTAATAAAAATTCGTGTGCATAAAGTGTAATTTCTATAATATTTTTTCTTTATTATTCCTCGTTTTCTGATGCTTTTAACTGAAAAGGTGTCGATAGAATTTCTGAATACTCTATTCCGGCTTCTTTCATGTCATCATCATCTTCCTGGTATTCCCATATAATGGATACCTTTGCTCCGCTTTTATACAATTCATCAAGCAAATAGAATAATTAAAGCAATTGTGTTGCTGTGGCCGAGTTATAATAGTCAAAGTGAAAGTGTACTACTGTATTTTCATTTGGATTTTGGCTATACTCTTTCATCCAGTTTAACAATGGCTCATAAAATTTGAATGCTTCTTCCGGGAATGATTTACCCCAGATTTTGAATTAACTTTTTCCTTTATCGAAAATAACGCCAGGCGTTTCAGATTTTTTTTCGTAATATAATGACTCTATAAATGACCCGGGTTTTATTTTTTTATTTTTGATTGTTCCAGTAAGTAAATGCAAGTTTTCCTGCATAATTTGCAGCCGATGGGAAGTTGTTTTGATTTATTGCATCATTTAATTGCTCTTTATACTGCTGTATTTTTGTGTCTTGCTCATTTTCTGCCTGGCTATAAAGCTTAAGTGAATACACCAATAATAGCGTGAATAAAAAAAAAGCGCATTAAGTGGTTTTTCTGCATGAGCTATAAAGTTATTCAATAAAAAATTTGATACTGGTGTTGTTTTCATTACCAAGTTTGTCAATAGCTGTAACTTCAATGTTATAACTTACATCTTCCCTGAAGCCTTCTATTAAGCTTTGATAATTTTTATTTTCACCGTTATTAATGCTATAGTACATTTTATCAAAGCCAGAAAAATTATCAGTTGCTGAAAGAAAGAGAACTACATGAGAAGGATAAACGGGGAGATTTTCTTCATCAAGATTTTTATGCTTCTTAGGTTCCATACTAAATCGATGAAATATTTGGGGTCCTGAATTATCAACAACACAGAGCACTTTTTTTGAATTGGTATTATCCAGGTTATCATATCCTGTGTAATGCAACCAGTATTCTCCTTCTTTTTTGATTGAAAAAGGTTCTTTATAAGTTTTGAATTCCTCTTCTTGATTTGTTCTGTATTCAATTTTATTGAAGCCTGATTCGTCATCTTGTCCGGATAGCCGAATTTTTGTTTTTTGGGAGATAAAAACTGTATCTTTTGACACGAAGGTTGGCCCGCTAAAATTGTGAGACAGGGAAGGACCTGAGAGGTCTACGTAGCTGACGTTTTCAGAACCTGTAAGAACTTCTTGCCTCCTTTTGTTATTAACGCTGTCAATGGCTAAAATTTCAATTTTTAAATTCCCTGATTTTGAAAGGTTAAAAGGGTTGTCATAGCGTTTAAATTCACCGTTGTTTATAGAGTACCGGATTTCTTTAACTCCGGCTTTATTATCCATTGAGACTAATTTCAACTTGTTCTGGCCTGAATAATATTTACGCCCGTTAGCTACATATGAATTTCCCAGTACTTCCTCGATAACGGAAGGTGGTGTCTTGTCAATGTAAAATTCAAAAGCTTGGTTTTGTTCTGTGTTGCCCACTATATCTTCTGAATAGAACTTTATACTGTGTGTCCCTTCCTCTAAGTCTTTTCCCTTCAGAGAACCTTTATATTCTTTTTTTTTACCTTCGTTAAGTGAATAATAAGTATTCTTAACCTCACTTATTTCGTCTTCAGAATTCAATAAAATCTCCGATCTTTCTGAGATAATATTTTTATGCTTATCTCCATCAATAGATAGTGATGTTTTTGGTGCAGATAAGTCTATTTGTATTGTAATGCTCTGAATCTCTTCGACATTACCTACATTATCCACAGCATAGTACTGAAGCAAATACTCTTCTTCTTTCTCCAGCTTAATTGGCTCTTCATATTTTTTAAAGTTATCTTTATTAAGTGAATAGTAGATGTTATCAACCCCTGATAATGCATCGTTTGACTTAAAAGAAAGATTTACCTTTTCACCGCAAATAATTTTTCCCTCTGACCGGACAACTTTTTTAGTTCCGTAGTCGACTTTTGTAGAAGGCGCTT
Source organism: Bacteroidales bacterium (assembly GCA_046545795.1). GTDB lineage: Bacteria > Bacteroidota > Bacteroidia > Bacteroidales > UBA12077 > JAGXLC01. Next base: position 24,694 of record JBKGZD010000004.1, on the reverse strand, counting down.
TGCTATCTGCGTAAACTTCAAAAACGATATCTTCCTGGGGATATACAGGCTCTTTTGTTTCATGATTAATTTTCCATGGGGATCGAATTGTATTAATCCCTTCTGTATCAAAAAACATGGGGTTGGTGAAGTCTTTGCTGTCTTCACTTTCTAATAAAACACTACTTGCAGAGGAGTCGGGGGATGAAGCCAGCCTAATATAAATTGGGAGGTCTTTATTGATATATAACTTGCCTTCGGAATTCTTGTAAAATTTTTTTTCATGTTTTAGGGGTTCCTGTGAATAAGATGTACAGACTGTAACAGTAAGAAAAATTGAAATGGTTAAAAAATGTTTCAAGTTCATAATGTAAAAGGCATTTAGGGTTTTAAGAGCACTAAAATACTAATATTAGGCAATATTTAAAATTTTTAAACATAGCGGTATAAAAATACTACGTGAAGATACACCGAAGGTTACTTTTACTTTAGGTTGAATCCAAAAAATATCCTTATTTTCACAATTAACTTTTTGTTTTCAAATTACAACAGCTTGTTTGCAAAAAATTGAAAATCAGTGTGTTTTATAGGTAAAAATAATAATTCAGGATTTTGTTCAGAGATTTTTTTATAGATATATGATTCATGAATTTAGCTACTGTTAATAAACTTTCGGCTGGTCAGTGTCTTTGTATTTAAAAATCCTTTAATTTTGAGGAACAGAATTGATGAATATAATATTTTCGGTGATAAGATGATTCACAGATTATTCGAGTTAAGGCAACAAAATTTATATGATAAATATCAGGTTTGTTGTGCTTAGAAAAAAATCATATAATTAAATAACATTTAATCAGATGCAATTTAAGCGTGTATTATTAAAATTAAGCGGTGAGGCATTAATTGGTAAGCAAAATTTTGGAATTGACTCAGAAAGCATCAATTTGTTTTGTCAGCAGATTAAAGCCATAGTCGAAAAGAACATTGAGGTATCAATAGTAGTTGGAGGAGGAAATATTTTCAGAGGATTATCCGGTTTGGAGAGAGGAGTTGACCGGGTAAAAGGCGACCAAATGGGGATGCTTGCCACTGTAATCAATAGTCTTGCAATGCAGTCCGGTTTTGAAAATTCCGGCATAAAAGCCAGGGTTTTTACGGCTGTCAGAATGGAACCTTTTGCGGAATATTACGTGAAAGAGCAGGCAGAAAAGAGCCTTGAAGAAGGCTATGTCAATATTATTGCAGCAGGTACAGGTAATCCCTATTTTACTACAGACTCCGCAGCAGCGCTCCGTGCCCTGGAGTTAAGAGCCGATGCCTTACTGAAAGGAACTCGTGTAGACGGAGTTTTCTCTGCAGACCCTGAGAAAGATGAAACAGCTCATAAATATGACCGGCTTACTTATAATGAAGCAATAGAAAAACAACTGGGTGTGATGGATATGACAGCTTTCGCTCTTTGTCGTGATAATAAGCTGCCCATTATTGTTTTTAATATAATGAAAGAAGGGAATCTGGAACGATTATTATCAGGAGAACCGGTAGGAACGCTGGTTTATTGATAATTGGATTTTTTTTATAAATTTGTTTCGTATCAAAAAGATTTCTACTTAAAATTTAATATTATGAATGATGAAGTGCAAGCAATAACCAAAGAAGCCAAAAACAAGATGAAAAAGGCTGTTGAATATTTATCTGATGAGCTGGCCAGGATTAGGGCAGGAAAAGCCAACCCTCGTATTTTAGATGGCGTTTATGTGGATTATTATGGCACCAATACACCGTTGTATCAACTAGCCAGTATTGGTACACCTGATGCAAAAACAATTACTATTCAACCATGGGATAAAAATGTGCTTAGCAATATTGAAAAGGCAATTATGGATTCAGACCTCGGATTAAACCCCCAGAATGATGGTGAACTTATCAGGTTGAATATACCGCCATTGACAGAAGAGAGAAGGAAAGATTTAGTAAAAAAGGTACATAGTGAAGGAGAAAATGCAAAGGTTAGCATCCGAAATGCCAGAAGAGATGCTAATGAACAGTTAAAAAAATTAAAAAATGAAGGCATCCCTGAAGACGAAACTAAACGGGGGGAAGACGAAGTGCAAAAATTAACAGATGAATACGGAAAGAAAGTTGATGAAGTAGTAGAAGCGAAAGAAAAAGAAATAATGACTGTATAAAAGCCGCTTAACCTTGACCGGTTAGCGGCTTATTTGATTGTTGTTATTTTTTAGAACCTTTCTTATTAAATTCTGAAAGCTCGACAGCAAATTTTATGATTTTAACAACTTTACCATCCTGGTCTTTAATAGGTGTGTAGGTTTCTCCCATTGTGTAAATTTTACCATCTACTTCAATTGTGTTTGTATCTTTTTTAATTTTTCCTGCTTTCAAATCATCCCAGAACTTTTTATAATTCTTTTCCTGTTCTTTGGTAAATTTCATTTTGTAACTGTGATGCGTTCCAATGACCTGTTCCCTTGACATCCCTGCCAGATTCAAATAATTGTCATTGATATCAACAATTTCTTCGTCAAGATTGTATTCAACCATATAATTTGCTTCCCTGAAGGCATTTATGAAGCTTTCCAATTCTGCCTTTTGCCTGGCTGCTTCTTCCTGGGTGGCTTTGAGCTCTTCCATATTTTGCCTCATTTCTTCTTCCTGGGCACTCATTTCTTCTGATTGTTGTTTCGATTGTTCCAGTAACTCCTGTGTTTTTACATTAACCTGGACAGCGGAAATGGTAGAAGCTATATTTTGACCTACTTTTTCGACAAAATCAATTTCATATTGCTCAAATTTATTGAAGGAGGCAATTTCGATTACTCCCAGTACTTCTTCTTCTGTCTTTAAAGGAACAATTAGAAGGCAGTCGGGATTAGCATCACCCAGCCCGGATGTTACCTCCATATAGTCCTGTGGAATATCTGTCATATAAATCGATTGTTCTTCTATTGCACATGTCCCAACTAATCCATCACCCAAAGGAATTTTCTTCTCAAGGAATTTTTTACTATCATATGCAAAAGCCGAGTATAGATTCAAAAATTTATCTCCATTCTCATCTTCGTCCATAAGAAATATTCCACCTTGTGTTGCATCAAGGTAATAAACAAGGTTTTTAATTATATTGTCTGACAATTTCTGAAGATTGTCATTATCCTGCCTGAGAATGTCAGCAAATTTATTCAGTCCTTCGTTAGACCAGCTTCTTCTTTTTTCTTCTTCTTTTCTTTTTTCTTCTTCTTCCCTTGCTTTTTTCAGGCTGTCACGCATTTCCAGCAATGATTTGCCCAATTCATCTTTTGCGCTTAGTAATTCCAGTGAGTGATCTAAATCTCCGTCTCCAAGTTGGTCGGCAAAAATATTTTTTTCATTTAATCCATCAATAGAAGTGTTTAGTGCAGTTGCCATTTCTTCAATTTCATCCCCTGTTGTTACAGATAATTTCATTTTGCTATCGATTTCTCCGTTGGCAATCCGTTTTAGAACTTGTGTGACTTGTTCGATTGGATTCGTAATATTCCTTGTAATTGTATATATAACCAGACTTAGAATAAGAAGACCTAATAAACCTACGATAAGGGAAACAATGAAATTTTTGTCGGCTTCGTCCATTATTGAGCTCACAGGAACAGAAATCCCTAAATACCAAGGAGTGTCTGTCTTTCCTATTTCTATAGGGGCATAACTAACATACCTTTTCTCCTGTTCATTTTCTTTATGGACAACTGAAAACGGTTCGGCTTTTTTCATCTGATCGTATAAACTGAAATTTTCCTGATCGGTAGGGTTTTCAATTGCTTCGGTGTTGAGAAAGGAAGTGTCAGGATGTCCTGCGTATTTCCCTTTATGGCTTAGAAGAAAAGCATAGCTGTTGTCCAGGTTTTCCAGTTTTATATCTTTTATAAGTTCCTGGAACCTGTCCATTGTTATATCTACAGCTATAGCCCCCATGTATTCACCATTTTCCTCCTGTATAGGTGAAAGCAGGCTGGTCATGAGTTTTCTTTCTGATTTCCCTTCCGTAAAAACATCAAAATATAAAGGGAGAACCATTTCAGCATTGGTGTTTTTTATATTGGAATATATTTCGTTGTCTCCGTCCAAACTTCTTTGGGTTTGTGTAGTTTTAAAAACTCCCTTGTCCCGGAAATTTTGATTTACAATTCTTCCATAAGGCTCATTCCATGCAGTATCTATAACACTTAGCTCCCAGCTGTCCCATAAATTGTAAAAATTTGGGTATGCAGGGAATACATCTTCATACATTTCCCGGATTAAGCTTTGCCATTCATCTTTTTCTAATTCATCATAGTTGGAGAATGCGAGGGATAGTGTTCTGACCACAGTCATATCCTGGTTCATCTTATCCTGGATTTCAAGAGCAAATTTACTTACCCTTGAATCTATGAGAGCTTTAGTATCTCTGTATGCTGTTTGTCTGGCATTGATGCTAATATATCCAATTGCAATAAGATAAATTATGGCAGCAATAAATATAACCAGGAGTTGGATCTTGTATTTAAGTCGCATCTGGAATTTCATAAGTTATTTTTTTTAATATTTCTTTTTATCCTTCAGTTTTCTCTTTTCTTCTTTTGAATCTGTCAGATCAACAGCTATAAAGAGTATTTTGTAAATATTTCCATCATTGTCTTTCATTGGATCCAAAGAGCTTAGAAGCCATAATGATTTTCCTGACTTATCAGTGAATTTTATCATTTGTTGTTTATGCTCTCCTTTTTGAGCTTCATTGATTAATGACTGGTATTTTTCGCTATATTCAGGATCAACAAAATCACTTAATGAGCGACCTTTGAATTCATCTTTGGAGTATTTCAGTAAGTCATTGAATAGTTGGTTTGTTGAAAGTATGTTTCCTTTCTTATCCATTTCTGATTTCAGCAGGAAGTTATCTATTGCATCGAGTATGTTTGTAAATTCACGCTCTCTTCTCGCTGATTCTTCCTGCGTTGCCTGTAGTTCTTCCATATTCTGCCTCATTTCCTCCTCCTGTGCTGACATCTCTTCTGCTTGCTGTTGTGATTTTTCCAGCAGTTCTGACGTCCTCAGGTTTGTTCTTACAGACGATATTGTAGAAGCAATGCTTTCAGCCACTTTTTCTACAAACTCGATTTGATGTTTTTCAATTTCATTGAACGATGCAATTTCAATCACACCCAGAACTTCTTCTTCCGTTTTCAGAGGGACAATCAGCAAACTACGCGGAGGTGCTTCACCTAAGCCTGAGGTAATGTTAATATAGTTTTCAGGCAGATCAGTCATATACACAGTTTTCTTTTCGATGACGCTGTTCCCTATCAGACCTTCTCCCGGGCGGATATGCTTTTCCAGGTATTTTCTTCTGTTGTAGGCATAAGCTGCTTTCAATTCATATACGATGTTTTCGTTATCTTCATCGTTAAGAATAAATATTCCACCCTGGTTTGCATCCATGTATTTGACAAGATTGCTGATAATAGAGTATGAGAGTTCTTCCAGGTTATCATTGTTTTGTCTTAATATATCTGCAAATTTTGCCAGTCCTTCGTTCACCCATCTTCTTTTCTGGTCTTCAATTTTTCTTTTTTCTTCTTCTTCCCTTGCTTTTTTAAGATTATCACGCATTTCTATAAGGGATAATCCCAGTTGGTCTTCCTCATTTATCAGTTCGAATTGATGGTCAAGCTCACCTTTACCTAATTTTTGAGCAAATTCATTTTTCCTGTTGAGCTCTTCTATTGAAGTGTTTAATGCATTTGCCATTTCTTCTATTTCATCGCCGGTATGAATGGCTAACTTCATAGAATTGTCAATTTGCCCTTTCGCCAGGTTATTAAGTCTTGTTGTGACACTCTCAATCGGAATGGTTATGTTACGTGCTACAAAATATATAACAAGGCTTAAAATGATAAGTCCTATCAGTCCCACCAATAATGAAATATTGAAGTTTTCGTTTGCCTGTGCCATAATTGATTCCACGGGAACTGAGACACCCAAATACCAAATCTCTTTTGCGTTACCCATTTTTATTGGTGCGTATGCAACAAATCTTTCTGCTGTATCTGCTTTATCATGAATTAAATTAAAGCTTTCTCCACTTTCCATTTTTTCATACAGATCAAAGTCTTCTTGATTTGTTGGGTTCTGTTCTATTTCCTTGTTTATGAGCTCGTCGTCCGGATGACCAGCATAAATAAAATTATGAGAAATAAGGAATGCTGTAGTTTTTTCCATTCCCCTGATTTCAACATTTTTGACAATTTCCTGGAATTCATCCAACGGAAGATCCAACCCTACTAATCCTATGTATTTATTATCTTTCAAGATAGGAGTTTCAAGTGTTGTCATCAATTTTTTCTCTTGTTTACCAGAGCTATAAACATCCTGATAAATATCTACTACCAATTCTTCTCTTCTTTCTTTATCCTGTGCGTATAATTCAGAGTCCCCATCAAGACTTCTTAAGTCTGAGGTTGATTTTATGAGGTCATTTTCCCTGTACCAGTTGTTTGATATTCTTCCTGTGGATTTTTCCCAGGTAGAATCGACGTGCACTAACTCCCAGCTATCCCATATCTGGTAGAACGAAGGGTTGGCTTTAAAAACATACTCATACATTTGATTAACAAGTTCTTGCCAATCATCTTTCGGGAGCATATCATAAGACTTAAAGGCATTAGCTAATGTCCTGACTACCGCAAATTTGGCATTTATATCGTCCTGTATTTGCAATCCTGATTTTTCAGCCTGCACCTCGATTAATCTGATTGTATTATCATATGCTGTTTCTTTTGCTTTAAAACTTATATAGCCTATGGCAGCCATAAAAATCAGAACAGAAACAGCTATTACAATAAGCTGTATTTTGTATCGTAATTTTAATTTGAGTTTCATATTTGCTGGTTTTATTGGTTGACAAAGTGATTTAGGGATATAATTAATTTATTGTTTAAATGCGAACATTAATATTTTGTCGATATTTCCATCCTTATCTTTTATAGGTGAAAATGATGTAATTAAAGATATTTTTTTACCTGATTTTGTTTTTCGTTGAACAGTCTTTTGCAATGTTTCTCCATTCAAAATTTTGTTCCAATCTTCCCTGAAACTTTCCAGGTCTTCTTCAGGAATGACTTGTTCTATGCTACTTCCTTTTATTTCAGATTCTTGATATTCGAATGTGTCTGAAAAAAGTTGATTTATAGATAGTATATTTTTTTCCTTATCTATTTCTGTTTTTATCAGCAAACTATCAATAGCGTCTATTATGCCTGTTAACTGGCTTTCTCTCCTGGCAGATTCTTCTTGTGTAGCTTTCAGTTCTTCCATGTTTTGTCTCATTTCTTCTTCCTGTGCAGCCATTTCCTCTGCTTGTTGCTGTGATTTTTCAAGAAGCTGCGAGGTGCGAATATTCACTCTCACAGAAGCGAGCGTAGAAGCAATACTTTCAGCAACTTTTTCTACAAATGTTCTTTGATATTCTTCAAATTTATTAAAGGAAGCTAACTCCACAACACCTAAAACTTCTTCTTCTGTTTTTAAAGGAACAATCAAAAGCGCATCTGGATTTGCATCACCCAACCCTGATGTTATTTCCATATAATCTTGCGGAAGTTCAGTCATGTATTTTGACTTTTTCTCCAGAACACATGCCCCTATTAATCCTTCCCCCGGCTTGATATGTTTCTCAAGAAATTTTTGACGATCATAAGCGTAGGCTGCTTTTAACTCATAAAAAATGTTCTCTCTATCCTCATCGTTCAGTAAAAACAGACCACCCTGGACAGCTCCGAGATATTCAACCAGGTTTTTGATAATATCATAAGTTAATTTCTCTATATCATCATGGTTTAACCGAAGGATGTCAGAAAATTTCGTAAGCCCTTCGTTTATCCACCTTCGCTTTTCATCTTCAATTTTTCTGTTTTCCTCTTCTTTCTTCGCTTTAGCCAGGCTGTTCCTCATATCAATCAGTGATTGTCCCAGATGGTCATCTTCGCCCGGTAGCTCAAATTCATGTTCAAAATTGCCCTTACCGATATGTGTAGCAAATTCTGCTTTTTTGTTTAACTCATCAATTGATGTGTTTAAGGCTGTTGCCATTTCGCTGATTTCATCACTGGTTTTAACATCAGTTTTCAGCGAATTGTCAATTTTTCCTTTTGCTATATTTTTCAGGATGAATGTAATTTTTTCAATTGGGTTACTGATGTTGTTAGCAATTATCCATACTACTGCTGACAATAATACCAGCCCAATAACACCCACAGCAAGAGCTATATAGAAAATTTGATTTGCCCTGTTTTGTATTGCGTTATAAGGAACTATTGTTGCAATTGACCATGGTGTGTTAACTCCGGATATTTCTACCGGTGCAAAGGAATAATAATATTTGGTTCCTGATTCTTCATCTTTGTAATTGAAAGAGAAGGAATTTCCATTTTTTATATTATTAAGAATTTCATTTTGATCCGTTAATTGGGGAGATACTTTTTCAATTTTTTCCCCCAGTAATTCGTCATTAGGGTGGGCAGCGAAAGTGCCGTTGTTGGATAGCAGGTATGCATAGCTATTTTCAAAGGGTTCTATTTCATTGATTATTTCCTGGAACTTTTGCAAGTCTACGTCTATACCAGCCAGGCCTATAAAACGGTCGTTATGCATAATGGGGAAAGAGAAATTAGAGTTCAGGTATTCATCTTCAGGATCCCCGGTATAGGAATACATCTCAGGGTCAACTACCATAGGGATTCCTGAAGTTTTCATTTCATGGTATGCACTGCCGATGTCATCTCCCTCGAGATTCAACTCTTTTTCAAAATATTGTATTACACCATTTTCATCCCGGAACCAACCTGTAAGCCTCCTGCCATGGTCCTCTTCCCAGGATGTGTCAATTGCACTTAATTCAAAACTTGTAGCAACAGAATAAAACTCAGGATATTCTTCAATGACATTTTTTTGGGCTTCGAGGTATAAAGTGTCTAAGTAATGGAAGGGTATAAGGTCGTAGTCTTCAACAGTTTTGGCAAGTGTTTTTGTTATGTTAAGATAAACTTCAATCTTTGATTTGATAAGATTTGCTGATTCTCTTGCCTGGGTATTGGTAACATTTGTAACCTGGTTTAAAGCCAAACTTCTGGACTTTATAGTGATTAATCCAATGGCAATTATATAAATAATGGCGGAGGTTGCCAGGATATAAATGAGCATTTTGGATTTTATCTTCATAACCTTATTGATTTTTGGCGCTTAATATAATGATTTTTTATAATCAGAACAATTGAGGGGAATAGTTTCTCAGTTCTTTCCGGTATTTTGTTATATCGACTTCCATTATGTCTGAAAGCAGCTCCCAGAATTGCGGTCCGTGATTTTTATGGGGAATGTGACATAGCTCATGACACATAACATAGTCACTTAGATGTTCAGGTAGCCGCATGATATGAAGGTTTAGGTTTATGTTATTTTTATACGAACAACTACCCCATTGAGTTTTGATGTTTTTTATGAAAAGTTTATTGAATTTTAAGTTGTTGTTCTGGGCTATCTCATTAATTCTTGGTGGAATATATTGTTTTGCTTCGACTCTTAAAGTTTCTATTATTGCATTTTTTATAAATTCCTGAATTTGAGGGTCGTAAACACTTCTTGCTTTAGGATATGAAATTTGTAAAGTGTGATCAATTAGGGCATATTCAATGTATTGTGAATTTCGGGCTTCAATGGAAAGCTTATGCCATTTCGTTTGGAATATGCTTTTCTCATCAAAAAGTACAATTCTGTTATTTAGTTCCTCAAGCTTAGATTTTATCAAGCTTTTATTTTCAAGGATGTAGTTTTCAGCTATTTTGTAGGAAAGATTAAAGGGAACGCTTACTTTCAGCGCATTGTTAGGTTGGATTTTGATTCTTATCCTGCGGGCATTTCTTCGTTTAACGTAGATTACCTTTCCTAAATCCTCTATATTATCAATTTTCATGGCAATGTCGGATTATTCAAACCTCCGTATGGCAAAAATATGAAAACAATTTAAATATAATAACTTTTTTGACCTTAAATCTTAGTATTTTTGGACTTTACACGATGAAGAAAAGAGGTTTTTACTTATTTTTGAAATATTTCAACGGAAATTTCGACTTATATGTAATATCTATACCCTTTAATATAAAAATGTTGAATATTAATTTGTTAATTATGAATAGAATACCATTCTTGCTCTTTGTTTTTACAGTTATTTTTCCCAGTAAAATGATCTCTCAGGAAAGGTGGGACCTGGAAAAATGCATAGAACATGCTCATGAACACAATATTCAGATAAAGCAACAAAAGTTAAGTACAGAAATCGATGACAATGCTTTAAAGCAGACTAAACTGGATGCATTACCATCCTTGAATTTAGGGGCTTCTCATAATTTTTCATACGGCCGCGCTTTAGACGAAACTACCTACGAATTTACTCAAAACCGGGAAGTACAATCAAGTAATTTTTCTGTTAACAGTAGTGTTGTACTTTTTAATGGTTTTAAAAAATGGAATGCTATTGAGAAAAATAAATTTTCCCTTAAAGCCAGCCTTCAGGATTTAGAGAAATTAAAAAATGATATAAGTCTGAATGTGGTCTCAGCATATTTACAAATATTGTTTAACCAGGAATTGTTGGAAATAGCTGATAATCAGCTGGAGATAACTGAGCAGCAAATTTCCAGAACTGAAAAGTTAGTGGATGCAGGAAGTTTACCAAAAGGAAGTTTGCTCGAAATTCAATCCCAAAGGGCAAGAGAAGAATTAAATCTTGTAGATGCCAAGAACCAGCTTGAAAATTCCTATTTAACACTTACCCAACTACTGGAATTAGAAAGCACTGAAGATTTTGACATAGTGAGACCGGAACTCGGGTCAATTGATAATCCGGAACCATTAGTTTCGGTAAAAGAGGTATATGAAGAAGCAACCAGTATTTTACCGAGGGTTAAAGGAGCAGAATATAATCTGAAGTCAGAAGAAGAAGCACTTGAAGAGGCTAAAGGAGATCTACTGCCACGTCTTTCTCTGAATTTTGCTTATGGCAGTCGTTACTCCAGTATAAGAGACCGTATTGCAGGTGTTGATACTACCATAGTACCTTTTGGGTTTACAGAACACGATGATATAGTCTATACCAGCCAGCCTTCTCCGGTATACGAAGATTACCCTTTTTTCAACCAATTAGAAGATAATGCCAATACTTCTGTTATGCTGAATTTATCTATCCCTATATTTAATGGCTGGCAAACCAGGAACAGAATAAGCAATGCCAAAGTCAGCGTTTTGAATGCACAATACCAATTAGAAGATACGAAGAACCGCCTATATAAAGAGATTCAAGATGCCTATTCTGATGCCCTGGCAGCGTGGAAAAGATACATAGCATCTGAAAGAACAGTAGAATCAATGGAAGAGTCATTCAAATATACAAAGCAAAAATTTGAAGTAGGAATGGTAAATTCTGTTGAATACAATACTGCAAAAAATGATTTAACCAAAGCCGAATCAGATCTGCTGCAAGCAAAATATGAGTATATATTTAAGAGCCGTATTTTAGATTTTTACCAGGGGTAACCTCTTGTTATTGAATAGTAAAAGAATTGTATGTATTTTTGCGGGGCGGTAATTTATAATGTATTTATGCACTTAGCTTTATTCAAATGAGTTGGTAAATGAAAAAAAAGAAAGTATTAATTATTCTGGTGAGCCTGGTTTTTATCCTCATTATATTATCAGTTATAGGTAAGAAAGCCGGATGGATAGGAAGCGAGCATGCGTTCAAGGTAAGTGCAGAGCATCCTGCATTGCGTGATATAACAGAGTTTGTAACAGCCAATGGTAAAGTTCAGCCTGAAACTGAGGTGAAAATTTCTCCTGAAGTGAGTGGTGAAATTATTGAAATTACCATTGAAGAAGGAGATAAAGTTAAGAAAGGTGATTTACTGTTACGCATTAATCCCAGAACCTATATATCAGCTAAAGAAAGAGCAGAAGCCTCATTAAGCTCTGCCAGGGCACAATATTCTAACTCCATTGCTATGCTGGAACAAACTAAAGCAAAGTTTAAAAGTACTGAAAGGGATTACCAGAGAAAAGAAAAGTTATGGGAGGATGGAGTTATATCTGAGTCAGAATATGAGGCAGTTTTATCTACTTATGAGATGGGGCAGGCTGAGCTTGAAGCAGCACGACAATCAGTGAATTCAGCTCAATATTCAATAGCAAGTGCAAAGGCTTCCTTAAATGAAGCGGAGGAAAATCTAAAGAAAACCCGGATTTATGCTCCGATGAATGGTATTGTATCCCGTTTAAATGTAGAAACCGGTGAAACTGTTGTTGGTACAATGCAAATGGCCGGGACAGAGCTTATGAGAATAGCTGACCTGAACCGTATGGAAGTATTGGTAGATGTGAATGAAAATGACATAATAAAGGTAAGTTTATTTGATACGGCTAAGATAGAAATTGATGCATATATGGGAAAAGAATTTAAGGGGATGGTTACAAAAATAGCTCATTCGGCGAGTATAGAAGGAGCATCAGCAGACCAGGTAACAAGTTTTGACGTAAAAATTCGTCTTTTGAAAGATTCCTATTCAGATTTAATTACCGGGGCAAAGCCTTATCCTTTTAGACCTGGCCTTTCTGCTACAGCAGATATTATTACCGAAGAAAAAAACAACGTCGTGAGTGTCCCTATACAGGCTGTAACCATAAGAAATACAGCAATAGATAGCGCTGACAGAGATATGGAAACTCTTAAAGAGGTAGTTTTTAAAATTGAAGATAATATAACTAAAATGTCTCCTGTGGAAATTGGCATTCAGGATAACCAGTTTATTGAAGTGATTAAAGGAGTGGATACAACAGATTTGATAGTAACAGCACCCTACGGAATTCTGTCTAATATGCTAAAAGACGGAGATAAAGTATCTGTAGTGGGGAAAGATGAATTGTATAATGAGTAAATAATGTTTTATGGCTTTGATTTTAAATATTGAAACTACTGCAGAGGTTTGTTCGGTTGTACTCAGTAAAGACGGGGAAGTTTTGCAGCATAGAGAAGACAGGGAAGGACGATCCCATGCAAAACAATTGAGTGTTTTTATAAAGGAGATAATGGAAGAAGTATCAATCGTCGCATCAGACCTGGATGCTGTTAGTATTAGTGAAGGACCTGGTTCTTATACAGGATTAAGAATAGGAGTTTCAACGGCTAAAGGATTGTGTTATGGTGCCAGTTTATTCCTGATTTCAGTGCCAACACTTCAGGCTTTAACCCAGGGATTGCTGAATCAAAAGCATCAAATAAAAGGAGGCATAAAGGATGATGATATTTTGGTTCCGATGATTGACGCCAGGAGAATGGAAGTGTATACAGCTATGTTTAATTCAAGAAACGAATATCTGAAAGAAGCAGAACCTGTCATCCTTGATGAAAATTCTTTTAAGGATATCCTTGAAAAACAAAGAGTGATATTTTTTGGCAATGGAGCTGAAAAAGCTAAAAAAGTTATTCATCATCAAAATGCCTGTTTTGTTAATTCGGTTGATTTCTCAGCATTACATATGATATCCCTTTCAGAACAAAAATTTAAAAACAGAATTTTTGAAGATATTGCATATTTTGAACCTTTCTATTTGAAAGATTTCCAAACTACAACACCCCGCAACAAAATTTTATAAAGCAATTAGGTTATAAAAGCAATTCCAATAGTATATTGCAATAAATTGAGTAACTTAATCCAATTTTTCATCCTGAGATATTTTGTTTAAGTTTAGGTAGTTATTTGAATGAATTACTTAAATTTGCAGGAAAAAATTGAGATAAAAGACTATGGCGAGTACTTCAGATTTCAGAAACGGACTTACAATCAAATTTAACGATGATTTATTTACAATTGTTGAGTTTCAGCATGTTAAACCAGGCAAAGGTTCTGCTTTTGTACGAACAAAACTGAAAAGCGTTACCACAGGCAAAGTAATCGAAAACACCTTTCCGGCAGGGGCTAAAGTGGAAACAGCAAGAATAGAAAGACATCCTTACCAGTTTTTATATAATGATGATATGGGATACCATTTTATGCACAAGGATACTTTTGAACAAATGACCTTGCCTGAGGAGTTAGTTCCTTCTTCGAAGTTACTGAAAGAAGGCCAGGAAGTTGAAATATTGTTTCATGCTGAAAACGAATCACCTATACGCTGTGAATTGCCTCCATTTGTAGAAATGGAAGTGACTTACACCGAACCCGGAGTGAAAGGTGATACCACTTCAACAACTGCAATGAAGCCTGCAACTATTGAAACAGGAGCTGAAATTAAAGTTCCCCTGTTTATTAATACAGGAGACAGAATTAAAATTGATACCAGAGAATTTGCTTATAGCGAAAGAGTGAAGAAATAGTTTCTTTGCTTGATATAAGTTCACCTTATAAGGTTAACTTTATGAAAACAAGCCAGGCTAAAATAAAAAGATTAAAATTATTTTCTTTTAAGCTTAATTCCCTTTTGTCTATCACAAAGGCAATTAATGCTAACCTTTCTACTGAAGAGCTTTTGGATAGATATGAGAAGATATTGAGGGAAGATCTTAATATCGGGAAAGTTCTTATTTATAAGTATGATTTTGGACAGCATAAATGGGATGTTATTTTAAATGCCGGGTGTGGGGAGGAAATTGAAAAAATCGATATGGAAAGTGACATCTTTGGACACACCGAAATCACTTTTGTTACTTCTTCACCAAATCCTTCTTTAAGATCATTTGACAATATCATACCGGTGTTTCATAACAATGAACCTATAGCTTATGTGCTGATTGGAGATATTGAAGATGATGTAAAAGGAGTGAGTCCTACGATTAAACACCTGAATTTTATACAAACCCTTTCTAATATTATTATTGTGGCAATTGAAAATATAAGATTGTATAATGAAAATTTACGCCAGGAAGCAATAAAAAAGGAGTTAGAACTGGCTTCACGTATGCAGTCAATGTTAGTACCTGAGGAAAAATCTCTTCCGCATAATGAAAGAATTTATGCAACATCATTTTATAAACCTCACTTTGAGGTTGGTGGAGATTACTATGATTTTTTAAAATTGAATGAAAATGAATGGGGCTTCTGCATTGCTGACGTTTCAGGAAAGGGAATATCCGCAGCCTTGCTTATGTCGAATTTCCAGGCAAACTTGAGAGCGCTTTTTACAACAAATACCAAACTTGAAGATATTGTTATCAGACTGAACGATAGAGTAATGGCAAGCGCTAAGGGGGAAAAATTCATCACCCTTTTTATTGCCAAATACAACACCCAGTCGAAAATTTTAAATTTTATTACTGCAGGGCATAATCCCCCCTTTCTTTACAGAACCAAAAGCAAAGAGTTAATTGCTCTTAAAGATGGTTGCCTTGGTGTTGGGATGCTTGATGAAATTCCTTCTATCAAGAAAGGAGAAATTTTAATTGAAGAAAAATCAAAATTATTTTGCTATACCGATGGTTTAGTAGAATTAACGGGAGATGAGGGGGTTAATTATGACACAAGTAAGATTGAGAAACACCTTACAAATGACAGCCGAATTGATGAAAATATAAGAGCCATCATAAAAGAGCAGAAGATATTAGAAGGAAGTACTGCAATTTTTGATGACATCACTATCATTGGAATGGAATTTAATTAACTCGCAAAATTCACTTATTACTGCTCTCTAATTTTTACCTCTACTTCTGAATTTGCCTATTTAAAGAGACTTCCGTATGCATGATCAGGGGAATGCAATTGTATAAATGCTTTTAAAAAAAAGCCTCTGAAAAATTTCAGAGGCTTTTTTAGGCTGTCCCATCAGGGCTCGAACCTGAACTCTTCTGGACCAAAACCAGACGTGTTGCCAATTACACCATGGGACAGTGATTTTGATTTTTGGTTTTGCAAATATAAAAAAATTATTTCATCAGCACATTTTTTCAAACGAAAAATAAAAAAATTATTGTACAGTAAGATTTATTATTTGCTTGTGTTCACAACAAAATTTGCATTTTTTTGCAAATTCCCGATTTATAGAAACCAACCTTGTTAACAACTAATCCCTTTTAAGCAAAGTGGAATTTTTTACCTCTGAAAGTTTTCCGTTTTCCATCTTCCATACCTTTCCCGCTAGCTGGTCAGGGGAGTATCCATTGTTATTATTTGTATATTGAAGATACTCAACCAACTCAGGAGAAATAAAGATAGATTGTCCCTCTGCCAGGTAAATTGTTGTTTTCACCTGTTGCATCCTGTATTTTTCCCTTTGAGGGAGAATATAAAAGGATGGAAATTTTATTTCCTCATTGTTTATCTGAATATCATATTCAATTTTTTTAGTATTGCTGGCTGCATCTTTAAAAGATTTCCCTCTCGAAGTATGTTTAATTTCAATTATATTTTCCCGGGTGGAACTTGGCTTAATGGTTAGTTGTGGTTTTAGATAAATGTTCCCTGGATCATCTATTCCTGTTAAATTTTTTTCTTTAATAAAGCTTAGTTCGTTGAGGTAATAAGTGGGGTTTGACTCTTTTTTTATTGCAGTGGTAATAATAGACTTCTCGGCATTTATTGAATGCTCCTCTATTTGGGTTGCACTATATGCATAATTTTTTGTTTGCCATATAGTTACTCCAATCATTGTAAATAATGCAATAACCCAGATTGCTAATCCTCCTGGGAGAATAACCTTGTCATTGGCTTTTAATCCAATAAGCCTGAATACCAGGTATATCAACAACAATAGCGGAATTAACGCTATTAGTAGTGCAGCAAGTATTAAAATATTTATTAGTACGGGATCAAAAATGGTTTTGATGAACAGTGAAAAAGGAAATTCGTTGATACTAATTATTTCCGGGGCAAAAAATGGATAACCGGAAAAGGGGATTCCAAGGAATGAAAGTGCAATAGCCAGGGCAGCGATGACCAGGCTTACACCAATAATTATAAAAATAAATTTGAATAGTTGTTTAAAAAAATTCCCGATAACCATGAAAATCTCATTTAAGCCTTTGGTTATATTATTATATTCTTTGGTGTTTTTTATGTTTTGGAAGTTGTTTTTTACCTCTTCATACTCTTGTCTGGCCTTCTGCTCTATAAATGATATTGATAAATTTTCACCTTGCATTTCGAGTTTTTGTGCGTATGTCTCTGCTTTTGGAATGATGAGCCATAAGAGGATGTATATTATAGCAATGATGCCGTATCCAAATACCAGCACAATAAATAATAGCCGAAACCAGACAGGATCAGTGTTGAAATATTGGCCCAATCCGGCAGCTACACCTCCTAAAATCGCATTATCGGGGTCTCTGTACAATTTTTTTGCTTTTTTTTGCTGCCTTTCTTTATGGCTTTCCGCTTCATCGAAAAATTCCTCCGGTTCTCCAAGTTTTCCTATAATTTCTTCCACATCCTCAAGTGTTATTACTTCTTTATTATTAGTCAGTTTTAGTTGAAATAATTCAGCTACCCGGAGTTTAATGTCTTTTATAATGTCTTCCCCATCTGTCTTGTCTCCAAAGTGGGATTGTATTTTGTTAAAATATTTCTTTAGCTTTTCATTGGCATCTTCATCCAGATAGAATATTATGCCACTTATATTAATTTTCACTGTTTTTTTCATCTGATGTTGTTTTTATCATTTTTAAATCCACAATTGATAATTGACATTTTTACTATCGTTTTTCATTAATTTTTTCAACAGCATTTTTCAGTTCTTCCCATGAATCATCCATTTCTTTAAGATATTTTCTTCCAAGATCGGTAAGAGAATAATATTTTCTCGGCGGTCCCTGAGTTGATTCTTCCCATCTGTAATTTAGAAGGCCTGCATTTTTTTGCCTGGTAAGCAGTGGATAAAGAGTGCCTTCTACCACAATTAGCCTTGATTCTTTTAGCTCATTAATAATTTCTGAGGCATAGCAATCTTTCCTGGAGATTATTGCCAGGATACAATATTCTAAGACCCCTTTTTTCATTTGGGCTTTTGAGTTTTCTATCTTCATTCGTTTGTGTTTAACTTTTAAAGTTATCTTTTATGTCTTCGTATTCTGATTTTGCTTTTCTTTTAAATTGGGAGAAATCAATTTTTTCTCCGCGCATTTCTCTTTTTTGAGCTAATGTTTCTGCGAGCGGGGTGACCAGCCAAAGTATCAGGTATATTAAAATTCCGCTGGCGAAGAACAGACCAATGATTATAAATATTATTCGTATTAAAACCGGATCAACGTTCAGGTAGGCACCCAGGCCACCGCATACACCCCCAAGAATCCTGTTGTCAGGGTCCCTGTATAGTCTTTTAGTTTCTTTCATATTATTATCCTCTTGATTTTTATTTTGATGATTCTCTGAAAAGTCTTCCGGATATCCAATGATTTCAATTATTTCTTTGACATCCTCTTCGGAAATAACTTGTTTCTGATTATTTATTTTTTCTGAAAATAATTCAGCCATGCGAATTTCGACTTCTTCTGTGATTTCATTTTTTTCTTCCCCTTGAAATTTATTGCCGATTTCTTCCAGGTATGTTTTAAGGGTATTATAAGCATCTTCCTCTATGTGGAATAATATACCGGAAAGATTAATTGAATACATTTGTTTCATTTTCCTGTTTGTTAGTTTAATGTGGTCTTAATTTATTGCTCATCTGGTTTCTATATTGAATCATATAACCCACTTCTTATTTTTACAAAGATATATAAAAAATATAGTATTATGCAAAACATAGTACTAAAAATTTTACATTCGCTTCCTTTTTGTTAATTTGATTGGTTTCCTGATATAAAAAGCATATTTTTGGTTTTTAAGCATGAACGTAAGTCAAAACCAAAAAAGATTATCCAGATGGAGATAGCAGGCAATTTATTGAAAATGCAAACAGAATTGGGAGTAACAGTTGATTATTATCTTAGGATTGGGAATGAAAAGGTTTACATGAATCAATATATTGGGAAAAAAATCGGGCTGAACTATCTACATAAAATTAATTGCATACGATGTGGCCGTGAAACAAATAAATCATTTTTCCAGGGATATTGCTACCCATGTTTCATTAGCGCTCCTGAAACCGATGCCTGTATTCTGCATCCTGAAAAATGTATGGCGCATGAGGGTATTTCACGTGACATGGAATGGAGCAAGGCAAATTGTTTAACTGATCATTATGTATACCTGGCTGTTTCAAGCGGATTGAAAGTGGGAGTGACAAGAAAATCTCAGATTCCAACGCGGTGGATTGACCAGGGAGCACATAGGGCTGTACGACTGGCAATGACTCCCAACAGGTATCTTGCAGGTTTAATCGAGGTTGACTTAAAGCAATATTTGGCTGATAAGACCAGTTGGCAGCAGATGCTGAAAAATATTGTAAAACGGCATGTTGATTTGCAAGAAGAAAAGACAAAAGCGGCTGGATTGCTAAGAGATGATTTAAAACAATATCTGGTTGATAATGACGATATTATTGAAATTTCATATCCGGTTGAGAAATATCCATCAAAGGTTAAAAGTATTTCCTTTGATAAAACAGATGAATACTCTGGTGTACTTAGGGGAATAAAGGGGCAATATCTTATTTTTGAGGATGGTATGGTTTTTAATGTACGTAAACACAATGGTTACCTTGCTCAGCTTGTGCTGAGTTCTTAAAAATTGTTTTCATCGTTAACGGGAGTCATTTCTTTAATTATTTTTTCCAATTGCTCCTGCTTTTTTACTTCTCTTAGATTTTTTGCTGTTTTTGTGAAGTACGAATGTTTCTTGATGAAATCAATTTCCAGTTTTTTCCATTCTTCAAAAGACGAGATTTTTTTGTTTGCTTTCAATTCTTTATACAAGTTATAGGCTACGGGAACAAAATCAGTCCTACCCAGATAATCAAGGTCGGCATCACAGATTATCATTTCAAGAAGATTATTGGGTTTTGGTGGCATTTTTGTTGACATGATTAATTCTCCAATACGCTGAATTTGTCTTCTGGAGTAATTGTATTGGGGCAGCATTTTATTAACCATTTTCACCCCTTCTTCTTCATGGTAATCATAGCTTATCATATGGCCAGCATCATGAAAAAGAGCTGCAGTTTTTAAAATTAATAATTCTTCATCATCAATATTTTCTGACTTCCCAATAATTTCAACCTGTGTCACCACATCAATAGTATGTTTAACATTATGGTAATAAAGATTATCAGTTAAGCCTTCCTCCAGTTTGTTCAGGACAGTGTTTTCCAAGTCATTAAATCGTAATAGTTGTAACTGGATATAAAAGTCCTTGTTCGGTTTTATTTCTTTCAATGATTCGGCAAATTGCGGTTTAAAATTTTCTACAAAGTACATATCAACACTCCCTTTATTTTTTACAGGCATTTTCCCCCTGTATTTACAAATGAAGAAATCTTTTATAAGCATAAAAGTATTGCCTGTAATGTTTATTTTCCCTGGTTCTCCTGATGCTTCCATTCTGCTGGCCATGTTTACAGTTGAACCCCAGATGTCATATGTAACTTTACTGCGTCCGATTACTCCGGCGATTATGGGACCTGTGTCGATTCCAATTCTAAGATCCCAGATTTCATCACCCTCTGATGTGTTATCTTTTCTTATTTTCATGTATTGCTGCATTTCAAGAGCAGCAATAATTACTTCTATCGGATTGGTCTGGTTTTCTTCTGGAATTCCTCCTGCACACATATAAGCATCCCCAATCGTTTTAATTTTTTCAATATTATATTTTTCTACAATACTGTCAAACTCCAGGAAGTACCTGTCAAGTCTATCCAATAAATTCATTGCATTTAATTCTTCGAGGTTTTCAGTAATTTTTGTAAAACCTTTAAAATCTCCAAACAAGACTGTCACCATATTATAGTGGTAAGGCCCGGCTTTTCTGCTTGTTTTGAGCTCTTTTACTGTTTCCTTTGGAAGAATGCGTTCAATTAATTTGTCTGCCTTTTCTTTTTGTTGAATAACCTCTTCGGTACGTTCGTTTATAATATTTTCAAGTTTAAATTTTTCTTTAGCAAAATAGTAAGCTCTTAATTTGAACATTATGATTAACAGTAGTGCTATTCCTATTCCATAAATGATATATGCATACCATGTTTGGTATATAGGAGGTTTTATCTCAAAGGAATATTCGATTTTTTTATTGAAATTTGTATATACATCCCTGGCTACTAATATGAATGTATATTTTCCAGCTTTAAGGTTTTTGTATTCTTTTAAATTTTGATTCCTTAGTTCTCCCCACTCATTTTCAAATCCCCTGAGCATAAACCGATACCTGATCTGCTCATTGTCATCATAGTCTGTCGAACTAAATTCGAACCTAATATTATTCATTTCAAAAGGGAGGGTTTTTGTTATTCCTGATTTGGAAGCAGTAACGTTATAGGATAAAATCGAATCGTTATTTGCGATAACTTTATTTAAAATCAAATTGAAACTGTCACGCTTTTGTTTTAACCTTTCTGGGTTCATTCTAACAAGGCCATTTGAACCACCTATCCATACTATTTGATCATTTATTGGCTGTATGGTATGTATAGAATATCTTTTTGTGTGTTTAAAAGGTACTTGAAAGATTTGCTGGGTTTTATCCCGGGGGGAATAAACCAGGAGTTCACTAAAAGTTTTATCATTGGATAGAATGTTAAACCAGATTTTATGAAATTTATCTTCTATAATGGGGAAAATCCAGTTATTGTTATATTCTTCAGGGATAATTGAATCTCTTTTAAGTTCTTTATTTTCAGGATTAAAAGTAAACAAACCTTTGGTAGAAGAAATATATAAAGCCCTTGAAGTAGGATAGAATTTTTTCCAATTTTTTTTGGAGCTTATGCTAGAATTCAATTGATAATAAGTGGACTTTATATTTTTGATATTTGTATCCGGATTTTCAATAATATACAAGCCTTTGTTTTCTAAAGAAGCCCATACTCTACCATTCGTGTCCTCAGCCAAATTGCTGATTGGTTGTTGTATCCTGTCAATCTCTCCCTGGTGAACAAATATGCCATTGATATATTTTACGATTGAGACACCATCGTCTTTAGCGATGAGGAGAATATCCGGATTTTTTTTATATCGGATTACATCCTTAAAATGATCCTTGAATTTATTGTAAAAGAGAAATGCAGTATCGTTTTGAATTTTGTATATACCTTCTTCAGTTGATACCATTGGTGTACCATTGAAATCAAAAAGATTGTAACTATTGACATGGAGGCCTTTTACCTTTTCCTTGCTAATTTTATTTGAATATGGCGATTGATAATTATTCAGGGTATAGACTCCTTTTGAAGTAGATATAAACAACTTGTTATCGAATTCTCTCATGCTGTTTATTTTGCCCTGAATTCCTTCCGGATAATTATAATATCGCAGAGCAGAAGCCATATCAATCCTGCTCAGCCCTCCATCATGCAATGACCAAAGATTGTCGTTACGGTCAATAAAGAGTTTGTTTATTTTTCCATCAAACAGTCCATGTTTTTCATATATGTGTACAAATGATGCATCGTTTTCAAGAATAAACAAACCATTCGATTTGGTACCTACAATTATCTGATCATTGAGCACTTCTATATCAGTGATAACGGTTTGGCTGAATAATGAGTCTGCTATACTGGAGAATTTGTATAATTGATTCTTATGCAACACTCTCAGCTTTGATTCGTCTTTTGTTCCCACAAGAATAGAATCACCATAAGAACCCATTGCGGTTATCTCACCAGGCAGCATATTTTTATCCATAATTTGATTAAAATTGAGCGATGAGGTATCCAGCTTTAATAATCCAAAATTTTTATCGTATGCATATATGGAAGCATTATGCTCATGCGTGTAATAAATATCACTTGTGAGTTTTTTTTCTCTTATCGATGAGTCTTTTATTTCCACAAGCTTTTGGCTTGAAAGTATGTAAAGTTTGTCAGCAATAGAGATTAGGTTTCTTGTCTGCCCCAGAGATTCTATTATCCGGTGAGGAATTCTTTTGTCAGTTGATATAGTTGGTTTCTGATTGTTGTATTTTATAAAGCCTGCATCATTAAAGGAAGAAGCATATATGCGATCTTCGTGTTTTGTTATATAAGGCGTTCCTTTTGTTTCTGTTATATTCCAGTAATGACCATTGTATTGAATAATTCCGTTTGAATTACCAATGAAAAGAATACCACTTGAATCCTGCGCAATAGACGAATTGTTATTATAAAATCCATATTTTTCAAGAAAGTAGGTTTGAATGTTGGGAATGCCTTTTAATCTATTTTGGTTTTCATTTGTAGGGAATAACTGCAATGGAAGGATTACAAAAAAATAAAAAACTATATTAAAAATGAAAAGTTTATTCATCATTTGAATTTCTGGGGAAAATGTTATATAATAGATGTTTAATTATGCACAAAATTTACCAAATATATTTCAAATATGAAAATATCAAAAGGTCCGATCGTAGTACCCTGGGATTTCACCGAAGAGGTTGAAAATGCTCTGAAACACGCTGTTAATATTTCTTCCAAGATGAATACTAAAGAGATAACTCTTTTACATATTGTAAGAAAGAAAAAAGATTTAGAACATTATAAAGAAAAGCTTAGATCCATAGCTGAAAAAAGGTCGGAAGAGTATAAGATTCAAATAAAACATGAGGTCATACAGGGTAAATTATATACTGCCATAGGGAGATATGTTAATAATATAGAGGCTGAACTTGTTGTAATGGGAACTCATGGTATTAAAGGAATGCAAAAGGTTACAGGAAGCCGGGCTTTGAAAGTGATCTCAACCTCTAAAATACCATTTATAGTAGTAAAAAATCCACCTAAAAGCAAAGAATACAAAAAAGTTGTTTTCCCGGTTGATTACAAGAAGAAAACCAAACAAAAAATGGGATATACTAAATATCTGAATCGATTATATAATCCAAAATTTTTAATATTTAAACCCAACTATACAGATAAAGGTTTTATCCAGAAGGCAAAGGCAAACCTGGCCTTCTGCAGGCAATTTATGGAGAAGCATGATCTTCCGTATGAGATGCATCTGGCAGAAGGGAAAAAAAGTTTTTCTGAAGAACTGATTGATTTTGCGCAAAAGAATAATGCCGACCTTATTCTTATTGTATCTGCAAAGCATCTTACTCTTACAGATTATGTAGCCGGGCCGAATGAACAATATATCATAGGCAATGAAGAAGGAATCCCTGTTATGGTGATTAATCCTCCAAAAGGCCTGGAAAAATTCAAATCATTTAATTAGGTTGATTGAGTAGAAATCTATAATATTACTAAAAGTAGTCATTTGGGGAGTATGCTCCCAAGCTTCGTAGAAGCGGCATTATTTCACTTCCAATTAATGCACAACTTTGCATGGCCTGCGCGCGATTAGGCTGGAGATACTTCCCAATAGCTTTGGCTGTTGGTCTTGCCTCATAATAAAATATTACAAAAATTTTGAAAAAGAAAAAATCTGCGATAATCTGTTGTATCCGTGTCATCCGTGTTCTATAATTATTGGAACGCGGATGACGCAAATGCAACGAATTAACACGGATAATAAAACAATTCTGTGAACAATAAAATGCTGTTAATAAGGCGATTGCGTAGTTTATGTATATGTGAGAATCAT
>JBKGZD010000003.1:0-47770 GCA_046545795.1 Bacteroidales bacterium | reverse complement strand
AGAGCAATCCATTGATAAATGAAATTTATTCCTATCTCTACAGAAGAAGAATTAACAATGTGAGCCGGATTTTTACAGTACAAAGTGATTGTATTTGGTCTGCCCGTATCCTGGGACAGGGGAATAAGATAGATTTATTTCCATTTCTTGTTGATACAAAAAATATTAAGAACAATATCAATTATGGCCTTCTTGAAAAGTTGAAAATGAAATACGGGAAATACGATTTGTTATTCTTTAATCCCACCCGTAAAAACATGGAAAAGGGTAAAGTTGACTACAAAGGCTCTGAAAAATTACTGGAGGCATTCAAAAAATTCCAGGTGCAGACAAAAAGAAATGTAAAAATGATTGCAGGGTTGCAAGGTGAACATGCTGAGATGTTTAAAAAGATGGTTGACTCCTGCAACTTAAAAGAATACGTAGATTACACCGGGCATTTATCATTGCCGGAGTTACATGCGTATATGAGCCTGGATAATGTTGTGACTTTTGATCAGTTTACGATTAATTTAAACACCCTTGGCGGTATACAAAGGGAGGCCCTTGCTTTGGGAAGCATAATAGTTTCTAGTACTGATGTACATACAAAAGAGTTTACGGAAAGTTATGGGGAGGGATGTCCTTTGATGCCAGCATTCTCAGATAAACAAATATTGATGCAGATGGAAAAATTGGCTGGTATGACCAAAGAAGAATTTTACCGGTTGAGCTATAGCGCTGTTGAATGGGCTGATAAATATATACATTGGGAATCCCGCATTGATGAGCTGATAGAGAAGTTAGAGGGACTAAAGAGTTAGCTATGAAAAATTTTGCATGGAGCTTTTTTAATACCTTTTTGTCTAAGGGGTTTTCATTTGTTTTTTCAATTATCCTGGGAAACCTCCTTTTACCAGGTGATTTAGGTGTTTTTGTAACTGTATTGCTGGTTATTTCTTACCTGGTGTCTGTTTTTTCTTTTGGAATAGGACAAAGCCTTGTACAAAAGCTTAATGATACCAGGGAAGTAAGTTTACACAACCATTATTTTTCCGCAGGGATAGTATTGTTGGTTTTTTTATCTGGCATAGGCTGCCTGCTTTTTCTGAGTCTTCATGATTTTATTTTTGAATTATTTGATTTACAGGTTTCCCCTGGTGTATCAAAAATGGTTGTATGGTTGATTCCTTTGAATATTTTCCGGGAATATTTTAGCCATATACTGCAGGCAAATGTTAAGTTTAAAAAATTAACTCTATACAATCTTTCCTCAGTTTTAACACAAATTCTCGTTACCCTACTCCTGGTTTATTATTATGAAATGAATCTTAGAGGGGTGTTTTACGGATTATATGCAGGTGGAATTGTTGCTTTTGTTTTATTGCTATTTTCTGTTTATGGGAAATATTCTTTGGTTTTATCGACAGAGGCACTTCAGTCTTCTTTCCGGCTTATTCGGTTTAGCAGTTTGATTTTTATTGGTTCATTTGCTCTTATTCTGGATAGAAGAATTGATGTATTATTTGTTTCTTATTTTCTTGAGAGTGCGGATGTTGCCGTTTATAATTATGCCCTTAAATTTTCGCTATTGTTTTTGTTAGCGGGAAACAGCATGTCTAAAGTTACTTATCCAAAACTTACGAATGCTTTTACCTCTGGTGATTTACAATATGTAAGAAAAATAATGAATTTCTCTCTGGATTTTGCCTTTTTGGGTTTGAGCCTGCTGACTTTATTATTTTTGTTCAATGCCCGGTATATCATTCAGGCACTTTTACCCGAATATTATTTACAAGTAATACCTTTTTTGCCTGTTCTTTTTATAGGTATTCTGCCCAAGGCAGTCTTTTCATCTATTGGAACACTCTTTACAGCCAAAGGTATGCCAGCAATAACAGCAAAGATTAACTGGATAATGGTTAGCGTTAACATTGTTCTGAATATACTACTAATCCCGGTTTTGGGATTATATGGAGCAGCAATTGCAACAAGTGTTTCATTTCTTGGACAGCCTGTGTTTATTATTCTGATGCTGATAAAGCACCTTAATATACAATTTCCCGTATTGCGCATTCTGACAAACCTTGTCCTGGCAATTACATTGATAGGTGTGGGAAGCCTCATTCCGTATATTTGGATAAAGGAGTTGCTAATACTGGGCTATGCATTTTATTGTTTCTTTATTTTTTTGTCATCTGAGGAAAAAAGTTTTTTATTTAAAGAGCTGAAACAAATACATTATGGTATATTTTTTCAGCAAAGAAAGAACTGAACATGAAATTTGATATCTGTTTTTTGACATATATGGCAAGATCCGGCTCCACTTTACTCGCAAAAGAACTGGATCACTACAGAAGGACAGGTGTTACTATTGAAGATGATATCCCTGATGGAATTTTGAAAGGGGAGGAGGTTTATATTCAAAATAGTGAAGAACTTGAAATTTTTATAGATAAAATATGTGAGGGTAAAAAATTCCGGGAATGGAAAATAAGCCCTGAAAAGCTTTTTGCTAAACTGGAAAATAATTATCGCTATCCTGTCAGGCTGGATTCATTGTATAGAAGTATTTATGACCTGTATTTTTCAGAAACCAATCCCGAGATTATTTTGCATAAAAAGGGACGCTATTACCTTAAAGTTGATTCCGTTAAAGCTTCTTTCCCGGGAGCTAAATTTATCCATATAATTCGGGATCCGAGAGCTTTGTTTAATTCTCAGAAAAATTCAAAAGACAGTATTACCGGTAAGCCAATGGAAACAAGTGTTGTAGCATTTGCATTGAATTACAGGAATATGAGTGAAATAGTTCGTAAACAAGCAGAAAATAAATCTTTCAAAGTGGTTTTCTATGAAGAGATTATTGACAAGAAAGAGGAAATTATTGACAGCATTTTAGATTTTATTCAGCTAGCAGACCGTACTAAAGGGACTTCTGGTTATTTTGAAAGAATACCAGAAAAACAACGATATTTACACGACAACATAAACTATGATGTTTTATCTTCAAGGAAAACTGGCTGGCAGGAAGAATTAAGTAGTCTGGAAATTAGTATACTCGAAACATGTTTAAAACGAGAACTGAAGGAATACAATTATGTGAGGAGCAACAGGCAACCACGTAATTTCGTTCAGTATTTTATCAAAGTCAAAATGGTATTATTGTTTCTTATTAAGTACTTGGCGGCTAAATATTTCCCATGGATTTATTATAAACTTAAAAAAATATGGATACAGAAGAATTGATTTATTAACAAACACATAAATGTTACGTAACCGGACAACTAATAATTGAAAACGCCATGAAACGTCCTTAATAAGCTCTATATGACCTTTGAAAAAGTCAAAATAACCATATGAGGCAAGACAAACATATCGCATTTATTACCGGTTACCTCAGAGCCGGTGGTGCTGAAAGGGTTATATCAATGCTTGCCAATTATTTTGTAAATCGTGGTTATAGGGTTTCCGTTGTATATCTTGATGATAAAAAGGATTTTTACTCCCTGGATGATAAAATTGAAAAGCATCAGGTAATTTATAACCGAGGTTCAAAACATTTTTTTTCAGGCTTATTGAATACCATAGAAAGAGTGGTCAAATTACGAAATAAACTTGTCAGAATCAAAGCAGATATTGCTATTGGTTTTATTACTGATGTTAATGTCCTGACGGTACTTGCTTGCCTTTTAACTGATATCCCTGTGATTATTTCTGTAAGAACGAATCCATTTCAATACAGAATTCCAGCCAGATGGAAAATTGCTTCACGTTTATTGTATAGGTTTGCTGATAAGGTTGTATTACAAACGCACAGGGTGAGCCGTTTTTTTTCATTCCTGCCAAAGTCAAAGATTGAAATTATTCCTAATCCTTTAAATAATATGACGCCATCTGAAAAAGTAAGTAAGGAAAAACTAATTTTAGCTGTTGGAAGACTGGAATACGCCAAAGGTTTTGACTTACTGCTTGAAGCATTTGCAAAAAGCCGTGCAAAAAATAACTGGCAGTTAATTATAGCCGGAGAAGGAAATGAACGCGTGAACCTTGAGCGTAAAATTACAGAATATAAACTGACTTCAAAGATACATTTGCCTGGAATACAAAAAGATATAACGGGTTTGTATTCAAGAGCATCTATATTTGTACTGAGTTCTCGTTATGAAGGGTATCCCAATGCTCTTGCAGAAGCAATGGGAAGTGGACTGCCATGTATTAGTTTTAATTGTGATTTTGGTCCGCAGGAATTGATAAAAAATAATATAAACGGGATTTTGGTTGAACCGGGTAATGTTAGTCAATTAGCAAGTGCTATTGATGATTTAGCAGAAAACCCAGGCAGGCGAAAGGAAATAGGCAAAAATGCGACTGAGGTGATGAAAACCAACAATATAATTACAATTGCTGAAAAGTGGGAGGAGGTTATAGATGGTTTATTCTCCTGACCAATTGTGCGAAGTTAAATATAACTCTGATACTTTATCACTCAGGTTGTTTGTTGAATAAAATATTATTATGTCAAAGACTTATTTGTTATATACAGCAGGGGACTACATTGAAACACCTGTTACAGGTGGAACAAAGAGATTTTATGAGCTGCTTGAGTCTCTACTGGAGACTGGGAATAAGGTTTATCTTATTGCTCCCAAAAATATAAACATTCCATCAAAGAATAAATGTCGGGTATTGTCTATACGTACTTATCATTCGAGATTTGTTCCTGACTCATTGCTGAATTTACTGATGAATATGAAGACTTTCCGTAAAGCAAAAAAGCTTTCCGTGGACAGGACAATCTTGTTTTCGATTCCTTACGGTATTCAGGGAGTTTTAGCAGGATTTCGAAGAATAGTATTGCTTTTGAGGGAGGATTTGCTGGAATATAACTCATACTACAGTGAAAAAAAGGATAAGCTTTTCAATCTCAGGCTCTTTTTCTATAAATTTGTTGAAAGAATTGTGGTTAAACGTGTCGCTACAATCATTCTTCAGAGTGACTATGACAAATATAATTTGCTTTCAAGGCATAAAAACATAAGCGATTCTATTGAAAAGAAAATACTAATATTGTCCAATAATGTTAATGCCTCGTGGATGACGTCTTCCAGGCACTTAATCAGACAAAAACCTGTTGAGCCTAAAGATGAATTACATTTGGTTTTTTCCGGTTCTATGGATACACGGCGTAAAGGGGGAGAGGTAATCCTTGAAGCGGTTAAGCAATTGCTGCAGGAGGGCTTCTCTGTTAGACTGTCTCTACTGGGTGATGGGAAGTACAGGAGAATTTACGAGCAAAAATATAATGTTTTTGACAATATCGATTTTTTGGGATATCAGCAGAATCCGCTTGAATTTATTTCACATGCGGATCTACTTGTTGTGCCTTCTTTTGCTGATTCATGTCCAAATGTAATTTTAGAAGGGCTGTTTTTGCAAATCCCTGTGATAGGTTCCAACAGGGGGGGAATTCCTGAAGTCCTTAAATATCCGGAATTGTTATTTGAGCCTGATGTTCTGAGTCTTAAATCAAAAATAGAGAAAATTATAACCGGTAAACAGCTGGAAAATATCCGTCAGAAATGCATTGAAAGAAAAAAACATTTTATTTTCGACTGGTCAACTTTATTGATACAATTGATAAATTCATGAAGATTTTGTTGCTATCAAATCCGGTAAGTTCACATACAATCAAGTGGGTCAATGCCCTCACTGAAAAGGGTGTGGAAATATGTCTTGTTAGTTTAAATCCTGCCGGTGAGAAAGCTTTTAATAATCCTGCTTTATTACAAACAGTAAATATTGGTTTTACCAGTAAATCTGTTTCGAGAAAACCGGGAAGTTTGTCAAAGGTGAGATATTTAAAATTACTATCGGCAATAAGAAAAGCAATTAGAAATTTTCACCCTGATGTTATTCATTCTCACTATGCCAGTAGTTACGGTTTGCTTGGAGCCTTAACTGGTTTCCATCCATTTGTTTTGTCTGTTTGGGGCTCTGATATCTACAGGATTCCTGAAAAATCATTTTTACACAAGTGGTTGATAAAATATTCATTGAAAAAAGCCGATTGGGTTTTATCAACCAGTAAAGCAATGGTAGAAAATATTCACCAATATTCACATAAGGATGTTTTGGTTACTCCCTTTGGAGTAGATACTGATTTCTTTAAACCAGGGAAAACTGATACGGGACATAAAGTAAGGATTGGTACGGTCAAACTTTTAAAAAAAATATATGGGGTTGACATTTTAATAAGGGCATTTAATATTGTCCTGAAGAGAAATGAGGGAATGGATTTACACTTGCTGATCGTAGGAGATGGGCCGGAGAGGAGAAATCTTGAGAGGTTGGCTGAGAAACTTGGTCTGTCTGATCATGTAGAATTTGCCGGATATCAAGAACCTGGGAATATTCCGTATTATCTGAACAAGATGGATATTTTTTCAGCACTTTCTGTAATGGATGAAAGTTTTGGAGTTTCTGTACTGGAAGCAGGTGCTTGTGGCTTACCTTCGGTAGTATCAGATGTGCCGGGCTTTAAAGAAATTGTCAGGGATGGTGAAACAGGCTTTGTTGTTCCCGGGAAAAACGCCAGGGCAGCAGCAGATGCATTGGAGAAGCTTATAATTAATAAAACTTTCCGTGAAAGCATGGGCAGGAATGCAAGAAAGCAGGTAGAAGATTTTTATAGCCTTGAAGAAAGCGTAAACAAGATGCTGGGAATCTATAAAAAAGCTACCCAGGAAGCTTATTCGAAGAAAATATAGTATTAATCAAAATGGAAAATAGCAAAAAGCATTTATTAAACAGGGTTTTTAATGGTCGTTAAGAGAATATTTGATATTATTTTCAGTGTGATTGGTTTGATAGTATTATCACCTTTATTTCTTGTTATAACACTTGTTATTTTAATGGATTCACGAGGATCTGTTTTTTACCGTGGAATAAGGGTGGGCAGGCATCAGAGGAATTTTCGTATATATAAATTCCGAACCATGTATCCCGATTCAGAAACGTCAAGTATTACAGTAGGAGATAGAGATCCAAGAATAACAAAAGCCGGGTGCTGGCTGAGAAAATATAAGTTGGATGAAATACCCCAGTTAATTAATGTCCTAACAGGAGAAATGAGTTTTGTAGGG
Organism: Bacteroidales bacterium; assembly: GCA_046545795.1. Taxonomy (GTDB): domain Bacteria; phylum Bacteroidota; class Bacteroidia; order Bacteroidales; family UBA12077; genus JAGXLC01. The sequence goes on along the minus strand of JBKGZD010000003.1, from coordinate 40,646 downwards.
CCCCGGCCTGATGTTCCTGATTATAAGAATTATTACCTCAGGCATATGCCGGGATATTATACAATGAAACCCGGCATTACTTCATTTTCTTCATTATATTTTTTATATGAGAGCAAAATATACGAAGATGTAAGTGATCCTGAGCAAGTTTATTTACAGAAAACAATTCCACAAAAAGTTAAACTAGATAAAAAATACCAACAGAATCAAAATTTAGCAACTGATTTTGCTATTATTGTGATGACAATTAAGGCAATTTTTATAAAGAGAAGGTAATGGCCAAACGAATCTATTTATCTCCTCCTCACATGGCAGGTTCTGAACTAGAATATGTGAAGGATGCATTTGATAAGAACTGGGTAGCTCCACTGGGAGAAAATGTTGATCAATTTGAATATGCAATAGAGCAATACCTGGATATCGGGCATGCAGTGGCGTTAAGCAGTGGTACCGCAGCCCTTCATCTGGCACTTATTAACCTTGGGGTAGGCACCGGAGATGAGGTTATAGTACCTTCTTTGACATTTTGTGCAAGTGTGAATCCTATTATTTATCAATCAGCAATTCCAATATTTGTGGACAGTGAAAAAGAAACTTGGAATATGGATCCACAGCTTCTGGAAGAGGTTATAGCTGACAGAATCCAAAAAGGGAAGAAACCAAAAGCATTAATCCTGGTTCATTTATATGGGATGCCGGCAAAAATTAACGATATAAAGCATATTGCTCAAAAATATGAAATACCTGTGATTGAAGATGCAGCGGAAGCATTGGGCAGCAGATACCAGGATAGAGTATTGGGAACATTTGGAGATATTGGAGTTTTATCATTTAATGGAAATAAAATAATTACTACTTCGAGCGGAGGAGCCTTGGTGACAGCAGAAAAGGAAATTGCTGAGAGGACGTTGTATTTAAGTACACAGGCGAGAGATGATGTACCTTATTATCAGCATTCGGAGATTGGTTATAATTACCGGATGAGCAATATACTGGCTGGAATTGGGAGAGGGCAAGTGGAAACACTGGATCAAAGAATTAAACAACGCAGGAAAAATTTTGAATTTTATTTGGAAGAGTTTGGTAAATATGATTTTATAAATTTCCTGTGCGAACCGGAGGGGGCTTTTTCTAACTATTGGATAGCTACTATGCTTTTTGATACGGGGCAACTTAACCCAAATATGGTAAGATTAGAGCTGGAGAATGCAAATATTGAGGCCCGCCATATATGGAAGCCAATGCATCTTCAGCCAATCTTTAAAGATTACCCCGCGTATTTAAATGGAGTTGCTGAAAATATTTTTAACAAGGGTCTGTGTTTACCCTCTGGTTCTGGTATGACTGATGAAGATCGTTATAGAATTAGTAAAACCTTACACAATGTCTTTGAAAAAGTAATAAGCTGACAGTTTTATATGTTATGCCGATTACTATGCTGGATGGAGTAAGCTATGTAGTTTTATTTATAAGAAATATCAATGCAACAAAAAGTGTCTGTTATAATTCCCTGCAGGAATGAAAAAAAATATATTAGCAGGTGCCTTGATTCAATTCTGAATAATAAATATGAATCAATTGAAATTATTGTTGTTGATGGCGCTAGTGAAGATGGAACCAGGGAAATTCTAGAGTCCTATCAACAACGATACAACAATATCCGTATATACACGAATACACGCAAAATCACACCTGTTTCAATGAACACAGGAGTTAAGAATGCTACAGGTGATTATATTATGATTGCCGGAGCGCATTCTTCATTTCCGCCAGGTTACATCTCCGGTTTGATTAATTTCCTGGGAGAACACCCTGATGCGGCTGGTGCAGGTGGTATTATGAAAACAGTTAGTGAAGACTCTTCAGCCAGTCAACATATCCAAAAAGTATTGTCTGATAATTTTGGAGTTGGTAACTCTCTTTTTAGGATTGGCTCAAGAGTTTCTGTTAAGGTTGATACATTGCCCTTTGGAATATACCATAAGTCAGTTTATAACAAAGCAGGCCTTTACAATGAAAGGCTCATTCGCAACCAGGATATTGAATGGTCTAAGAGGGTTCTGAAGACTGCAGGTAACCTCTACCTGGTACCCTCTATTAAATGTTATTATTATTTTCGAAGCAATTTAATACATCTGGCTCGTTCCGGCTTTAAAAACGGCTGTTGGAATGTTTTGACTACTTACATTACAAAGAATGTTGCTTCTTTAAGTTTACGGCATTTTATTCCACTGCTTTTTATTCTGAGTATTGTTTTACCATTGGTGGCTGCTATTGTCTTACCTGTCTTTGCATGGATAGCAATAGTAGTATTTGCGATATATTTAATTTTAATGCTTTGGAGAAGCCTGTATTTATCCGGCAGGAGATGGGAAACCCCGTTGATACTGTGGTCATTCATTGTTCTTCACTTTTCCTACGGAACAGGTTCTCTGGTAGGTTTATTTTCAGTTAAACATTTATTTAAAAACAATAAACCGTCAAAAGTTAAAGCAGAATAGGTGCACAAAACTTTAATTTTGATAACAAAACTCTAATGACTTATTACAATTTACTTATTCGGCTAAATTATTTTACTGGGCTTGTTTTTAGTTTTTTATTGCCTTTTGGACTGGTCATAAATCGTTATATTCTTGCAGTGTTTATTATTTCTGGCCTTTTAAGCGGGTTGCAAAATTTTAGAAACTTATTAAGCAGGAAGAATATTTTTTTGATATTGACCAGTGTTTTATTCCTGCTTTATCTCATAAGTGTCTTATATTCTCAAAACAAGGAGATTGCTTTTTTCCATATTCAAAAAAGGCTGACCCTGTTTTTCTTTCCTTTGGTATTTGCTGTTATTCCACTAAGAAAGCGTCATAAAAATATTATCTTTTTTGCCTTTGTAGCTGGGGTATTTGTTGCAAGTGTTATTTGTTTTGGAAATTTCATATACCAACTACTCTCAGATAATAGTTTTGCCCAGGGTTTTTATGATCAGCCTTTAGGACAATTTTACTCTACTTTTTACATCTTTGATCACAGTTCTTATTATGCTGCCTACCTTGTTTTTTCAATTATTATTCTATCAGGATTATTGAAGGACAATATTTTTTTAAACTCTAATTATAAACCGCAGATAAAAATTGTTGCTATTTTTTTCATTTTTGTTTTTGCCCTTTTGACTTTTTTAATTTCTTCACGTGCAGGTTTAATTGGATTGGTGGTTATTGCTTTTGTTATTGCTTACCAGAACTTTACACAAATTAAAATTCGCATAATACTGTATAGTGTATTAATTCTCTTGTCATTGGTGATATTTACCAATAAACGTTTTATAGATAGTCTGGGAATAATAGACGAAATAGCTAATAAAGAGGATTTTGATGAAAAGACAATAAAACAACACAGTGCTATACGCTTAGTATTGTGGAAAGCATCCTTCGACGTAATTAAAGATAATGTGTTGTTGGGTGTGGGGACGGGAGATGTTAGAGAGGAATTAGAAGATAAGATTGAAAATACTTATAATTTTAAGATGGATAGAATTTATAATCCCCATAACCAGTTCTTATCAACTTTCGCTGCAACCGGTGTTTTTGGTTTTTTATCGCTGGTGGGGATTTTTGTAATTGCTATTAACAGGGCTTTTATTGAAAAAAACACGCTACTCTTAAATCTGGTAATCTTATTGTTTATTCATTTTCTGTTTGAATCTATGATGGGGCGGTTAAATGGAGTATTGTTTTTTAGCTTTTTTATAAGTGCCCTTTTCTATTATTTTGATGATTTTACAAAGAGGGTATAGTTTTATTAACCAAGTGATAGATAAGTTTTTAACGTGATGGTCAACCTCTTTTGCCACGATAGATATCGCTCTTTCAGAGCTTAATGGAGTTGATTTTTTTTCACAGGGTTCCGCGATGCTTCACCCTGTGTTATTGATTTTTGGGGCTTTGCCCCTTTGACCAGTCGCAACTCTTCTTCTCCTACTCTTTCCCACGCTATTTCACCCTTGAATCTCACCATCTGCCAACCGGGAATTCTCAAGAAATTTGAAGCTTTCCACGTTTTATCTCCTTAATTTGCCTAATCTACTTTTGATTTTATATCGTATTTAAGCCCTTCGTGTTCAATTAGCCTGGCCTTTATTTTTCCAACTTTTATTGGGCTTTCAATCCATACCGGAATCCTGTTTTCATCATCTGTCACCCATACCTCAAGGTCTTCCCCTCCATCAAAAATATCACCTTTTACAAGGTAGCCTGTAAATTTTATACATTTAAATTTTCCTAATTTTCTTACCTTTTTTACTTCCTTGCCTTTATATCGGATATATACCTTTTCAAGTTCCGTATCAAGTAAAAGGTTTAGTGGGATTTTCTCATTGATGTCATATTGGGAAAAATCTATATTTCTTGCATAATAGATGAGAGACATCACATCATTGGTACATTGAGGAATCTTTAGAGTATCTCTGCTAAATGGCTTTCTTGTTTTTTCCGATTCCATATAAGCAAGGCTATCTTTCCAGTTGTATCGATATTTAATATCTATTTTGTATCCATCATTATTTACATCTCTTTTATAATAGAGAGGCTGAAGTGTGCTTGGATCTACCCATGATTCATAGGTGTCTCTTACCTGGTAAAACCAATCATAAAAACGGTATGTTTTTCCTTTTCCCTGAAGGTGATAGGCCTCCTGTCCAAAAATATTATCATTCATGACTTCAAAGGTAACTTCACCTACGTCAGTCCAGGCAAGAAACCAATTATATGTCAGAACATACCGTACTTTTTCTCCGGGTTGGAACACTTCTTTATTGTTTGTGCATATTCCTTCTTCATTCTGTGAGTATCCAGGGAAACTTATAAAGCTAAAGATACTTGCAAAAAATATCACTTTTATTTGTTTCATATATAATCGTTTAACTACATTTAGTTTGTCCTATAGTTTTGTTTACTAAACCAGGACTTCTTTGGTTAAAATATTTATTAACTAACAACGCTATAATTGGCTTTCTTGTTATTTAATTGTTTTAATTGCTGACTAAGTATTTGATTTTTTTCATCTTTCAGCTCCGGGTCTTTTTCCAGGATTTCTGTTGCCACTTGTCGAGCGTGTTTTAAAATTTCGCTGTCCTGACTTAAATTTGCTATTTTAAAATCAAAAGGTATGCCACTTTGTTGAGTTCCTTCTATATCACCCGGCCCCCTTAGTTTTAAGTCTTGTTCTGCTATTTCAAAGCCATTGTTAGAATGTACCATCGTCTCGATTCTTTTTTTCGCTTCTTCAGATAAATTCCCTGATGTCATTAATACACAATATGACTGATGTGCTCCCCTTCCTACTCTTCCTCTCAATTGGTGAAGTTGTGAAAGCCCAAATCTTTCGGCATTTTCTATAACCATCACAGAGGCATTGGGTACATCAACGCCCACTTCAATAACTGTTGTGGCAACCATTATGTGTGTTTGTCCTTTGACGAAAAATGACATTGACTTTTCTTTCTCTTCGTGCTTCATCTGGCCATGAACAACACTAACTGCATATTTTGGAGGAGGGAAGTTCCGGACAATGCATTCGTAACCATATTCAAGGTCGCGCAAATCCAGTTTTTCTGATTCTTTGATAAGGGGATACACAATATAAATCTGCCTGCCTTCAGCAATCATTTTTTCCATGAATTTATAAAGTCTGAGGCGTTTGGATTCATAGAAATGGACAGTTTTTACTGGTTTTCGTCCGGGCGGTAATTCGTCAATTACTGAAACATCTAAATCTCCATAAACTGTCATTGCTAATGTTCGGGGAATGGGAGTGGCGGTCATTACAAGAACATGAGGTGGCTGAATGTTCTTTTTCCATAGCTTTGCCCTTTGAGCTACACCAAAACGATGCTGTTCATCAATAATTACAAACCCCAGGTTTTTAAATTGAACGGTTTCTTCGATAAGTGCGTGGGTTCCTATGATTAAATCAATTTCACCATTTTTTAATTCTTCATAAATCTCATTTCTTTCTTTGTTTTTTGTTGAGCCCGTAAGAATTCTTACAGTTATCGGAAGAGATTTTAAAAATTCCGTAATGCTTTCATAATGCTGCCTTGCCAGTATTTCCGTAGGCGCCATAAAACAGGTCTGAAACCCATTGTCAATAGCCAGCAATACACTCATTAATCCCACAAGCGTTTTTCCGCTGCCCACATCTCCCTGTAAAAGCCTGTTCATTTGCTGACCGGATTTCATATCCTGTCGAATCTCCTTTAATACTTTCTTTTGGGCATTTGTGAGCTCAAAGGGAAGATTTTCCTTGTAAAATTTATTGAATAATTGTCCTACCTGCTGAAATACAAATCCTTTGAACTTCTTGATTCGGTTGTACCTTAACTTCAGAATATTAAGCTGTATGTAAAATAGTTCTTCAAATTTCAACCTGTATCTTGCTTTTTTTAGCTCCAGATGGTTTTCAGGGAAATGAACATTCAGTAGAGCTTTTTTAAGGGGCATAAGTTTAAGTTGTTCTACGAGAAAAGCAGGAAGTGTTTCTGAGAGTTCGTCTTTATGTGCTTGAAGGAGGTTGTTCTCAAGTTTATGTATCAATTTTGAATTGATGTAATTCTTTTTCAAGTTTTCAGTTGTATTATAGAAAGCCTGTAAATTTGCTTGTATCTTTGCTTCAAATTTTTCCACAGATTCTATTTCCGGGTGAACTATGTTAATTTTTCTGTTGAAAATAGTTGGTTTCCCAAACACAATATATTCTTTATTAACTTCCAGTGATTGCTTAATCCAGCCAGCCTTCCTAAACCATACAAGTTCAATAAAATCCGTGCCATCATAAAAATACCCGACAAGTCTCTTTTTATTAGGTTTTCCTGTTAACTCAAATTTTGTGATTTTTCCTTTTAACTGAATATGTTGGAGGTTGGATGTGATTTCACTGATTTTATAAAATTTTGAACGATCAATGTATTTATATGGGAAATAGTAGAGTAGATCCTCAAATGATTCAATACCTAACTCTTTTTTGAGTAACTCTGCTCTTTTTGGACCAACTCCCGGCAGATATTTAATATCTTTGTTAAGAGGATTGCTCATTACAGCAATTGTGTTTAAATTTCAGTATAAAATTAATATTCATTAGAAGAAATTTTCATTATTCTATGTATTTTTTTAAAAAGTGTATAATCCATACCAGTTACGTTCTGAAATATTTTAAATATTTATTGACAGCCAGGTGGAACGGCCATGGGATTCATTCACCTTTCATTTTCTCATTTTACCGGTCTGTGCTAAAGCCACCTATAAATGAGCCTGACAAAGTAAGACTTAAAAATGTGATATCCGGTTATAAAAAGGATGAAAGCTTAATACATTGTCCCTTATTTGGTGCAGGTTCGGTTTATAAAGCATCAAACGAAGTCAAAGTTAAAAATTTCATAAAACATTCATCTGTAAATGCATGGACTGGAAAAGTTTTGTACAATATTGCCGGTTATTTCAAACAGGGTAACATCCTGGAATTGGGAACGGGTTTGGGTTTAAGTACAATATACATGGCTATGGGAAATCCTGGATGCATTATAAAAACCGTGGAAGGATGCCAGGAGAAACTTGAATATGCTAAGAAAAAGTTTAAGGAAGAGGGTTTTAAGAATATTCAGGCGCGAAATGGGGAATTTGGAGAAGAATTGCCAAAAATTTTAGATGAGATACAACATCTAGACCTTGTTTTTATCGATGGGAATCACAATTATAGCAGCACATTGAATTATTTTAACATGATTACTCAAAACTGTCATAACGATAGCATCGTAATTTTAGACGATATACACTGGTCACCGGGGATGGAAAGTGCATGGGAACAGATTAAACAACACTCAGAGGTACGTGTTACTATTGATTTGTTTAGATTGGGAATTGTGTTTTTTAAAAAAGAATTATCAAAGGAGAACTTTGTCATAAAATTTTGATGAGAATTGACAATAATTATTAAATTCGTGAAAATTTAATGAATGACGGGTATGAATTCTGTTATTGAATTTTATGGAATACAGAAATATTATTACGTAGGAGCAGAGGTCATTAAGGCAGTCCGTTCTATTGACCTGACCATAGAAAGAAATGGATATGTTGCTATCATGGGGCCGTCAGGTTCAGGAAAATCTACAATGATGAATATTCTGGGATGTTTAGATACGCCATCCGGAGGGCGATATTTATTAAACCAGAAAGATGTTAGCACATTAGGTGACAACCAATTAGCTGAAATAAGAAACCAGGAAATTGGATTTGTTTTTCAGACCTTTAACTTACTGCCCAGATACACAGCGCTTGATAATGTTTGCTTGCCTTTGGTTTACGCAGGTGTCAATAAACAGGAAAGGAAAAGGAAGGGTGAAGAGGTTCTCCAAAGCGTTGGATTGTCCGACAGGATGTATCACAAACCCAATGAATTATCAGGAGGACAGCGGCAAAGAGTGGCGCTTGCACGTGCGTTAATCAATTCTCCTTCAATTATTCTTGCTGACGAACCAACCGGCAATCTTGATTCAAAAACCTCTATGGATATTCTAAGTCTATTTGATGAAATTCAAAAACAAGGGAATACAATTATTCTTGTAACACATGAACAAGATATTGCACAACGCGCTGAACGAATTATTCGTCTTAAAGATGGAAGCATAGAAGAAGATACAGGGCAGAATCATTAAAATTTTTCAGGGCTCTGTGTGTTTTAATTATCAATGTACTTAAAAAAGGTGAACAATTTACTAAAGGCAGCGTTAGAGCCTAAAAATTCAGAGTCATGCATATTTATACAAAAACGGGAGATACAGGTCAGACTTCTTTAATAGGTGGCAGAAGAGTTCCGAAATACGATATTCGTATTGAAGCTTATGGCACCGTGGATGAATTGATTTCATACATAGGGCTGATAAGAGATCAGCAAATTACGAGGAATTTAAAAGATGAGTTGTTGACAGTCCAGGATCGTTTAATGGTGTGTGCTTCAATTCTTGCCGCTGATTCTAAGGATTGCGCTGTCGAATTGCCAATAATCAGGCAAGAGGATATTACCACTCTTGAAGAGTTAATTGATAATATGGAGAAAGAATTGCCTGAATTAAACTCATTTGTTTTACCAGGAGGCCATCCAACAGTTTCTTTTGTACATATTGCCCGTAATGTATGCAGGAGGGCAGAGAGAAATGCAATTCGGCTATATGAAGATGATAAATTTCCGGAAATAGTAATACAATATTTAAATCGTTTATCCGATTATCTATTTATGCTAGCAAGATTATTATTACAAAAATTGAATGGAGAAGAAATAATTTGGAAACCCTTGCAAAAATAAAATTTTGCTTTTAACGTAATAATTTTATATTTGCAAAATTTTACATAATTTTAGTTCATAACCAAACAAAATATAGAATATGTACTGGACTTTAGAATTAGCATCAAAACTTGAAGATGCACCCTGGCCAGCTACCAAGGAGGAATTAATTGATTATGCTATTCGCTCCGGTGCGCCAATGGAAGTTATTGAGAATTTACAAGAGATAGAAGATGAAGGAGAAGTTTATGAAAGTATAGAAGATATTTGGCCGGATTACCCGAGCAAAGATGATTTTTTCTTTAATGAAGATGAATACTAAATTAACCAAAGGCTCCAAAAACATGGAGCCTTCTTTACCATACAAAAATATCGTTTTTATTCCGGGGACGATGTTGGTCCCACCATTGAAATCCCTTTAATTTTGTTTCTTCAAGATCTTTTAATGGATAGAGAGTACCATCAGGATCATTAATTAAATTTATTCTTTCAACTTGATTCTCTCTTAGTTTTATAATGAGATTGCTGCATATGGCTTTGTTAACCCCAACAATTTCATTTTTGTCCATTGTATAATAAATTGTTTCCCCGTTGCCATCAACATCAACACGACGAATTTCTTTGTCTTTGACATAACCTGTCATTTCTTTTCCTTTTATCTGGTTAAATTTATCTTCTGCTTGTTGACTTACAATAAAAGCATTCCTGTCTAAAAAAAAGCTTTCAACATCATTGTCTTTTAATTTTATGGAAATATTATCTGCCGATATCTGGTTGCTATCCGACCACATAACAGGGTTATAATACATTCTTAGTGTTGAATCTCCTCTGTAATATGACAGAGAGTCACACTTTCCCTGTAAATCGGTTTTGTAAAACTTAACTTTGTAATAGGCCTTGAATATCTGATGTGTTTCGGAGCTATCGTAATGAGATTTTATAGTATCAGCATGTAAAAACAATGAATCATTTTCGTTATCTACCTGTATCATTAAGGTTTCGTCTGTTAAAAATGCTGTTTGAGGGTTTTCAGAGTATTCGGAATAATTTCCTCTTAGGATAATATTTTGTGCGGTATCAATAATTTCTGCTGATTGTTTGATCTGTCCAAAATTATTATCTCTGTCATAGTAGAGGGTATCGCCTTTGATGATTCGTTCTTCCTTCTGATAGAGTGCATTTTTTGTGAAAAGGAACTGATTGGATTTGGTTTTGTACCATCCTTTTTCACAGTAAAGATAACTTGAATCATTGTTTATATTTGTCGGGCCAATAAAGTAGGCTATCTCTTCCTCTGTATCATAATCCAGTGTATCTGTGTCGACAGTATAATCAGGGTTTTTAATTGTTACATCCTCTTTGAAGTAAGCCATTTTTTCACTGCTGTAATAATGGCCTGTTATGCTGGTTATTGTATTGTCTTCATTAATGATTTTTCCCCCATCAAAATAATAAGCATAGTTTTCTTCTGTGTAAAAATCAAGTGAATCTGTGTAAACTTCTGCTTTCTGGTCTTTTAACCGGACATTATTTCTTATTTTCCCAAAGTTTTTATTGCCGTTATAGCTTAAAAAATCTCCATATAGATGGAGTGTGTCACCTCGCTCAATATGCACATTCCCAAAAGCGTCTATCTTATTTTCCCTGGGATATGAGTAGGCACTATCGCAATACATTGTAAAGTCATTGTGCTCAAAAATAACATCACCTATAAATCTCCTGGCATTGGGTCTGAGATTCTCGTCATATTCTAAAGAATTGGCATTTAAAATGTTAATTTTCTGGGGTTTTTCCTGTGACCATGAATATAATGGAATAATCAAAAGTAGTATAAGCAGCAGTTTATTGTTGCTGCTTATACTGATAAATCTGAATAATTCCCTGATTATCATTCTTTTTTATGGAATTATGTATTAAAATGAAAATTTTTGGGACCAGGCTCTGATATTTAAGTTTTCAGGCAGAATCCAACACGGTTCTAAAAACTAAGCTTTAAATCACAATCTTGAAATGATTTGTCAATTTTTATATACGTATCTTTCTTTTTCTTTTTCAGCCATCTACTAATATATTTTTGTTTCTTTTTTTCCAGAGCCATCTCTTTTATTTCACTATAATCCTCTTTAAGGTTGGCTTTGTGTTTTTCTGTTTTGTCTTTTATCCGTACAATTTTAAATACTGATTTTCCATTTTCATCCTGGGCTTCATATGGTTCCGAGATATCACCCTTCTCCAGATCTTCAATTGTTTCATAGTCAGCACTTGGAAGCTGGTCTAATTCAAATGTATTGCTTGAGGTTTGAGGATTAACCATAAGACCTCCATTCATCCTGTATTTATCATCATCAGAAAATTTTCTGGCAGCTTCTTCGAAACTTATGTTTCCGGCTTTTATTTCAGTTGAAATTGAATCGAGTTTGTTTCTTACGGCCTGTTTTTGCTCATAACTTACATCTGGGGTAATAAGTAAGTGTCTTACGTTTACTTCATCATCGTTTCGATCGATTAACTGTATTAAGTGAAATCCATAAGCTGATTCAACTATGCCACTTATTTCTTCTTTTTTTAAGCCAAATGCTGCATCTGCAAAGGCAGGATCCAGCTCCTCTTCTGTTCTGTATCCCAGTTCACCTCCTTTACTTGCTGTTTCGGGGTCATCTGAATAAAGCCTTGCAAGGGTTGAGAATCGCTGGCCATCAATGATCCTTTTACGGAGATCCAGTAAACGCTCACGCGCTTTCGTTTCCGCTTCTTCATTTTCCCCTGGGTATTTAACGATTTGGTTAATTTTAACTTTTTCATTTATAGTTGGTATACTATCTTTAGGTAAGTTTTTATAGTATTTTTCAACTTCTTCTGGTGTAACTTCAACATCATCAATAAGTTGATTTTGCATTTGCTGGGTTAATATCTGCTCTTTGAGTGAACTGCGAAGATCTTGTCTAATCTCCTGGATATTTTTATTGTAATAGTTTTCCAATTCTTCTTCCGAGCCAATTTCTCTTATAAAATATCTCAATCTTTGCTCTAATTCAGCTTCAACCTGGTTGTTACTTACAGTAATACTGTCTTCTTGAGCCTGGATTAGTAGCATTTTTTGAGCTACCAGGTCATTTAAAATTTCACATTTAGTTGGTGCTTTATAGCTTTGAGCTTGTACTTGCAGGCGCTGATTTTCTATATCTGATTGCAGGATTTTTTTATCTCCTACAGTTGCTGCTATCTGTTCAATTAACTTTTTATCCTGTGCTTGGTTTGGGAGTGAAAAAGATAGAATTACGATAGTTGTTAAGATTAAATGCTTTACGTTTAATAACATAGTTTTCATATTTTTAATAGATCTCAAATTCATTTTTGTTTAGTGCTTCGTTATATAGGTCTTTTTCTAATTTTTCCAGTAATTGATATTTGCGTTTGTTAATTAGCAGGGTTTCTATTTTATCTTTCACATAAGATACAGGAGCTGTTTCTCCTTTTAATTTGTATTCGTAAATTCTGATTAAATATTGATTTTTTGAATCTTCGACTTCCAAAAATTCATTGTTCTTTAAAAATTGAGAAGGATCATCAATTTTATGGTCAATTTTATTCAATAGGTTATCGAAAATAATCCAGTTATCATTAAAGTCATCAAATTTTTCAGCATATCTGTAACAATAGTCCTGTAACCGGGAAACATCCTCCTGTTCGTCGGATTTATACCATCTCTTTATATTGTCAAGATTGGGTGTATTTGAAGGTAACTTTATAAATAATGCCTTTACCAGGTTTTTATCCAAAACAAAGTTAGATTTATTTTTCTCATAATATGTTTCGATTTCCTCTTGTTTAATTGTAGTGTCCAGTTTTTGATCAATTAATTGCTGGTGATATTTGTATATTAAAAGGGAGGTTTTATACTCATCTATTTGTTTTTGGATATCCTTACTTTCATCCGATAGATTTTCTTCTGCCTTCCTAAGTAACAATTGTTTTTTTATCCACTTATCAATATACTTTTTAGCCATTTGGACACTGTCTTCTTCTGTTTTGCTTTCTGGAATAACTCTTTTCAGGTCAGACATGTATAAGTATTTGTCATAAATTTTGGCAATAGGTTTTTTCCCTTCCTCTGGTTTCTGATCACAACTTACAAATGCTAATAATATTGCTATTATGATTACCCAATTTTTCATCTATATTCCCTTTTTTATTTTAATGCCTCATTTAAACCCTATTTCCAACCCCAGTGGAGCCTTTATTTCCTTAACAACACTTTAATCTATTATAAGAAATCTTTATTTAGAAAGTTCTTGCTTTACTTCTTCCAAAATTTCCTGGTTTATATCAACCTGGTATTTTTCCCTAAGTTCGTTTATCCATTCCTCTTCCAACTGTTCCTGGTAGTCCGCAATTACTTCACCTCGTGCCTCTTTAAGCGTTTTTATTCTTTCCTGGATAATCTCTCCTTGTACCATAAAATATTTATCCTGAGGTAAATCCTTGTCATTTCCAATATTCCATACCTGATAATCAATAATTGGATTATCTCCTTTTTGGAAAGTTCCCTTTTTGATTTCAACTTTTGTTTTTTCATCAGTGTTTAGTTCTTCTATAATTTTTTCATCTGAATGGGATTTTTTGAATAACCCCCCCTTCTTCATTTTTTTAACTTTCTTTAAGGTTGATTCATCATCACACAAATAGATTTTTCCCTCGTATTGCTGGGGCCACATATATTTATTTTTATTCTTTTGATAGAACTTTTCCAAACCGGCCGTATCCTCTGATGCCTTCTCCCAAACTTTTCTGTCCATAATCTCGAAAAGCAGGATACCATCATAATACTCTCTTAAGGCATATTTATAATTTTTGTATTTGTCTTTTAATAACGATTTTTCGTAGTCAATAATTTTGCTTGAGATAAATCTTTCCAGGGCTTTATCAAAAAGGTATTTGTCTTTGTAATTATTTTTAAGGTCATCTGGTAGTTCATTCAGATAAGAAGCGAAATCGCTGACTTTATAGTCTGTTTCGTTAAAATTGAAAAGAATTTCTTTATTGTTTGTTAAAGATGAAATTTTCGAAGTTAAAAGTTCGTCCTCTTCATTTAAGAGTTTATCTTTTATGTTAGCTAAATTTTCCTTTTTTAATTCAAAATCATATTTCTTTTTTAAATCTTCAATTAGTGAATCTCTTGCAATTTGGTATCTTTCGTCGTTTTGAATTTTATTTTCTATGGTTTTCTTTGCTTCTTCGAAAGAGCCGATTTCTTCTCTGTCTAAAAGTTTTATTATGTGCCATCCAATTCTTGTTTTTACGGGTCTTGTTATATCTCCTTTATTTTCAAGTGAAAATGCCGCTTCTTCAAATTCTGGCACCATTCTGCCAACACTAAACCAGGGTAGTTCTCCACCATTTCTTGCAGAGCCTTTATCTTCCGAATGTTCCCTGGCAAGCTCTTCAAAATTCTCTCCTGACATTAATTTATGGTAAATATCATTGATTTCTTCTTTTTTCGCTTCTCTCTTTGATTTTTCCATTGATTCAGGGGCAAGAAACAAAATATGTGCAACTTTAATCCTACCTTTTGCTTCTCTTTCATCAGTTTTTTTTATGATATGATAACCATATTGTGTTCGTACAGGTTTTGATATTTCATCTGGATCCATTTGATAAACAGCGTTTTCAAAGGGGTAAACCATTTTAAATACGGAAAAGTACCCAACATCGCCTTCATTAGTCTTTACTGATGGGTCATCAGATGTGGCTACAGCTACCTCTTTAAAATCCTCATCTTTCTTAATAATTCTTTTTCTTATATTTTTTGTTTTTTCATATGCTCTAAGGGTATCTTCGTATGATTTCTTCTGGGGGAATTTTACCAAAATGTGACTGGCTTTGATTTCTTTTTGACTTTTCTCATAAGCTTCTTTCGCCATATTTTTAAACTTCTGGCTGTCAATAAGGTATGGTTTTGCAAGTTCGTCTTTATGTTTCTTTATTTCTTCCTTAACTGAAGTGATAGTATCTATGCCCATGTTCTCAGCTTCTGCAACCTTCAGTTTTAAGTTTATAAACATATCCAGGTATTCATCAACTGATGTTTTCTTCCCGGAATCCAGGTTTCTGTTGTTTTTCTTGTATATTCTGACAAACTCTTCTTTAGTTATTTCCTTACCATCTATAGATAAGAAAATATCATTATTTTTCTGAGCTTCAATAGTATTAACCAACAAGGTAAAAAGGAAAATCAGAACCGTAATTTTCTTCATAACTAAAATGATTTAATTCAAGCAATTTTTATCTACTATAATTAGGTGCTTCTCTTGTAATAGCCACATCGTGAGGGTGGCTTTCTATGACAGCAGCACTTGTTATTTTGACAAATTCAGCTTTCTTTAAACTGTTTATATCAGGAGCACCACAATAGCCCATCCCAGCCTTTAATCCACCTATAAGTTGATATACAACTTCTTCCAGGGTGCCTTTATATGGTATACGTCCACTGATGCCTTCAGGTACCAGTTTTTTAACATCTTCTTCTAAATCTTGAAAATATCTGTCCTTGGAACCTCTTTGCATAGCTTCTACAGAGCCCATTCCCCTGTATGTTTTAAATTTTCTTCCCTGGTATATGATCGTATCACCGGGTGACTCTTCAACGCCTGCAAAAAGAGAACCTGCCATTATAGAATCAGCTCCTGCGGCTATGGCTTTTGCCAAATCGCCGGAATATCTCACCCCGCCATCTGCAATAACTGGAATATTTTCTTCACTACAGTTCCTTGCAACTTCATAAATTGCTGATAATTGAGGTAAACCAACACCTGCGACAACTCTGGTTGTACAGATAGACCCCGGGCCAATTCCTACTTTGATTGCATCAGCTCCTGCTTTTACAAAGTCTTTTGCTGCCTCTGCTGTTCCTACATTTCCCACAATAACATCAATCCCGGTAAATGTCTTTTTAATTTTTTCCAGTGTAGTAAAAACTCCTTTGGAATGAGCGTGTGCAGTGTCAATGACTATGGCATCAACATTTTCTTTGACCAGCGCTTCTGCTCTATTTAACGCATCATGCGTTACACCAATTGCCGCTGCAACCCGCAGACGTCCCTTGTTATCTTTACATGCGTTTGGGTTGTCTTTGACTTTTGTAATGTCTTTATAGGTAAGTAATCCCACCAATTTGTTTTGGCTGTCTACTACAGGAAGTTTTTCTATTTTATGTTGTTTCAGAATATCAGTTGCTTCTTCTAAATCTATCGATTGAGAGGTGGTTATTATACTTTCCTTGCTCATTACATCATCCACAGGCCGTGTATAATCTTTTTCAAATCTTAAATCTCTGTTCGTTACAATACCAATTAGATAACCATCCTTGTCAACTACCGGAATACCACCAATTTGATATTCTGTCATAAGATTTAATGCTTTCCCGATGGTTGCATTTTTTTCAATGGTTATTGGGTCGTATATCATTCCATTTTCAGCCCTTTTTACTGTCTTTACGTGTTTGGCCTGTTCCTCAATTGACATATTTTTATGAATAACACCTATACCTCCCTGCCTGGAAATTGCAATTGCCAGTTCGGCCTCAGTTACTGTGTCCATTGCAGCAGACACAAGTGGTATATTCAAATCAATATTTCTTGAAAACCTTGTGGAAAGGTTAACTTCGTGTGGTAATATTTCAGAATATTTTGGTATCAAAAGAACGTCATCAAAAGTATATCCGTCCAGTTGAATTTTATCCTTTTCAAAGCCCATTTATATTATATTTTGATTAATTTTAAATCGTGCCAAAATACAAAAAAATCAGTAAACAATAGCGAATAAATTCTTAAAATATTTAAAAAGCTTTTCAAGTCTTTTTTTATTATTTTGTCCTGAAAATTAATATTAATCTGGCATTGGATACTTACAGGCAAATATTGGTTAAATATTGGGGGTATGATGGTTTTCGACCTTTGCAGGAGGAGATTATTCACTCTGTGATGGAAGGGAATGATACCTTAGCCTTAATGCCAACCGGGGGTGGTAAATCTATTACTTTCCAGGTTCCGGCCTTAGCGAAGGAAGGTATTTGTTTGGTTATTACTCCTTTAATTGCCCTGATGAGAGACCAGGTTGATAATTTGAACAGACGGGGTATCAAAGCGATTGCTGTTCATTCAGGAATGTCTAAGCATGAAATTGATTTAGCGCTGGATAATTGTATTTTTGGTGGTTATAAATTTTTATACCTTTCACCGGAGAGACTCGCTACCGACTTATTTAAAGCAAGGGTTGAAAAAATGACCGTTAATTTTGTTGCTATTGATGAGTCTCATTGTATTTCCCAATGGGGATATGATTTTCGCCCTTCTTATCTCAATATTGCAAACTTAAGAGAACATCTGAAAGACAACCCGCCCTTTCTTGCACTTACGGCAACTGCTACTCCTGATGTTGTGAAAGATATCCAGGAAAAATTAAAATTCCGCAAGAATAATGTGCTTAAAAAAAGCTTTGAACGGAAAAACCTGGTTTACTTAGTGAGAAATGTGGAAAACAAGATAGGATATATTACGCAGAGTCTTAAAAAGATTCAGGGTACTGGTATTGTTTATACACGAAGTCGTGCCAGAACTGAAAAGATTTCGGAGCTATTGGCAAAAACGGGTTTTTCAAGCGATTTTTACCATGCAGGTCTTGACCCCGATATACGAAATAAAAAACAAGATGAATGGCAAAAGGGACATATAAAAATAATGGTGGCTACTAATGCTTTTGGGATGGGTATTGATAAGCCGGATGTTAGATTTGTAATACATTTTGATTTACCTGACACCCTTGAAGCTTATTTCCAGGAGGCTGGGAGAGCTGGCAGGGACGAAAAAAGAGCTTTTGCTGTATTGCTTTATAATAACACTGACAGGGTGAAAGCTGAACAACGAAAAGAACAAAATTTCCCGCCAATAAATGAAATTAAAGATGTATATGAAGCACTGGGGAATTATCTTCACGTGCCTTATGAGGGTGGTAAAAATCAAGCATATGATTTTAACATTTACAATTTCATATCGAATTATAAGTTTAACCTGATGAATGTATACAGCAGTCTTAAATTCCTTCAAAAGGAAGGATACATAGAGTTAACAGATGAATTGTCTAATAAATCGAAAATACATTTTATAGTTTCCCGGGATGACCTTTATAATTTCCAGCTTTCTAACGAACGATATGACATCTTTATAAAACTTTTACTACGCTCCTATACTGGCGTTTTTACCAATTATGTTAAGATAGAAGAAAAGGCAATTGCCAAAAAACTTAATGCTGAGGTTGAGACAATATACAAAATATTGAATCGGCTTAAATATTTTAAAATTATAGATTATATCCCGTATAAGAAAACACCTATGATTGTTTATACAGAAGAAAGGCTTAAAAGAAAGAATTTATATATTTCTCCTGAAAATTATAAAGACCGTAAGAAACAATATGTTAACAAACTAAATGCAGTACTTGAATATGCTGAGAATGACAGAATATGCAGAAGTATTCAGCTTCTTAAATATTTTGGCGAGAAAGATGCATACAGGTGTGGACATTGTGATGTTTGCCTCCAGAAAAATGAACTCCAGCTAAGTTCATATCAGTTTGATAGCATTTTAAAACAGTTAAAAGGGAATTTACTGGACTCCCAGGTTACCATTGAGCAACTTATAGAACAAGTAGACTATGACAAAGAGAAAGTATTGAAAGTTTTCAACTGGTTACTTGAACATAAGAAAATTGTGAAAGCGGATGGTGATCTCTATACATGGAATAAATAGTTTATATTTATGAAACGTCTATGATAAAAGAAACATGATTATCACAAAAGACAATGTTTATTTTATCATGGTAAGTTCCATCTGACCTTAAAAAATAACCATTATGAATAGATATTAGAGAAGCATCTTTTGCTTCCTCAGCTTTAGCCTCGCCTTTCAGCAATATAACAAAAAGACTTCCGCTGCGGTGAACCGTCAGTTATAATGCGGAAATTTTCTTACTTTTGCCCCTAAAATAATTTCGTGTTATGGATGCTAATAAGTTTCTGGAAAATGAAAATATTACAGAATTTGTGAGTATAGCTGGAAATTACTGTACTTTTGCAGAAAACACTCAAAATTTTGATAAGGTTGCTTTTATAAATAAAGCTCTCCGGCTTTTATCATCACTTTATTTCCATGCTTCTCAAATTCCTCACCCCGAAGATACTGGATTTGAACCTGCTGAGAAGTTTGTAACTGAGATGGAGTGGAATGATATATACAACAAAGTAAAAATGAAATTAGGGTATCACGATGAATATTTAGATGTTTTTGATCCAGTTTCAAAGGAAGAGGGAGAAGTTAGCATTATGAGCCTGTCTGATAATTTTGCAGATATATACCAGGACCTGAAAAATTTTATCGTTGCATATGGATTGGGGAATGAAGATTTAATGATGAGCTCCCTCTGGGAATTGATATATAATTTCCAGGAATATTGGGGTATCAAGCTACTGAATGCATTACGGATTTTACATCGTTTGTATTATAGTGATGAACAACTGGATGAACAGGAGGATTCCGGGGAAAATAATACGGATGAGCAGCGTAATTGGCTTTTTGATGAAAAGAAAAGACAGTCAAAAGAGAGGGATGATGAAATTTAAAAAATCAATTACAAACGAAGAAATTAAAAAATTACCCCGAAAAGTATTTGACGGAGATATTTTTTTGATAGACAACCAAAAAAAGTTGGATATTGCCATCCCTTTAATCAAAAAGTATGATAAGCTGGGATTCGATACAGAAGCAAAACCCAGCTTTAAGAAAGGAAAAGTGAACAAAACTGCCTTATTGCAACTTGCAACAAACGATAAAGCATTTTTATTCAGACTTAATCATATTGGTTTCCCTGACGAGTTAGTAAATATTCTGTCAGATAATTCAATTCTGAAAATAGGAGTAGCTATTAAGGATGATCTAAAGGACCTAAAAAAAGCCAAACCTTTTAAACCTGGAAATTTTATTGACCTCCAGGATTTAGCACAGGATTTGGACATTCAGAATACAGGCCTGAAAAAATTATCTGCTATTGTTTTAGAGGGTAGAATTTCTAAATCTCAGCGACTTTCAAACTGGGAAAATAATATTTTAACCCCTGCCCAGCTTAAATATGCAGCAACTGATGCCTGGATTTGCTATGAACTTTATAATAAATTAACAGAGAGTAATTAAAATAAACAAACATGTAAAAAATAATCATCTGATATACAAGCCGTAATTTTTATTTTTTACTTGCGAATTCCATATGACTTTAAAAAAATTCAAAATAACCACATGAAAGAAATACGAGTTATTCTTAAATCAGGGAAAGACCAATCGTTACGAAGATACCATCCATGGGTGTTTTCCGGGGCTATAAAAAAGATTAAAGGCGATACACCAGTGGAAGGAGATGTTGTTAGTGTATATGACAATAAAGATGAATTTCTTGGTAAGGGACATTATCAAATGGGAACGATTGCTGTTCGGATACTTACCTTTCAGGATATTCCCATAGATGATACATTCTGGAAATCAAAAATAGAAAAGGCATGTGATCTGCGCAAAATGATTGGTCTGTTGGATAGTTCTACAACCAGTGTTTTTAGGTTAATTAATGCTGAGGGAGATGGATTACCCGGCTTAATTGTTGATTATTATAATGGTTTTGCTGTTGTTCAGCTTCATTCAGTTGGAATGTACCGTAACATTAAATTAATAGCAGAAGGACTTAAGGAAATTCTGGACAAGAAATTAACTGGAATATTTAATAAAAGTGTTTCTACCCTTCCTTATAAAGCTGATATAGAAAAAGACAATTATTACCTTTATGGCGAGGGAGCAGAGAATAATGTGAAAGAACACGAACTTCAATTTAAGATCAATTGGGAAGAAGGGCAGAAGACCGGGTTTTATATCGATCAGCGTGAAAACAGGCTTTTGCTGAAAAAATATGCGGAGGATAAAAATGTATTGAATTTATTTGGATATACAGGTGGTTTTTCAGTATATGCTATTGCAGGAAACTGTGAATCTGTAGACACGGTTGATAGTTCATCAAAAGCAATTGATTTGGCTGATCATAATGTAAAATTAAATTATCCAGGCGATAATCACAGAGGGATTACTGCAGATGCTTTTTCTTATTTAAAAGAGATGGAAAAAGTATATGATCTGATTGTACTTGATCCTCCGGCCTTTGCAAAACATAATAATGTGCTATCCAATGCTTTACAAGGATACAAGAGGTTAAACAGGCTGGCTATAGAAAAAATTAGAAGCGGAGGAGTACTTTTTACATTTTCTTGTTCACAAGTGGTTAGTACAGAGAATTTCAGGAAAATGGTTTTTGCTGCCAGTGCATCGGCTGGTCGAAATGTCAAAATTCTGCATCAAATGACTCAGCCACCAGATCATCCCATAAGTATTTTCCACCCTGAAGGAGAGTATTTAAAAGGATTAGTACTTCAGGTTTATTGATTTTCGAGGAAAGTTGAGAAACAATTCAAACCATATTAATGCTGAATAAGATATAGGAATCTCATGAAAATTGATTATTTTAGTCTGCATTAGTCATCAATTTTTATAATTATGAATTAAAAGCTATCGGAGATAGGGATAATTCAGAATTATTCGAGTTTTAATAACAACCTCTACGAAACTTAACTTGAGGAAATGAAATCTTGCAGCAGGTTACTTTTATTTGTTTTTTTATTTGGGTTTCAAATAAGTGAAGCCCAGAATTTAACGCCTTTGAATTTCTATCAAAATACAGGGGAAATAAACCATGGGCGGATGGATATTACCGATAGTTTACTCTTTTGGCCCTTAGGAGAGAAAGGTATGCTGATTTTTGATGTTTCCAATCCCCTGAATATTGAAAGAGTAAACCTTTTTAAAGAATATGAACTGAGGAGTTACAGGAAAGTTTATGGAAGTGTCAATAGTGTACAGCTTGATGGCAATACAGCCTACATTGCCCATGGAGATTTAGGATTTAAAATAATTGACTTCTCCGATCCTGTAAAACCCGTAACAAAAGGTGTCTACTATAGACATATCCCCGTTAATGAATTTTTACTATATAAGGATTATGCTTTTTTGGGTCTATGGGGAAATGGTGTAGAAGCTGTGGATTATTCAGATTTGAAAGATATCTCCCTGGTTTCACGTAAAAATATGGGTGGAATCTATGTAAATAAACTAGACCTTCATAACAGATATTTATATGCAGCATGTGGAAAAGACGGGATAAGAATTATACCATATAAAAAGCCCATAACAGATTTTAAAAGCGATGGTTTTATAAGAACATATTTTCCTGAAGGAGAGGTTAAGGATTTGATTATAGATGAAGACTATGCTTTTGTGGCGAACGGAAAGAAATCCTTATTGGTGTTAAGCCTGGACTTGCCCGAACACCCTGGAACTCATGTAAAGATTGAGACTGAAGGAAGGTGCAATGGATTATTTCTACAGGAAAATAACCTTTTTGTTGCAACTACGAGAGGAATAGAAATTTTTTCTGTTGAAGATAAGGAGAATATATTTAAAATCAGTGATTTTTCTGATAATAAGAGGAGTTATCAAACTTTACTCGTTGAAGACAATTATTTGTATGGAACATATCAGAGAAATTCTTTATTTTCGAAACATTATGGTTTTCGGATATTTCAAATTCAGTAAAACAAATAAAATTTTTTGGTTATGACGAGAGAAGAGGCATACAAACTTTTAGATGAGTACATTAAAGACGAGAAAATGAAATACCATTGTTATGCAACAGAAGTCGTGATGGAGGCCCTTGCAAAACGTTTAGACAGGGATATAGAGCAATGGGCAATAG
This sequence comes from Bacteroidales bacterium, assembly GCA_046545795.1. Classification (GTDB taxonomy): domain Bacteria; phylum Bacteroidota; class Bacteroidia; order Bacteroidales; family UBA12077; genus JAGXLC01. The sequence continues at coordinate 17,429 of JBKGZD010000003.1, read as the reverse complement.
CAGGTTTATTGCATGACATAGATGCCGAGATAACCGAAAAAGATCCACAACGTCATGCATTAGTAGCTGTCGATATCCTAAGAGAGAAAGGGCTTGATGAGGAAAGTATTGATGCCATTAAAATGCATAACGAAGAAGCCACTGGGCAGGAAAGAAAAACAGAATTTCAGCACGCTCTTGCTGCAGGGGAAACAATAACAGGATTAATCTATGCAACAGCATTGGTTTATCCTGATAAAAAGATTCAAAGCGTAAAGCCCAAATCTGTGAAGAAAAGGATGAAAGAAAAAGCTTTTGCTGCTTCTGTTAACAGGGATACAATCAGAGAATGTGAAAAGATTGGGATACCTTTGGAGGAGTTTGTTGAGATCTCACTCGGCGCTATGAAATCAATTGGCGAAAGGATTGGTCTGTAAATTAAACCAGGCAGCTCTTTTTTAGTGGTTGGTTTTTGTCCTTATTGAAAATGGGGCAAAAGTTGGTACTCATTTTATATCTTACAGATTTTAGAGGAACAATTAACATAGCGGATAAAACCTTCAGACCGGAAGAGAAAATCTGGAAAGGGAAGTGAAAACGTAATTTTATAAGGTTTTCCGGGATGAATGAAAAGCTGAAATAGTATTCCCTGGTTTTTCATTCATTCACACTGGCTTTTTTCTTATAATGTTTAAACCGTCTCTCAATGGAAGAATTATATTTTCTAACGATTCATCTTTATTCACTAAATCATTAAATTTTTTAATCCCTTTTGTATGTTGATCAGAGTTTTGTTTTTCATTTAAAACTTTTCCGTCCCAAAAGACATTGTCTGCAATTATAAAACCACCGGCATTAAGCTTATTCTTGCATTTTATTAAATATTCCGGGTATTCTCTTTTATCTCCGTCAATAAATATCAAATCAAAGTTAAAATGAAAATCTTCAATTATCTTCCTGGCATCTCCAATGTGAAGCGATATTTTCTCTCCCAGTCCGGATTTTCGAAAATAGTGTCTTATGAAATCTTCAAGCTCATCATTAATTTCTATTGTATATAGTTTCCCTTTGTTACTTAAGCCTCTTGCAATACAAATGGCTGAGTAACCTGTATATGTGCCTATTTCCAGAACATTTTCAGGATTTACCATTTTAGTAATCATTTCTATAAGCTTCCCCTGGAGATATCCACTTAACATTCTGGGGTGAAGTATTTTCTTATTGGTTTCCCGGTATAACTCGTATAAAAGCTTATCTTCTTTATCAGAATAATTAATGAGGTAACTTTCAAGTTCTTCTGGCAATTGTAACATTTATTTATATATTAATTGTGATAGATTCTCAGGATAAAGCACTTTATTTGCTGTTTCCAATATATTTTCCGCTGTAATGGATTCAATTTTATCATGAATATTTTTTAATGATTCAACTTTGTTTTTCATCAGGAAACTCTTACTTGCTGAAAGCATTAATGCTGATTTATTTTCCGCTGTAATTGCTATTTGGCCGTAGAGTTGTTTTTTTGCTTTACTTAGCTGTATTGTTCCGAGTTTTTTCTCCCTCAGGTTTTTAAATTCTTTCATGACATACTCAATTGTTTTTTCCAGCTTCTGGTGTTCTGTAGCAAAATAAACAGAAAATAAACCTACATCAGAGTAAGCGGTGTAGTTCGATTCCACATGGTAAACATAGCCCAGTTTTTCGCGGAGCAGCATGTTCAAACGGTTATTAAATCCCGGTCCGCCTATTAAATTATCGAGTAATGCCATTGTATATGTTTCAGGACTATACATATCATGAGCGATGGTGCCAATCATGCAATGTGCTTGATTGGTATTTTTTTTGATTATGTGATTTAAAGGAGTATAACCTTTGAATGGTATTCTTGTTTTTTCTGAATGATTCGTTTTAAACGCTCCAAAATATTTTTCCACAAGGCGGATCAACTTCGTGAAATTTATGTTACCCACAAAACCCACAATCATTTGATCCGGAGTATAATTTTTTGATATAAAATTTTCTATATCAGCTTTTGTAAATTTTTTAAGGTTTGAAGGAGTGCCAAGGATGTTCTTACCCAAAGGCTGATTCTTGAAAATAAGTTCTTCAAAATCATCATATATTGCTTCTGCTGGATTATCCAGGTATGAATTAATCTCATCTATGATTACATTACGTTCTTTATCCATTTCATTGACAGGAAAGACAGAGTTTGATACGATATCGGATAGCAATTCTAATGCTCTTGCGTACTCCTCTTTAATAAACGATGTGTATATACAGGTTTCTTCCTTACTGGTGTATGCATTAATTTCACCTCCTACATCATCCATCCTGGAGAGAATATGGAAAGCTTTTCTTTTCCTGGTTCCCTTAAAAATCAAGTGTTCAATAAAATGAGCAATACCTTGCTCCTCATCCTTTTCATCCCTTGATCCTGCATTTATAAGTAACCCGCAATGTGCAACGCCTGACTCTGATGGAATATGGATGACTTTGAGTCCATTACTTAAAATATGTGTGTTGTAATTCATAAAATGAAAACCTGTGGTTTTATTTGTATATATTGAACGATACCTGCATGTAAAAAATCATTTATAAAACCACAAATTTTAATAATTATTTGTTTAAATGTTGGTTTCATATGACCTTTGAAAAATTCAGATAAACATATTAATAAATATTGAATTGAGTGCTAAAATCGAGCAAAATTATAAAAACTTGTGACTTTGCTTTTGATTTTTTTTCTGCAAAAATTGTTTTAACAAAAATAATTTTTTGATATACATTTGGTTATAATTATACGAATAACACTATGAATAGCAAAAAAGAAGATTTATTGAAAAAAATTTTGTAGAATGAATTTTTTCACTACTTTTGCAATCGCTTACTAAGAAATGGAGCCATAGCTCAGTTGGTAGAGCAACGGACTGAAAATCCGTGTGTCCCTGGTTCAATTCCAGGTGGTTCCACAACCCCGCAAACGCGGGGTTTTTCTTTTTAATATGTACCTTGAAATGGGATTATTAATAATTCTTCCCTGGTAATTTATATTTTACACTATATCCTCCTGAATGATTTGTCTAATGAGTTGCTATTGGAAATAGAAAAATATCTTTAATCTGTTTAAACTTCTTCTGTTTTTATTCCTTTGAACAATATTTTGTCTTTTTTGTATCTAAATGCTGAAGGTTTTACAGAACATATTTTCTCTTAATTTTGAAATTATATTATATCGATGTTGTGTAAAGACCTTAAGAGTGGCTTTTCTTTTTGGGAAACAAATATTATTTAACATAAAAGTTATATTTTGTAAATTCGAAAATTACAATCTTTTAAAAATGAGTTAATTAATTTTTTGTATATTAGTTAAATTTGAAATCGATTTTGATTATATGTTTTGTACAGAAGATATAATTTTTACATTTTAATACTTTTTTTGAAATTCTAACCTTTAAAATTTATAACTTATGAAAACAACAAACTCTTTTAAGACTTTACTTTCAATTTTAGTTCTTATACTCTTCTTAAATCCTATTACTTCTTTAGCGCAGGAGGAAGAAGAGGAAGATGGTTTTACTTTTGGTGGAGCGATGCGTTACAATATTTTAAGCACCTCGTACGAATCCGATCCCACAACCTTAAATACCAATGCAACGTGGGATACCTGGAGATTAAACGTAGATGGAACTATGGGGGGAGTTGATTTGAGTTTTGAATACCGTTTCTACCCAACCTTCAACACGCATTTCATCCATCACGGCTATTTAGGCTATGATTTTTCTGATGACTTAAACTTGCAACTTGGGGTAACCCAGGTACCTTTTGGTAATTTAACCTTTAACTCCCACAGTTGGTGGTTCCTTACTCCTTACTATGTTGGACTGGAGGATGACTACGACATGGGATTTAAATTTGATTATAATGCAAGCGACAATTTAAACATTAAAGCTGCATATTTCCGTCAAGCTGAGCCAACAGGGCCTGCATATGGTCAAGCATCATTTGGTGGTCCAGGCGCTGGAACATATTCATATAACATTATACCAGATGCGGATGGTGTATTATCAGATGCTCCAGCTTCAATTCGTGAATTAAATCAATTCAATGTGCGCATAGCCTATATGGTAACAGAAGGAACTGAAATTGGTTTTTCAGGACAAATGCAAGGAATCCATAACTCAGATTTAGATGAAACTGAATATGGACATGCTATTGGTGCTCACATGAATTCAGATTTCAGCGATTTTAACCTTAAACTGCAATATGTGAATTACGATTATGCAGCCAAGAATGATGATGGTGAAACACTCGACAGAGTCCAAATGGGAGCTTATGGTGATCCATATTATGGTGATGGTGTAGCAGCAAGAGCAAATATACTTTCAGCAGGAATTGCCTATAGTATCCCTGTTGAAATTGGACCAATTACCAATATTCAGCCATATATTGATTATTCACTAATGACAAAAGATGGTGAGCTTGAATTAGGTGGGGAAAGCTATGACTTTGCTGATTCACATATGTTAGTTCCTGGTTTTATGATAACTGCAGGTAGCGTATATACTTATGTTGATTTTGCAATGGGTAAAAACCATGCCTGGTTAACGGATAATTTTGGAACAGGTTTTGGAGCAGGACAACTTTATCAGGGAGAGGATGAGGATGCTGCTTATTACACTGATGAACCAGAAAAAATCAACACGCCAGTACCAACAGATGATATGGACTGGAACCTTCGTTTCAATATCAACTTAGGTTATTACTTTTAAACAGAAATAACATCTTTGAAATGCTCCTCTAATTGCCAAATGCAGTAGGGGAGCATTTGAAGTATAGATAGTATAATAATTTCAATACCAATTATTTTTTAATTATTAAAAATTTTCTCTAAATTTGATGATCGTTCATATTAGAATAATTACCTATGAGTAAAATACAAGTTGAAAATTTAAGTGTCATCTTTGGAAAGAGAGTAAAAGAGGCACAGAAACTTCTTGAGCAAGGTAAAAGCAAAACCGACATATTGCATAAGACAGGATGTACTGTAGGGGTTAATAATGCCAGCCTTGAGATTGAGGAAGGTGAAGTATTTGTGGTGATGGGATTATCCGGAAGCGGTAAGTCAACCTTACTGAGATGCTTTAATAGGTTGATTGAACCTACCAGTGGAAATATTAAAGTGGATGGAATCAACATACTTCATTCAAGTGACAAAGATTTAAGAACCAATATCCGAAGGAAAAAGATGACCATGGTATTTCAACACTTTGGTCTTTTACCTCACAGAACTGTTAGCTCAAATGTGGCTTTTGGCCTTGAAATTCAGGGAGTAGACCAGGAAACAAGAATAAATAAAGCTTATGATGTCATTAAGACAGTTGGTTTAGAAGGTTATGAAGAAAAAATGACCGGCCAGCTTAGCGGTGGAATGCAACAAAGAGTAGGACTGGCAAGAGCTTTAGCTACAGACCCTGAAATTCTGCTTATGGATGAGGCCTTCAGTGCACTTGACCCCTTGATTCGAAATAACATGCAGGATGAACTTTTACAGCTTCAGGAAAAAGTGCAGAAAACAATTCTTTTCATTACCCACGATCTTGACGAGGCTCTTAAACTGGGTGACAGAATTGCTATTATGAAAGATGGTTTCATCGTTCAGGTAGGAACTCCGGAAGAAATTTTAACAAATCCTGCAGATGATTATGTACGCGCCTTTGTTGAGAATGTTGACAGAGGAGGTATCGTAACCGCCGGCACAATAATGTTTAAAAATCCTGCAAGTGTGAGAATTAAACAAGATGGTCCAAGAGCTGCAATTAGAAAGATGAGCAATACAGGGGTTACATCTTTGCCTGTTATTGATGAGAATGGAAAATTTATGGGGTTTGTGAAAGACAGCGATATGAAAGAGATGGAAGATAAGGGAATGAGAGATATTAAAGAACACATGTATACAAAAGAAGAGGTAAAAGCAGTTACTGCTGATACACCCATTAATGAACTCCTGCCACTATTCCTCGACACTGACCTGAACCTGGCGGTTGTAGATGATACCAGGAAACTGATTGGAGTCGTTGTTCATTCTTCCGTGATAGCTGAAATGATAGGCATAGAAAGAAATGAAGTTAAACAAATAAAGAAAGAAGGAGGAATTGACCTATGATAAATATACCATTAGGCAAATGGGTGGAACAAGGTGTTGATTGGCTTTCTGCCAGTGCGGGTGGTTTTTTTGATGCAATTACCGTAGGTGTTGATGCCATGGTTGATGCACTTGAAAATACTTTAATGTTCCCTAATCCATATGTTGTTATCATTATTTTTGCCATAATTTCTTATGCTCTGAATTCTAAAGGACTTAAACCTTTTTCCAAATCTGGCTGGAAAGCTGGGGGAGGAATGTTTATATTTACTATTTTAGGTTTATGGCTGCTTTTAGCTATGGGGTATTGGGAAGAAACAATGCAAACAATTGCTTTAACTATTGTTGCTGCTTTTATAGCTCTTGTTATTGGTATTCCAGTGGGAATATATGCTTCAAGACATGATACAGGGGAACAAGTTATCAGGCCGATTCTCGATTTTATGCAAACACTGCCTCCATTCGTTTATCTTATTCCCGCTATTATCTTTTTTAGTGTAGGCAATGTACCAGGAGTAATTGCTACAATTGTGTTTTCTCTGCCACCGGCTGTTCGACTTACTAATCTGGGTATTCGTAATGTTCAGAAAGATGTGGTGGAAGCTTCACTTGCTTTTGGATGTACACAGAGGCAGTTGTTATACAAAGTACAAATACCACTTGCAATGCCAACAATATTAGCCGGTGTGAACCAGGTTATTATGCTTGCACTATCAATGGTGGTTATTGCTTCGATGGTAGGAGCAGGGGGACTAGGTCAGGCCGTTTACCGCGGTATTCTTAAAGCAGATATGGCGCTGGGTTTTGAAGCTGGTTTGGGAATTGTAATACTTGCCATATTCCTGGATAGACTGACACAAGCTTTAGGCGTTTCTAGATCGCAGTCCTCTGAAGAAGAATAAAATTTTTAAAAATAATATGACCAATTTACTAACCAAAAAAAAGGAGAAATAACTATGCAAAAACTAACAATGAATTTAAGAACTTTAATGGTAGTTCTTGTAAGTGTTGTAGTACTTGGTACTACTGCATGTAAACAGGAAGCTAAAAAAGGTGACAAGAAAGAAAAAGAACAGGTTGAAATTTTATATCCTAACTGGGCAGAGGGGATTGCTTTTACAAATTTAGCTAAGGCAATTCTTGATGATAAAGGATATGATATAAAAATTACTCCGCTTGAGCCAGGTCCGATTTATGCAGCGATCGCTAAAGGTGATGCAGAACTGATGCTTGATGCCTGGTTACCGCATACCCATGAAGACTATTGGGAAAAATATGGTGACGATATTGACAAGTTAGGGGAATCCTTTAGTGATGGTACTACTGGATTAGTTGTTCCTGAATATGTTGATATCGAATCAATTGAAGACCTGAACGATCATGTAGATGATTATGACGGTGAAATTATCGGTATTGGTAGTGGAGCAGGAATCCACAGAAATACCGAAAAAGTTATTGAAGAATATGATCTTGATTTTAAACAGGTAACTTCAAGTGAATCTGCAATGATGGCTTCTTTGAAGCGTAATTATGACAAAGAAGAACCTGTTGTAGTAACAGGATGGAAGCCTCATCAAATGTGGGCGGATTATGATCTGAAATATCTTGAAGATCCAGAAGAAATTTATCCAAAAGATGTTTGTGCAATTATTGCACGTAAAGGATTTAAAGAAGATCATCCTGTACTTGCTGATTTCTTTAGCAACTTTAATTTAGAAGAAGATGATCTTTATGAGCTCATGGAAGCAGTTGATAAATCGGATGACGAATATGAAGCTGCAAAGAAATGGTATGAAGAAAATAAAGATGTTGTGAAAGAATGGTATCCTGAAGAGATGAAGTAATTCAGAAGAAAACTCACTTATATCTGAAAAATCACCGGCACCTTGCTGGTGATTTTTTATTTTCATAAGATGATTATTTAATTTCTAAAGGTCATATGGAACTTACCATGATAAAATAAACATTTCCTTTTGTGATAATCATGTTTATTATCATGGACGTTTCATAAAGGGTTTTTATTAATTTTGCATACACAAATAATAATTAAATTTGAGTACTATGGCAGGAAAAAAATCAATACTGATTATATTAGACGGATGGGGTGTTGGAGATCATACAGAGAAAAATGCTGTATATAATGCAAAAACTCCATATATGGATCAATTATTAAAAGAATATCCGAATTCTGTTTTGCATACCTCAGGTGAAAATGTTGGCTTGCCGGAAGGACAAATGGGTAACTCGGAAGTAGGGCACCTTAACATTGGGGCAGGAAGAATTGTCTACCAGGACTTGGTAAAAATCAACAAAGCTATTGAAGAAGGTACTTTTGACAAAAATGAAGTTCTGACTGATGCTTTTCAATATGCAAAAGAAAACGGCAAAGCTGTTCACTTTATAGGATTGGTGTCAGATGGGGGAGTGCACAGCTCTGACAAGCATTTATATAAGCTGTGTGATATGACCAAAGATTATGGACTGGATAATGTTTATATACACGCACTTACAGATGGTCGAGATACAGACCCCCAAAGCGGCAAAGGATACATAAAAAATCTACTAAACCACCTGGACAATTCAAATGGAAAATTAGCTTCCCTGGTTGGCCGTTTTTACGGTATGGACAGGGATAAAAGATGGGACAGAATCAAGAAGGCATATGACCTTTTTGTTAATGGAAAAGGGAAAAAATCGAAAGATATACTGCAATCCATGCAGGAATCTTATAATAATAAACTGACTGATGAATTCATTGAGCCAATTGTTATGGTTGATGATGAAGATAAACCTGTAGGAAATATAAACAAAGGAGATGTGGTAATTTGTTTTAATTTTCGAACTGACCGCCTAAGGGAAATTACCATAGCTCTTACACAAAAAGATATGCCGGAGCATGGAATGAAAACCATTCCCTTGTATTATCTGACAATGACTCGTTATGATGAATCTTTCAGGGATGTTAAGATTATATATGATAAGGAAAATATCAAGAATACGATGGGGGAAGTACTTGCCAAAGAAGGCAGGAAGCAATTGAGAATTGCTGAAACTGAAAAATATGCGCATGTAACCTTTTTCTTCTCCGGGGGACGCGAAGAAAAGTTTAAAAATGAATCAAGAATTCTGATTCCTTCACCGCAAGAAGTGAGAACTTATGACGAAAAACCTGAGATGAGTGCATATAAAGTTAAAGATGCTGTGGTTGAGGAGTTGAAGAAACAGGAACATGATTTTATTTGCCTTAATTTTGCTAATGGTGATATGGTAGGTCATACAGGAATATATGAGGCAATTATAAAAGCTATTGAAGCAGTAGATAGTTGTCTGAAAGAAGTTGTTGAAGCTGCTAAGGAGAATGCCTATAATGCTTTGATTATTGCCGACCATGGAAATGCTGATAATGCAGTGAACCCTGATGGAACTCCAAATACAGCTCATTCAATGAATCCGGTACCTTCTGTATTGGTGACTGAAGATTTTAAGAAGATTAGGGAAGGAATATTAGCAGATGTTGCTCCTACACTTCTTGAAATAATGGATTTATCTGCACCTGAAGAGATGACAGGTAAATCATTGATAGATTGAACTTTAAAAATATGAATTTATGGTATTGATAGGTGAGGCGCTTGTTAGCCTTGATGTATTTGAGCAAAGATTTATTTGTGATATACAGCAGTGTAAAGGAAATTGTTGTGTTGAAGGTGTAGCGGGAGCGCCAGTGGAGGACACGGAAGGGATTCTGTTGGAATCCATATTGGAGAAAGTTAAACCATATATGCGGAAAGAAGGACTGAAAGCTGTCAAAAAACATGGAGCTGTTGTTAAAGATAACGATGGAGATATGGTTACACCGCTTGTTCGTGGCGAGGAATGCGCTTATGCAGTTTTTGAAGATGGAATTGCAAAATGTGCTATTGAGAATGCCTATTTTGATGGAAAAATTAATTTCAGAAAACCGATTTCCTGTCATTTATATCCTATAAGAATTTCGGACGTAGGCGGTCTGGAAGCGCTGAATTACCATGAATGGGAGATATGCAGGGCAGCGGTTAATAAGGGAAATATAGAGGGAGTTCCTGTATATAAATTCTTAAAAGAAGCACTTGTCAGACGGTATGGGGAAAAATGGTATAATGAACTGGAAGAAACGGCAAATGCTTATTACGCAAAGCAACAAAATGGAAATTAGCACAAACACTCTGAAGGTTTACTTTTACTCTTTTCTGTTGATATCGGAACATCATCACGAGAATTATATATTTTTTAAAAGCGTTGCTCCATCTGTTTTTCCCATAGTCACCCATTGATCATCGACAATTTTTTTAATTTGTTCCTGCTCTTTTTTCTGAAGAGAAAGGATTTTGTCTTTACCTAAATGTTCAAGTGACTTTAAGACATACGTAACCGAAAGATTATTAATATCTTGTGCTGGCTGGTATGCTCTTTCTTTTGTGTTAGGACTTATGCTTTCTGAGAGAATCCGGCATTCTACAAGTTCGTATAAGATAATTCGCACCAGTCTGATTGGAATTTTCAAGTCCTGGCTTATTTTTTCCGCTGTGAAAGGTTTTTCTGCCTTCATGAAATTCTTTACAAGGAGATGTGTTATTGTTAAAGCGAGAATTTTTTTGGCATATAAACTAATGTTTTCAACATCGGTAACAAATTCATATTTTTTTAAGTTTTGCTCTGCAAATGAAATTTCTCCCCCAAGCAACACAAGCAGCCAGCTTATCTGTATCCATATTATAAACAATGGTAATGCGGCAAAACTACCGTAGATGGCATTATATCTTGAAACACCTACCTGGAAGTGTATATACGCCCATTGTGTTGCAACAAATAATGTTCCGGCAACAATACCTCCAATCAACGCTGATCTGAATTGAACTTTTGTATTTGGCATGAACATGTAAAGAAACGTAAATAAGAACCATATTAGAACGTAAGGTATCAGTTTTACCAGGAAAGTAATAACCGGGCTTATGAATCCGAGAAGTTCAACTTCTGCAGTAATTGCTTCTATCTGAGTGGTTATGTAAACAGTAGCGCTGCTGGAGAGAATTACAATAATTGGACCTATAAGCATCAGTGAGAAATAATCACTGAACTTTCTAAACCATGAACGTGACTTTCTTATATGCCAAATTGCATTGAATGAACTTTCAATGTTTGAAAAGACTTTGAGCACTGACCAAAGTAATATTACCAATCCAAATCCAGCAATTATTCCACCTTTGGTGTTTGCAAGAAATGAATCTGCAAATTCAAAAATTCTGTCTATTATTTCCTGCTGGCTTTCTACATTTACTAAAAATCTGGCTTCCAGTTGTGTCTTGAGTTGTTCCAAATAACTCTGCAATCCAAAACCCTTTGCAATTCCAAAAGCCATTGCTACTACAGGGACTACTGCTAAAAGAGAATAAACGGTAAGTGCTGAGGCCCGAAGGCTTACTTTGTCTTCCTGGAATCCGCGAACTGCCAGCGCTAAAATCCTCAGCAGGCGAAGCCATATCCTCTGACGACCGGATTTACTTTCCAGTCGTATGCCCCATAATTTTTCCCTGAAAAAAACTTCCAGTTGTTTTAATTTTTTCATTGTTGTCTTTTTATCCCGAAAAAAGTAAATTTATAAAAAATTGAGCAATTATTCAGATATTGAAGGATGTTAATAGAAGATTATCATAGAATTAAAAAACGGATACAACAATGTACACTTTGCCGGTTGTCTGATACCCGTAAAAATGTGGTTCCGGGGACAGGTTGTCTTAACCCGGAAATAATGATAGTCGGACAGGCGCCAGGCAGAGAAGAGAACAGGGCAGGGGAAATGTTTATTGGTCCCTCGGGTAAAGTTCTTGATAAGTTGTTTGATGAACTAGGGTTGAAAAAAGAAAATTTCTATATGACAAACATGCTGAAATGTTTCCTTCCAAATTCCAGAAAACCAAGGAACGATGAAATAGAAGCATGCAGTATTTACCTGATGGAAGAAATTGAACTTGCAGACCCTGATATTATAATACCTTTAGGATATCATGTCACAAAATTTATTTTAAAAAAATATAAGTTTGAGATTCCATGTAGTGATAATTTTCCAAAGCTTTTTGGGAGTCTTTTAGTTGCCAATAACAGAAAAATTCTTCCGCTCAGACATCCCGCAACCGTCGTGCATGAAAGTGCACGATATGAGACGCTGTTATTAAATTACAGGAAGATTAATATTGTAACTAAGACTTGCAAATGGTTTAACTCTTGTCCGGTAAAAACATTCTACGAGCAGGGAAAACTGACAAAATACTGGATTGACAGGTATTGTAAAGGCGACTGGGAGACATGCAAACGCTTTCAAATGGAAGAAAAAAAACAATATCATCCAGACAATATGCTGCCTGATGGGAGTTTTGACTATAATTTATGAATAGAAAACTTTACTCACAACTTCTTTTAAGGGTCAGGGGGAGAATTGCTGTAAATCTTTTTGCAGAGTCTTTGTTATAATATGCATTTGGTTGAATATGATAATCCAGGCTAACATGCTCTGAATGACAAATAATGAGTGTTAAAAGAATTAGAGCAGGCAAAAGCCTGCTTTTATTTTTAACCTGTTTCATTGTCAATTACTCCATAGTTTTTTCATAAGTTTATTTTTTAATTTATCAAAGGTTTTATGAAATGTCCATTACCCAACCATTCCTCATTATCCGGACTCATATGCCCACTGGTAGCCCTGTTGAAACAGGAAGGTGTAAGTATATCTCCCCGGTTGAATGTTTCCACCACTGCCAGTTCTGACGGCTTGCTTTTCTGGGTGGCTTTAAAATAATAAGATTGGATACACCGGTAACGAGTCTGTCCTGGTTTCTTTCGACCAGTTCTCAATCCACAATCTTCTGGTTCATAGGATTGGCAGGCTCCCAGGATAAGTAAACTTTACCTTTTATCAATTCCCATAGTCCAAATTTACCATAAGATGTTCCATTTATTATAATTTCACAGGAAGTAACACTAATGCTGTCTACTTTGGCTTTTATTCTGTTAATTTTTTGATTAAACCATTGAAAATTAAACCATGTAAAGGATATACGGCATACCAGTATAGTCTGCCGGTTAAACCCAATGGACGGAAGGTAGCTGTTTGAACCAGCGTGTCACCGGTAATTTTGAATTCGAGCCATGCTTCTCCTGGTAATTTCATTTCAGCAAACAACAATAAACGTCCTTCCTGCCGATTTGCATATAATACCCTCCAAAAATCCAGTGTATCACCTGCCTCGATTACTTCCTGGTTTGTTCGGCCCCTTCGTAATCCAACACCTCCGGCTATTTTATCAAGAAATCCACGCACTTCCCATAACCAATTTCCGTAATACCAACCATTCTTTCCACCAATACTCCATATTTTTTTAATACAATGTTCCCGGTCGTATATTTTTCTGGTTCGTTTATCTATCAAGCACCCATATTCCGGCACGTTAATAAAATCTGATATTTTCATATTCAGATTACTGCTGATACTGGAATCCTTCCAGCCAAATAGTTTCTATTCGCTTATGGGCTGGAAATACATTTGAATTAATTCTTTTAATTCGGCTTTGTCAATGGGTTTGGCTATATAATCATTGCATCCGGCTTCAATGGCTGCTTCCTTGTCTCCGGATAATACAAATGCTGTTTGGGCTATAATGACAACATCCTGGTTAAATTGACGGATTCTTTTTGTGGCCTCATAACCGTTCAAATCAGGCATTTGAATATCCATTAGAATCAAATCAATATCCGGATTGTTGCGACAAATTTCAATAGTTTCATGACCGGTCTTTGCTTCTATAATTTCTTCAGCAAACTCGTTGACATATTCTGAGAGCAACATTTCTGATGTTATATCATCTTCTGCAATCAGGATTTTCAGGTTTTTGGTCTGTTGTAATTTATTTTCGCCGGGAATAGCTTGTTTATCTGTGTTTTGTGATTCTGATTCAACAAGATAGGGTAGGGTGAAATAAAATGTTGACCCAATACCTTCCTGGCTTTCTACCCAGATTTTACCACCAAGCATTTCCACATATGCTTTTGTAATGGTTAAACCCAACCCTGCTCCCTGGCGTGTTTTCTTGTCTTTGATGTCAGCCTGTATAAAACGCTCAAATATTTCATTCTGTCTTTCTTCAGGAATTCCAATGCCGGTGTCTTTTACATAAAATTCAATGGTCTTGTCCTTTTTGGTATAACCGATCACTATCGTACCTTTTCTGCTGTATTTAATGGCATTTTTTACAAGATTGGTAAGAATGGCATATACTTTTTCGCGATCGGTGTTAATGATGGCTTCTTTGGAGGGAAGGGTGTTACTGAAGGATAACTCCATTCCCTTAGCTTCAACTTCAGGTTTGAAAAAGGAATAAATGTATTCGATTTGCTCGTTTATATTGGTCTGTGTCATCTCTAATTTCATCAGACCGGCTTCTATTTTTGAAACATCAATTAAGTTATCTATGATATTGAGTAAGCGTGTCCCACTTTGCTTAATTATATTGGTATAATGTTGTTTCTGATCATAAGTAATATCGGGGTTTTTCAATAACTCAGCAAAGCCAAGAATACCATTCATTGGGGTACGGATCTCGTGACTCATATTAGCGAGAAAAATGGATTTCAGACGGTCGGTTTCTTCGGCTTTTTCTTTTGCTTTAATAAGTTCTTGATTTCTTTTAATTTTTTCTGTAATATCAACCATTGTTAAATGGCATAAGTCATTGTCCTGGTTAAGGACACCATCAATATTTACATGTATGGGAGCATCTTTTTTTGCCGACTCGGAATTGCCTTCCGGGATTATGGTTAATTCGCAGGACTGTTTTTCTTTCCCGGCAAAAACTTTTTGAAAAAAGAGATTAAAATCCGCCCGTGAATCTTCGGATAAAAAAAATGCAAAATTTCTTTTTATCAATTGTGATCGGTTTTTTCCAAGTAATCGGGCGGCTGCAAAATTTAGTTCTGTAATTTCGCCTTTTTTAGAAAGTGTAAGGTAGCCTGATGGAGCATAATCATACAATTCGGCATATTTTTCTTCAGCCTGTTCGGCCTGTTCTTTGGCTATAATTAGTTCTTCGTTTTGCATTTCCAGTTCTATCTGATGCACTTCCAGTTCGTGAATGAGTTTCTGCAACTCGCTTTCAGACGAGGATGAACTTGTTTTAGCTTGTTGCTTTTTTAGTTCCTCTTCTGCCTTTTGTCTCAGCTTCTTGGCATCTTGTGAAATGTTCTTTCTTTTTTTCATAACTCATTTATATTGTGTTTACGAAGTACTTCATGCGCTTTATTTAGCTCGCTTTCTAATCTTTTGGCCTCGGTGATGTCAATAAATGTTATGACCAGCCCGTCAATGTGGTCATCGACCGTCCGGTATGGCATAATACGAACCTTAAACCACTGTTGGTCGTTGGTTGAAATGGCCGATTCCTTGTACACAAGGGTTCGTAATACTTCTTTGGCATGGTCGGTCATTTCTGGGTATTGCAATTTGGTCACTACCTCCGTAAAAGGTCTGCCTATATCGGTTTCCCGCAATTTGAATAGTTTTGTTAATTGTTCGGTAAAGCGGCGTATGTTTAATTCTTTATCGAGAAACAAGGTTGCGATGTCGGTGCTGTTCAACAGGTTTTTCATGTCGTTATTGGCCTCAATATAATCGTTTATCTTGCTTTGCAACTCAGCATTTACAGTTTGCAGCTCTTCGTTGAGGCTTTGCATCTCCTCTTTTGATGTTGTAAGTTCTTCGTTGGTCGATTGCAATTCTTCGTTTGTTGACTGTAATTCTTCGTTGGTTGTTTTGAGTTCTTCGTAGGTTGTTTGCATGTCTTCACGCGTGCTTTGAAGTTCTTCATAGGCACGTTGCAATTCAAGCTCTAACTCTTGTTCCCGGGAGGTTGAACTTTTGTTTCCTTTTTTGGGTTCTTTCTTGGCTATTTCCGATACGTTGGCAACATCAGAGAATACGATTATGATTGTTCCTTTTATTGCCTCGGGCTTTTCAATTTGTTGAAGTGTGACGTCTACAAGTTGCGTGCCTCCGTTTGTTCCAACTTTTACATGATGCAATTTCAGAGGTTCGTAATTTTGTTTTGCTTTTCGGATTGCGCCCGGCAATTCGCTGCTCAAACCTTCGCGCGACATAGCGTGAATATTCCAATTTGCTTTTCCCGCAGCAGGTTCTAAGTATTTACCGGTGTGACCTGTTATATATAAAATATCGCCTTCCGGATTTATCAGCACACTGGCAGGGGCAAAGCGTTGCAGTATAAGTTGTTCTGTAAGTGTTTGAATATTTTCAGTAACTTTTGCCGGTTTTATGTTGCCTGATGATTGTTTCCTTGTATGCATTAATGAATCCGGAAAATCAAATAATCCTGTGTCTACCGGAGCTGCAGTTCGTTTATAAATTTTCAGTTTTGAATCAACCAGCGTGAATAAACCTCTTTCTCCGTGTACATTTTCGGATGTACCAAGTGTCATTATTCCCCCGGTATTTAAACTGTATTGAAACAAATTCATTAGTTTGTTTTGTAATTCGGGTTCCATGTAGATTAATAAATTCCGGCACAGTAAAAAGTCTAAATTGGTGAATGGAGGATCTTTAATTACATTGTGCGGTGCAAACACAACCATTTCGCGTATGGACGTTTTTACCCGAAAGCCACTTCCTTCTTTGGTAAAATATTTATTGATTCGTTCAGGTGAAACATCAGCAACAATATTTGGCGGGAAAGACCCTTTTCTTGCTCTATCAATAGCATCACTATCGATATCAGTGGCAAATATTTGTAAGCTGACATTCTTTTCAGTTTTCACTTTTTCATAGGCTTCTTTAAAAACAATGGCCAGTGAATACGCCTCTTCACCAGTAGAACAACCGACAATCCATGCCCTCAGGGTATAGTCATCGGGTAATTCCTCAAACAAACCTGGTAAAATGGTTTCCTTGAGTTTCTCCCATACCACTGCATTACGGAAAAAGTTGGTTACTCCTATTAACAATTCTTTGAAAAGGATATCCAATTCTTTTGGATTTTCCTGCAGAAACCGGACATAACCGGAAATTTTATCAATTTGATGAACATTCATTCGTCTTTCGATGCGGCGATATAGGGTACTTCTTTTATACAATGAAAAATCATGTCCGGTTTGCTTCCGCAAGAGAATAAAGATTTTTGATAGATTGCTTTTATTTTCATCATAAACATCGGTTTTTTGATCAATTACCGGACTGTATTTAAGAAATTCCATCAATTTGGAAGGCAGT
>JBKGZD010000002.1:0-48024 GCA_046545795.1 Bacteroidales bacterium | reverse complement strand
GCTTTCATAGGAAATTGTTAAATTTGTTACATACTTTTTTGTTTCTCTGACATGTTAAACTTCTAAACAGAAACGAATTGAAATTTAATACTAAAATACGTTACGGGATAAGGACAATGCTTGAAATAGCATTACACGGGGAGGATGGAAGTGTATTTCAAAAAGAAATTGCCAAAAACCAGCAAATATCTTTTAAATATTTAGACCAGATCATTTCTGCACTTAAAGCCCAGGATCTAATTATAAATGTAAAAGGGAAAAAAAGCGGATATAAAATAACCCGCAAACCATCTGAAATTAAAATATATGATATTTACAAAGCTTTTGAGTCAGAAATATGTATTGTAGAATGTCTGTGTGATAATACAATTTGTAAGATGGAAGCAACCTGCCCTACCAAAAGGTTATGGGAGGATCTTAATATTCAGATAATAGATTATTTATCAAAGCACACCCTGCAAGATATAATTGATGAACATTACCGCTTAAAGGAAACCAAAAAGGATATAAATATTTCAAACGATACTAAATAAAAGGCTTTTATAAAAACTACCAACCAGAACCTGTTATAAACAGGCCAAAATTAACCCCTTTCCTTTCTAGTTGAAAAGGAATAGCAACATAAGGCTCTAAAATAGCATAGCCAAATAGGTTTATCCTCAACGAAATTCCAGTACTGAATACAGGAGAACGATACTCATCTGAAGGCTCCCATGAAAGTTTAAAGTCATCCCAACTTTCAACAGCGAAACCAGCATCGAAAAATCCCACGAGGGTAGAATAAAAATACCTTGATTTAATAGGTGTCAGTTGTTTGGGTCCTGAAATTGGCATTCTAACTTCAGCATTAAAAACCCCAATTTTAGAACCCAATAAGTTATTAATAGTTATATAATCCTGATTAGAGGGGTTTTCGCTTAGTGTATTATAGGCATATCCACGGATAAAATAATTATCCCCCACATATTGCGGATAAAGTCTGTTTACATCCGAACCATACCTGGCAAAATGCATTCCCCTGAAACCCAAACCAATTGGTTTGAAATAAAAATATTTCCTGTAATCTGCGAGGGTACTGAAAACATCATATTCTGCAAACATTTTCTCCACCTGGAAACGATACCTGTATCCCGACAAGGGCCCTGTAATTCCAAAATTAGAATTATCTCCAACAAATGCAAGTTGCCCCCGGCCAACATAGTAGGGATCCGGTCCGTCAACTTTTTCCCTCTCTTGTCCTAAAAAGGAACCATAATAATAATTGTTAATACTATCTATCCTGAAACTATACCTTGAAATAGACGCTGATCCTTCAAATCTTAGTTGCTGTGATAAAGGATATTGTCCAAACACCGAGATCTGATCTTGAAAAAAGCGCTGTCTCATTTCAATCACGTTCGTAAGAACCTCTTTCTCACCATCACCAGTAATATCTGTATGCACAGTATCAATACCATACCGGAAAAAGCGATAAGGTATATGACTAAAAGAACCTCCCCAGTTTAACCTTTTTTCCCTGTTGTAATATGCTCCATAGCCGCCAAAATCATATATTTCTCCTTGTACCTGAAGATTAACAAAAAGCTGGTGTTGTTTCAAAACATCACTAAATAGGGCGCTTACTCCTCCGGAAGCGTATGTACCAAATTGACCTGTACCCACTCCCATGCCACTACTTCCCAAATATTCTAATTGAAATTTAGGTTTATATGACTCATTTGAAAAAACAGTATCAGATTTTTCCGGGTAATTTTCAAGATTGTTTTCAACAAGATTCAGGGAACGATTTTTACCAGGCGGTAGTTTCTCTGGTTCAGAATTGGCCATATGTTTATCCACTTCCTCTTTATCAAACTCATCAGGGCTGGCAAGATAAATTTGATAACTATCATCCCCATACAATGTATAGGCAATTTCACCTGTCTCCTCTGCAACACTATATGCAGGGGATAAATCTGTTATACCAGCAATACCTGTTACAAATTTCGTCAGCCGGTATACTTTATCTTCATTTATCTCATATTCATATAAATTCCTATATCCATCTGCATGGGATAAAAAGTAAATAGAACTATCGTTTGGAGAAAAAGTCGGACTGAAGTTATCTTTATCCGGGAATATATCAAGAACTTCTACCTCCTTGGTTTCTCTATCCAGGATACAAACCCGGTAGTTCCCATATATGTGTTTATCTAATTTTGTATCCTCCCCTCTTTCAGATATAAACACTATCTTTTCCCCATCACTGCTCCAGGAGGGCTGCAAATCCGAATAACGATCATCAGTCAGCTGTTCTATTTCCCCACTTTTTAGGTGATATAAATAAAGATCACTCTTACCATCGACAAGTCCTGTTAAAAGTATTGTTTCTCCATCAGGCGACCATTCTGGGTTATTAAACGCCTGTATTTCCGGTAGTTTAATTTCACGCTCCAGTTTCGCACGATTCTTTGATACACTACTTATAACTAACCTATTCCGCCCTTTAGAAAAAGTTGTCAGAGCATACTTTTTCCCATCAGGAGACCAGGAACCTGCTGATTCTATATAGTTAAACTCATCAATATGAGTCTTACGAATTGTACTTGTCAGTTTATTAACAATTTCTTTTGTTTCGGTGTTTGCAACCATTAAGTCAATACTAATGACATTCTTATTAGTAAGAAAAGTTACCTGCTCACCAGATGGATTGAGAACAGGAGACAAATTCATATTACCGGAATTTTTTTTAGAAAATAGTTCTTTCCCAACAGGACGAAGGGTATCAAAAACGTAAGGCTCAAAAGTTTTCTTGAATGACTTTTCCCATAATGTAGACAGGCTATCAGACTCCAATCCAAATAACTCGTTAATCGCATTTTTCATTCCTTTTTGAGCAGTACTTTTAAAAATAGGTTTTATCATCGCATCACCCCATATGCCAGTGATAAAAGACCAATAAGCATGCCCATATCGATATGGAAAATATCTATTGGGATATTTAGTCATATCATCTATAGAGGGTACATTATCATGCAGCAATGCATCACGCATCCACATAGCAGTTTGATTATCTGATGGTCCAATTGACATATATTCGGCCAAACCTTCTATCATCCATAGCGGAAGGTTATCCAAAGATTCAAATCCCAGGCTGTCATCCTGATGAATAACATTATACTGGAACACATGGATCATTTCGTGCCCTAAGACATGATCCGTGGCTTTATTGGATACTGTAAAAGGCATTACCACCCTTTTCCTTAACCCCTCAGTAACACCTCCTGTTCCTACACCAATTAAACCGGAAACAACTGTAGTTTGCATAAAATCAGGGTGATCGTTATAAACAATCAGAGGATTTTTCAGAACCGTATCTCTAAATATGGCAAAATGCCTGTCGTACCAGTACTCTGCCTGTTTTCCGAGACCCTGAACTTCTTCATTATTATCCAGATAATTATAAATTTGAAAATGTGGCGTATTATGAATAGTAAAATCAAATTGTTCGTAATTTACCTTATTTTGTCCAAAATATTGACTGAAAGCAGGAATTACAAAAAAGATGAAAAATAATGTTATTACGGATCTTCTTAGTAAAGTTGACATAGTTTTTAAAAATTTTCTACCATTCCAAAATAAGAAAAATATATGTAGGTATTAAAATTATCTCTATATTTATTAAATAATTTGTAATATTTTAACGAATATTTATCAAACATTGTTCTGATTAGATATTATTTTTGTAATTGGAATTTACTAACCAGAAAATTTTAAATCATGAAAAATAACAATTTTTGCGTTATAATGGCAGGGGGAACAGGAACAAGATTCTGGCCTTTGAGTACTAAAAAAAAGCCCAAACAATTTTTAGATATTCTGGGAGTAGGAAAAACATTATTACAACAAACATATGAACGGTGCAAAAAAATTAGCCCTGTTGAAAACATTTTAGTTGTGACAAATGAGAGATACAAAGACCTAACTGCCGGGCAATTACCGGAATTAAAAGAACATCAAATTTTATTAGAACCAGAAAAAAAGAACACTGCTCCATGTATAGCCTATTCCAACTATAAAATAGAAAGCTTAAATCCAAATGCAAATATTGCAGTTCTTCCCTCTGACCATCTCATAACAAAAGAAGAAGAGTTTATAAGAATTATTAAAGATGGCTTTCAGTTTACAGAAAAAAACAATGCCCTTCTTACTCTTGGAATCACTCCTCACCGGCCGGAGACAGGATATGGATATATCCAAATAGGAGAGAAAATAGAAAGTTCAAACATCTATAAAGTAAAAACATTTACAGAAAAACCCAATAAAGACCTTGCACAAAAATTTTATGAGAGCGGTGAGTATTACTGGAATTCAGGAATATTCATATGGAGCCTTGATGCTATCAAGAAATCGTTTCAGGAGCACCTGCCCGATATAGACACTTTATTCAGCAAAGGAATGGGAATATACAATACCAAAAAAGAAGTTGATTTTATTTCAAAAGTGTATTTTGAAACACGGAGTATTTCGATAGATTATGGAGTTATGGAAAAATCACAAAATGTATACGTTTATACCTCGGATTTTGGTTGGGCTGACCTTGGTACATGGGGATCGCTGCATGAATTCCTGGATGAGGATGAGCAAGGCAATTCTGTATCAGGAAAAAATGTTATGCTGTATAACGTTGAAGATTCAATAGTTAAATTTCCTGATGAAAAAGTTGCCGTTATTAAAGGGCTTAAAGGATATATAATTGTGGATTCCGAGGATAAATTACTGATTTATAAGAAAAGTGATGAGCAGGAAATCAAAGATATAGTTGAGACCATTAAGAAGGAAAAAGGCGAAAAATATATATAAACAAAAAATACAAACACCAAAATAATCCAAAAAAGCCCGGAAAATTTTCCGGGCTTTTCATTATATATCTATTAACAACAGTAGCCTGATTTTAAAATTAGTATTCCCAAAGATCATGTTCAAATTCGAACACTTCATTTCTGATTTCTTCAGCCTCAAGTAATGTATTTTCACCTGTCGTATATTCCTGAATGTCTCTGTTTCCATATACATTGCTCTCTTTAGTAACATAACTATCAAACCTTCGCTGATGGAAAAAATCATCGAAACTTATTCGCTGAGCGTCATTTTCCCTGTTAAAAACTTCATGCTTGGCGAAAATTGGCCGCGCTTCAGGAAAATAGACCCAAAAAGCCATTCGTTTACGTTTTTCTCCTGTATCGTCATCGACATATTCACGAATAGGACAAATACCTAAAATTCGAACTTTCAGTGTTGAATGCTTTTTATCAAAATACCATTGCTCCTTTACCAGGTATTGCGTTACCTCATCCCACTGGACTCCCCTTTCAACTTCCTCTTCTTCGACAGAACCATCATCCTGTTGCACTTCCGTTGTTTCTGTTCCTGCCCCCAACTCTGTTAATGCCTCATCTTCACTTAATATACCATCTTCTTTGAAAAGATCGCTTTCATAAACAGTAAGCCCCTCTTCTTGTATACCATGAACAATAAGTTGTATTAAACTTTTTCTGTCTCTCATATCTCTTGTAGGGAAATATAGTGGATGATTCATTTTCTTCCGGCAATCAATCATCTGCCACAACTTTTTCGACCACATAACATCAGCTTCCCGGAGATGAGAATACTCCAAAGGTTCCTTGGCAGGTACATTTTCTTTAGTATAAACTTCATCCCTTACACTTTGTGCTTTTGTTTCTTTTAGATTCCAGGCAGCGAAAATGATTCCAAAAAATACTATTGTTATCAATACTTTTTTCATAATATGTTGTATTTTAAGTTACTGTATAGTAAATGTAATAGGGTTAAGGTTTTTTGTCGTACCATCCGGTCCAACCGCCTTAATATCCTCAAAAGTGACCTTTCTTCCTTTTGCCGCATTGTTTCTCAGCCATTCTTTTACTTCAGCATCGATACGGCTTCCTTCCTTTCTGATATCCCTTACATAACCACCCTGGTCAGTGGTGGTTATAGTAAATCGTGTTACTTTATATTCGAGGTCAAATAAGAAATCTTCCATTTCCGCGAATACTGCGCTCTGTGCAGCGAGTACTTCCTGACGAACATTACCTCCCGACTTACCGGCTACCTGTGCTGTAGGTGTAGGAAGTTTTTTAACTCTAAAATCTCGCGATCCAAAAGACTGAACATCACCTTCTACCTCTGCACTCACATTGATTACACATTCCCTTCCTGCATCCTTGGGGCTCACTTCATAATTACCGGGACCAACTTTTTTGATACTTCCATTGGTTATGGATGGTTTCAGATCTTCAGCAGGTACCCCTGGGACACTAATACTCACGGGATTAGGTACACCTACATAAAACACATTCATTTTGTTTGGTGAGATTACCAAATTAGGTTCTTCTACACGATATTCCTGTCGAAATGGTTTTTTTATTGTATCTCCTCCTGGGCCCATCAACATAATAACCCCACCCCATTCTTGGCGTCCGGTGGTTGTAGCTTTCTTTTGATATTTACCTTTACCCCCAATAACATCAAGGGTATCTTCTACATTACGCATAACAATCTCATGAGTTCCGTCATCTTTGGGTATGCTATCCCATTCACCTATGAGAACAGTTGGAGGAGCGGTAGTATCACGAGCTGCAAGGAAAACATCTGCTTTATAATCATTCCCTTGAAATACATAACCAGAATTAGCTATTACAGTTGGTTCTAACTTATTAAATGTAAAAGCCCCGGCCTCTATTTGATTATAAAGATACCTTATCATTTCTGATTCTGCATTACGAATATCAGCCTGCATGGTACTTAGAATAGGTAATACTGCACCCAAAGGAATATCGTTAAAATGTTTAATTTCCCATGATTTTTGCTCACGTCCTTCTGTGGGTGGAGGATCGTCAGTATTCAGATTTGTTTCAATGGTCTCAATAACTTCACTATCTCCTTCTCCTTCATCAATCATTGATATTAAATTCTCTCTATATTCTACTATCAAATCTTTTAATTCATAGGCCCTACCATTGTTATTCTCTCCAATTAGCAAACGTGTAACAAGGTCCCATTTATCTTCACCTTTTACCTTTTCATGTTTAACCTTCACCATGCCATTCTCCTCATATAATGCGGGATTCTCCTCAACATTATCTCCCATTTTCTCTTTAATTAATTCAACTTTGATATCCTGCATGTATTCATATAACTCTTGGCTTGACTCCCTTACTTCATCCGCCTTTTTTTTCCATTTTCCAGCCTTCTGTTCATTTGTGGCTACCTCTTGCTCAAAATCTTTATAAATGGTCTCATTCTTTTCCATAAAATTATCGGTAGTCTTCTTAATCCCTTCATTAACAAGCCTAAAAGCATCTAAAACCTCGG
Organism: Bacteroidales bacterium; assembly: GCA_046545795.1. Lineage (GTDB taxonomy): Bacteria > Bacteroidota > Bacteroidia > Bacteroidales > UBA12077 > JAGXLC01. The sequence continues at coordinate 40,650 of JBKGZD010000002.1, read as the reverse complement.
CAGACACATTTAATGCTAACATTGCTGTTAGCACAAGATACATCATACCAATCATTTTCTGACGAGGAGTTTCTTTACCGTGACCCATACTATACTACTTTCTTATCATGATTAATGATTATTATCCATTACAGACATAGCTGATAACATATTACCATATACATTATTCAGCTCTGAAAGATTTTGATTTAGTTTAGAAATCTCATCTCTATATCTCTGAGTTTCATCTACAGAATCCTTGAGATTATTCATAATTTGGTTCATATCTCCATATAAGCTCTGCGCATTTTGAACATGCTCATTGGTAGAATTCAGTTGAAGTTCGTAAGTAGAATTCAATGCAGCCAAATGGTTGTTCAAAGTTTCCAGTTGATCATTAAAGGTTTTATTTTTCTCAAGTACTTCAGAGCGAACATTTTCGGAAATTTCTTTATAGGAATTAGCCAAATCTTGTCCTGATTTCTGAACATCATTAACAAATGATTCTCCCCCTTCATAAATCTTTTCAGCCATATGCTGCCCTGATTGTTTAATTGACTCAGCAGAATCTTTAAATACACCACTTAAATTAGACACATTTTCGTTTAACTCTGATTGAGTTTTATTATACGAATCTGTTAAATAACTAATTGATTCAGCAGCGGCCTGAATATTTTCAACATATTGATTGGTGGCTAATCCAGCATCTGAAACATGTTTTAAATTCTCCGTAGTTTCATTTAGCTTTTTCAAACCTTCTCCTAATCTTTCAAATAATTCCGGGGATATATCTGCATTCTCAAGCATTTCATCGAACTTAGTAAGATTCGCTGCAGTTGCCCCACTTGTCCCAGCACTGGTTGCTCCGGCAGGTGGACTTTCTGAGCCTGGTGTAGCGCTGGTAAAATTCTCCATGGCTTCTCTTCTTGCACGGTTTCGTTCTCTTGCTTCTTCAGGATCTTCTTCTTCGATCCCTGCTAGTTCAGGATAAACAATAGACCAATCCACATCTTCATGTAACGGCTCAAATGCTGAGAAAAAGAAAATAAGTGCTTCTGTTGTTAACCCTACAGTAAGCATTGTCCCTGCCATTGGCCAATGCTGAAGTTTAAACAGGGCACCTACCAATACGACTGAAGCACCAAAGCCGTAAACTTTTGCCATAAACTTCCGCCATCCAGCTGTTTGTACTATTTCTCCTATACTCATCATAAGCTATAAAAATTATTTAGTTGTTACTCTGCGCCTCCTAAATATGAGCGAACACACCTAAAACCTATATAAGAGGTACTTGAATCTTGGTATTCATACGTTCGCGTTCCATTTTGGAGATAATATCCAATATCCTTCCATGAGCCTCCTCTTATTACTTTTCGCTTCATTCCTGGAGGATCATCAGGCTTGGATTCATATTGATAGTTTGGATTCATGTCATGAGTGAAAAAATATGATGATTCATCATAAGCATTTGCTGTCCACTCTGCAACATTACCAGCCATATCATAAAGGCCATATTCATTTGGTGCAAAGCTTCCCACGGCCATGCTCACCATTCCTCCATCATCTACATAATTACCTCTCATTGGTTTAAAATTAGCAAGAAAACAGCCTTCGTCATTCCTTGTATAAGGGCCGCCCCATGGATAAGGACTTAAATCGTGGCCCCCTCTTGCTGCATATTCCCATTCAGCTTCTGTTGGTAAACGATAACTTTGAACCTCTCCTTCTCCTTCACTTCTTAAATAATCATTAAGTGTTTTAGTTCTCCATATAGAAAAAGCCTTTGCCTGTTCCCAATTAACACCAACAACAGGGTAATCATCATAGGCGGGATGCGAGAAATATAAATCTGTATATGGCTCATTGAAAGAATATGTAAAATCTCGTATCCACACCAAGGTATCTGGATAAACATTAACTTGTCCTCTCATAATAAAAGCTTGTCTGCTATCAATTTCCATCTCCTCTCCTTCCTGGTTGATCACTGTACCATCATATTGCTGTGATTCATGATCATACATATTAGATCTCTTTGCAGCTTGCTGATAATCGATCCAATAATATTCATAGATCAATTTTCTTGTATCTATTTGTTTACGGCCAAACAACCTGTCTTGCTCCCCATAGTACATTTCATCAATGATTTCACGTTGTTCTTCATCGGTTGGATCAATTTCAGTTTCCCAATTGATTCTTGGAGGGTCAAGTGGATTTCCGAATTCATCTTCAGTTATTCTAAAATCTTCAATTTGTTCGCCTAAATTCCAGCGCAAAATTGAATCTTTAACATATTCTACGAATTGTCTATACTCATTATTCGTAATTTCTGTTTCATCCATCCAGAATGCATCAACAGAGACGGTCTTACTTTTAGTCGTATTTGCCCATGACGCATCTTCATCACTAGGACCCATAGTAAAACTGCCCATTGGAACAAACACCATACCATATGGTTGGGGTTCCTGCCAATCTTTTCTTCCTTTAACTCCTACAAGCTCACCTCCTTTGTATTTACCACAACTGACAATGAATACCAAAAAAGTCGAGAACAAGATTAATTTCTTCATAATATTGAGGTTTATTTTTGCAAAATAATAATTTATTACTTAGTTATAAAAATCTAATACTTTTATATTTTTTAGGGCTCTTATCTACTTTAGCATCAAAGCAAAAACCCACCATTATTTCATGTGAGCCCTGATTATAACGGCTAATTTCTGAAACGCTCATATCATAAGAATACCCTACTCTGACCCATTCAAATAAGCGTGCTCCAACCATTCCTGTAATGGTTCTATCAGTTCTAATAGAAACGCCACCCCAAAAATTTTTATTGTAAGAAACATGAGTATTTAACCCAATTTGTGATGTAGAGCCGTCAGATTGAACTAATAATGAAGGATTCAGTTCAAAATCAGTTTCTCCCAGCGATATGTTATATCCTGAAATAAAATAATAATTTCGTTTGATTGTAGGTTCAAAGTCTCCGTCTGTTGGAATAAAAGAGGGTTCATTAATATGGGTTGAGGAAAGTCCAATATACAAATCGTCTGTATTATAATATAACCCAAAGTTAAGATCAAGGGCCATTTCATCTTTTACTTCCTGGGGGATATTTTCATCCTCTGAAGGGGAGGTATGTACATCCGTTCCACCAGGAATACTCCATTCAGGGTTAAGCGAATAGTTTATCATTCCTCCACTAACTCCGACTGCAAATTTCCCATCCCAAGCGTCAAATCGATATGCTAAGGCTAAATTCGCACCTAAGTTATTGTTAAATCCAAATTGATCTTGTATTATTGAAAGTCCTACTCCGGCATCAATGTTAAACGGACTGATTGCAGCATCCACATTAAAAAGGCTTATTTCAGGAGCACCATCAAAACCAAACCATTGTTGGCGATGTAATGCTGTCGCGCAAATTTGACCATGACTTCCTGTATAAGCAGGGTTAAAGGTAAGCTGTGCAAACATATTCTGGCTAAACTGAGGATCCTGCTGGCTTTTCCCTGCAATAGCAAAAAATAAAACAAACATAAAAATAAAACAAAAACGTTTCATAAACTCCTTAAATCCTCAATTGTTGAATACTGAACGTAAAATAAAAAAAAATTTTCTATCAAAACAAATTTATTAACAACTAAATGTTAATAACTACAAGTAGTTTATACTTCTTTAAACGGGTAAAGGTTACTTATAATTTGCATTTTTTCATGAATTTCGTTTGGATTCTTTGATTATTCAACCTATTTACTAACTATTATATTTTTGAAAAGCTCGTATCCACCTTATAGGAACATTATGTTCACTTGCTTGTTTGTAGTCTTCATAACTGCAAGCTTTGATCTGCACACTTTGTGAAGACTGACAAGGAATTTCCATCCACCATCTTCCTGTTTTCTCGCTTTTATAAAAAATCAGCTCGTATGAATTATCACTGTGATTAACTATAAATTTCTGGATATTATCATCTGCAGGAACGTTTTCAACTATTTTATTTGAGTATCCTTCAATAACAAACCATAACAACTGAGCAGCCAGTTGTGATGTTTGCATATTCAAATCGTTATCAGGATAATAATCAAAAAGACCGAATAGTTTAATGGTTTCAGACAGACCTATGAACCTTGCAATTTGAGAAATTTCTTCTCCATAAAAACCATTTGGATAAGCATTCTCTTGTCCTGGTGCGTCAGCGTGCTTCAGTACATTCAGTGAAATTGTGCAAAAATCAGAATCCCTGATTATTGGCTCAACAATAGAAATATTTTCTCTCACCTCACCCAACCGATAGTGGTTAAAGTGTTTCTCCTTCAACCATTTGGCATACATTGGCTTCATATAATAAGCCTGGCTTCCAATAAGATTATAGAAAAAGAAATTTTTTACCTGGGCTGGTAGCATCTCCAATTCATTAAAAATTGAAGGGAAAGGTTCTATAGCAGTATATTCAATTTGGTTGCCTTTAGCAAACAATGCCTGTATCAATGCCGATTTAAGAAGTCCTGTGCCACCCAGTACCAAAGTAAAAATATTTTGTGACATTATGTAATCTAAAATGTCACGTATTCCAATCAATGTATCATTGAAAGTACTTCCTTTCTTAATATTTCCTAAATCCAGTATTTTGAACTTAACAGGAAGTATGTCTGCCAATTTATACAATTGATTTCTTATTTCAGATGGAGCATTTGTTGGTTTCAGATCTATTCCTGAAAAAGGGACTCCGACAATAGCAATATCTATTTCATTAGGAGAAAAATCTTTTTCCTCCGAAAAAGCAGATACCTTTTTTCCTATTTCGCCTTTTTCACATAACAACCCTTTGAAATCATAAGGTTCAAAATAATCTTTTAGTTTCATGAATTAAATGTTAGCATCCCTGGTTATTTCTTTTTGTTCTTATTATTGGACTTTTTTGTTGTTTTTCTTGTTTTCGGTTTTGTTGTTTTGGTTTTACTTTTGGATTTTTTGTTGCTTTGTTTCTTGTCTTTTGCTTCAATAATACCGTAGCAGTCTTTAAGTGACAATTTTTCCGGTTCTTTATCTTTAGGTATCCTATAATTATTTGATTTGTAAGTAATATAAGGACCAAAACGACCTCTCTGAATCAATAAATCCTTATCATCTTCAAAACCTTTAATAATCTTCTTCTTATCGCGCTCTCTTTTCTCTTCAATAAGTTCTATTGCCCGGTCGAGAGTTATTGTAAAAGGATCATCCACATCCTTCTTTAAAGAGGCATATTTTCCTTTATGTTTAACATAGGGGCCAAATCGTCCAATGGCTACTGTAACATCCTCCCCTTCAAATTTACCCAAATTTCTGGGTAGATCAAACATTTTTAAGGCTTCATCAAGAGTTATAGTTTCGATATGCTGTCCTTTCTGCAAACTGGCAAATTTAGGTTTTTCTTCCTCTTCTCTTGTCCCAAGCTGAACCATAGGTCCATAAGGTCCTATTTTTACCGCAACCTGCCTGCCTGATTTTGGATCTTTGCCCAATATACGTTCCCCACTGCTTCTTTCTGCAACTTCAAGTGTTTTTTCAACTTTTTGATGGAATTTTTTATAGAAATCATCAATCATTTTTGACCATTCTATATATCCTTGAGCAATTTTATCGAAATCCTGTTCAACATCAGCGGTAAAATTATAATTTACTATTTCCGGAAAATGTTTGTTAAGAAAATCGTTAACCACCATCCCAATATCATTAGGAAATAGTTTCTTTTTTTCTGCTCCCGCATTTTCAGTTTTATTATTCACTCCCACATTTTCAGTAAGGACAATCTCTTTATACTTCCGGGATGTTCCAGGTCTATCTTCCCGAACTACATACCCTCTTTCCTGAATGGTTGATATTGTAGGCGCATATGTGGAAGGTCTTCCTATTCCCAGTTCTTCCATCTTTCTTACCAGGCTTGCTTCAGTGTATCTTGGGGGGTGATTGGAAAATTTCTGAATAGCTCTAATTTCTTTATAAGACAACTTATCACCTTCTCTCAATTCAGGCAGTAAGCCAGTTTCTTCTTTTTCATTTTCCTCATCAGTAGACTCTATATATAACTTTAAAAATCCATCAAACTTTATTACTTCTCCACTGGCGTTAAAATACTTATCATCATTGGAAATGGTAATTTTAACATTAGTTTTTTCGAGTTCTGCATCACTCATTTGAGAAGCTACTGTACGTTTCCAGATTAACTCATACAATTTCTTTTCTGGTTCAGTTCCTCCAATCTCTCGATTTTGTATATAAGTTGGTCGTATTGCTTCGTGAGCTTCCTGGGCTCCTTTTGCTTTCGTTTGATACTTCCTTGTTTTAACGTATTTCTTCCCAAAAGATTTTTCAATCACCTCACTAGCAGAACTTATAGCAGAATTAGAAAGATTAACTGAATCAGTTCTCATATAAGTAATTTTTCCCGCCTCATACAATTTTTGTGCAACTCTCATGGTACGGGCCACGGAAAAACCTAATTTTCTACTTGCTTCCTGTTGCAAGGTTGAAGTAATAAAAGGAGCAGATGGATGTTTTTTAGCTGGCTTTTTGGTCACACTATCCACTTGAAAAGCGGCGGATTTACACTTTTCCAGGAACTCCTTTGCTTCTTTTTCTTCTTTTAGTTTTTGGTTCAAATCAGCGCGAAATTGTTCCTTCCCGGAAACAAATGTTCCTGTAACTTTATATGAGGAGGTGGATTTGAAATTTAAAATTTCTCTTTCCCGTTCCACGATTAACCTCACTGCTGCAGATTGAACCCTCCCTGCGGATAGTGAAGGTTTTACTTTTTTCCACAATACCGGCGATAGTTCAAACCCCACTAGACGGTCTAAAATTCTTCTTGCAGTTTGAGCATTAACAAGATTAACATCAATTTCCCTGGGATTTTTAATTGCTTCCTGAATTGCTCCTTTTGTTATTTCGTGAAAAACAATTCGCTTGGTCTTTTCAGGCGATAATTCCAATACCTGGTATAGATGCCATGCTATGGCCTCCCCTTCACGGTCTTCATCAGTAGCTAACCATACAACATTTGCCTTTTTTGCTAAATCTTTAAGCTCTTTTACAATCTCTTTTTTATTTTCTGGAATAGTGTATCTGGGTTGATAATTATTGTCTATATCTATTCCAAAGTTCTTTTTTTCAAGGTCTCTGATATGACCATAACTTGATTTAACTAAAAAATTTTTACCTAAAAATTTTTTTATAGTTTTGGCTTTTGCAGGTGACTCTACTATAACTAAATTATCTTCCATAGAAATTATGGGATTTATATAATAAAATAAAAAGGGCAAAGTTAATACTTTTGAAAAACCAAAATAAATTAAATCACATTAATTCTTTAATTTGACCGAAAAGCAAGAAATTATGAAGGATAAATCGAAATTCACCAAAAATTTTTATATCCGGTTGTTCTGGTTAATCATTGTTCTTCCAATATGTTGTTTGCTTATCATTTTCTCTCTTATAGGAGCTGAAGTTTTCGGACCAATGCCTTCCTTTGAAGAACTGGAAAATCCTGACAATAGCCTGGCATCACATTTGATTTCTGAAGATGATAAAACTTTGGGGAAATATTTCCAGCAAAACAGAACTTATGTAGATTTTAAAGAAATTTCTCCAGAGATAGTAACCGCTTTAATAGCAACAGAAGATATTCGCTTTCATAAACATTCGGGAGTTGATCCACGCGGGCTGATGCGAGTAACTTTTAAGACATTGCTTTTAGGTCAAAGTTCAGGAGGGGGGAGTACAGTCACTCAGCAATTAGCAAAGAATCTTTTCCCTCGTGATCAAGGAATTTATAAGTCAAGAATTGCTTATTATACAAATTTGGCTATCAATAAATTTAAGGAATGGGTAACAGCTATTAAATTAGAAAAAAATTATACAAAGAAAGAAATCATAGCAATGTACCTGAATACTGTACCTTTTGGTGCACAATCCTATGGTATTAAATCAGCAGCTCAAACATTTTTTAACACGGAACCTGACTCATTGAAAATTGAAGAGGCAGCTACACTAATAGGTCTTCTTAAGGCTCCAACCAAGTACAGCCCTCTACTTCACCCGGAACGGTCAAAGCAAAGAAGGAATATTGTTCTGGGACAAATGAACAAATATGACTTTATCACCGATCATCAATTTGACTCACTAAGTATACTGCCTATAGAACTAGATCTGAATCTGGAAAATCATACCAAAGGAATTGCAACTTATTTCAGGGAACAAATAAGGATATTGCTTACAAAAAACAAACCCCAAAGATTTCAGTACCTCACGTATCAATCATATTGGAGAGACTCCATTGAATGGGCCAATAACCCATTATATGGTTGGTGCAATAAAAATCAAAAGCCAAATGGAGAACCTTATGATCTTTATGAAGATGGTTTGAAAATACATACTACCATTAATTCCAGAATGCAGGAACATGCTGAAGAAGCAGTTAAAGAGCACCTGGGAAAAGATCTTCAGAAGGACTTTTTCGAAGAAAAAAAAGGCAGATCTTATGCTCCCTTTTCTGAAGATCTTTCAAAATCTGAGAGGGAAAAAATTATTAACAGAGTAGTAAAGGGTACAGACAGATATTACAGGTTATCAAATAAAGGTGTCAATGAAGACTCTATACGTGCCATTTTCAATAAACCAGTAAAAATGCAGGTTTTTTCATGGGATGGTATGAAAGATACAGTTATGTCGCCCTTAGATTCTATACTTTATTATAAACATTTTTTACGTCCGGGTTTTATGTCGATGAATCCAGTCAATGGTCATGTCAAGGCTTATATTGGAGGCCCAAATTACAAATATTTTAAATATGATCATGTTATCCAAAGCAAGAGACAGGTAGGGTCGACAATCAAGCCTTTTTTGTATACATTAGCCATGCAAGAAGGTTATCCTCCATGCCATAAGGTAGCGAATGTGCCAAATACTTTCCAGATAGAAGATAGTACATGGACACCTAAAAACAGCGGCCCTTCAGATAAAGATGGTAAAATGGTAACCCTCAAATGGGGATTAACCAATTCTGTCAACTGGATTTCCGCTTGGCTTATAAAACAATTCAACCCTGGTTCTGTAATTGATGTCATGCAAAAAATGGGGATAGAGAGCGATATTGATCCTGTACCTTCTATCTTTCTTGGAACAGCAGAAATTTCACTTTACGAAATGGTTGGGGCATATAGTACATATGCAAATAAAGGGGTGTATATCAAGCCACAGTTCATTACAAAAATAGAAGATAAAAATGGTAACGTTATATCCTCATTCAAACCAGAAAAAAGAGAAGCTATAGGTGAACAAACAGCATATTTAATGATCAATCTTTTAGAAAGTGTAGTTGATAACGGAACAGGCAGAAGATTGCGTTCAAAATATGACTTTGAAAGCAAGATTGCAGGAAAAACAGGGACAACTCAAAATCAATCAGATGGCTGGTTTATTGGTGTAACGCCTAATTTAGTTTCTGGTGCATGGGTTGGAGGCGAACACCGAAGCATACATTTTGATAATATCAAACTTGGACAGGGAGCAAATATGGCATTACCAATCTGGGCACTTTATATGGAAAAAATTTATGAAGATGAAAAACTAGACAGTTTGGTTTCACCAGAAGATAAGTTTGAAAAACCTGAAGGATTTAACTTTGAATTAGACTGCCAAGATATTGAAGACGATAGTGATCTCAAGAGAGAAGAAGATGATGATTTCTTTTAACTAAAACCAGAAAAGGGAATCGAATTTAAAAGAGACTTTGTATAATGCTTAACGGGAGTATGAAAAATTTGATCAGCGCTCCCGTTCTCTATTATTATACCATCTTTCATAACTGCAATATTATCTGACATAAAGCGTATTACTGCAAAATCATGGGAAATAAAAAGATAAGACAAATTATAACGCTCCTTCAACTCCTTTAATAAATTTAAAATTTCTGCTTGTACAGAAACATCCAAAGCGCTTACTACCTCATCACAAATAATCAATTCAGGCTTTACCCCTAAAACCCGTGCAATAGCTACACGCTGTCTCTGGCCACCGGACAGTTCATGCGGATAACGATTGTAATAATCTTCTCCGAGTTTAACATTCTCTAATAGCTCCAATGTACGTTTCTTACATTCTTTCTTGGTTGAATAATAACGATAAAACTCAAGAGGCTCTGAAATTATCTTTCCAACAGATTGCCTGGGATTGAGTGAGCTATATGGGTCCTGGAAAATTATCTGTGCTTTTTTTCTGAACTCAGCAAAATCTTGTTTACCAAAGGTATCCATGTTTTTGCCCTTATATACAATTTGTCCTTTTTCTTTAGGTAAAAGACCAAGAAGAACCCTTCCCAGTGTCGACTTTCCACTTCCGGACTCACCCACAATACCCAGCACCTCACCTTCTGAAATCTGAAGATTAATATCTTTTAGCGCTTGAAACGACTCACTAATCTTACCAAAAAAATTTCTTTTCAGCGGATAATATTTAGAAACTTCTCTCAACTGCACAAGTGGATTGCTATTTCTTTGTTCTGTTCCTCCCTTATCTTTTATTTTTCTGATATCTTCTTTCCTTCCTCCAGCGCTTTCAATAAAATCGTTGAGCGTAAGCAACCGGTTGATTTTTTTATCAATAGATGGTCTGCACGCTAATAATCCTTTTGTATAATCATGCTGAGGATCTTGGAAAATCTCAGCGGCTTCATTTTTCTCAATAATTTTCCCATTATGCATTACAGCAATGTGATCAGCTACTTCAGAAACTACACCCAAATCATGAGATATAAAAATCAGACTCATCCCATATTTATCTTTTAATTGATTCAGAAGAGTCAGGATAGATTTTTGAACTGTAACATCGAGTGCTGTTGTAGGCTCATCAGCAATGAGCAAATCAGGATTGTTTGACAAAGCCATCGCAATCATCACACGTTGCCGCTGCCCCCCAGAAAGTTCATAAGGAAAGCTATTAAATATTCTCTCAGGCGAAGGCAATTTTACCTCAGTAAAAAGTTCGAGCGTGAGTGCTTTAGCCTCATGCTTTTTAAGAGATTGGTGCTCAAGAATGTTTTCAATAACCTGTTCTCCGCATTTATGAACAGGATTCAGAGAATTCATGGGTTCCTGGAAAATAATAGAAATATTATTTCCCCGTATTTTCCTCAGAATTTTGTCGGATTGTTGAATTATATCAATCAAACTGCCTTCCCTCTGAAGAAAATGAATTTTCCCTTCTAACAGATTTGCGGCAGGGGGCAATAATTTAAGAACAGAAAGAGCTGTTAATGTTTTACCAGAACCTGATTCACCCACAATACCCAAGGAATCACCTTTTTTCAAATCAAGAGAAACATGGTTTACAGCTTTAAAGAGCTTACCATTATTTTTAAAGGCTACCGATAAATCTTGTATTGATAATAATAGATCATTCATTATCTTCTAAATAAATGTCTCAGTAAATCGCCCACGTTATAGACCTTATAAATTTTGATGTTGTTATAATTATCCGGATTAATCTTATGATGGCCAGAAATATAAATATTCTTAAAGCCAATTTTTTCAGCCTCACTCAAACGATTTTCAACCTGGTTAACAGCACGTATTTCGCCTGACAGTCCTACTTCCCCTGCAAAACAAACATTTTCCGGGACGGGTTTATCTAATACTGAAGATAACAATGAGGTGAGAATAGAAAGGTCAACCGCCGGATCTACTACTTTTATTCCACCTGCTATATTGAGGAAAACATCTTTATTATAAATATTAAGCCCGGATCTTTTTTCCAGCACAGCTAAAAGCATTGAAAGTCTTCTTATGTCAAACCCCGTAGCAGAACGTTGTGGGTTCCCATACACGGAAGGACTTACAAGCGATTGAATTTCAACCATAAATGGTCTCATGCCATCCAATGTAGCCGCAATTGACACTCCGCTCAGACCATTCTGCCGCAAATTAATCAAAAGTTTTGAGGGATTATGCACCTCATTTAATCCATCGTTATGCATCTCAAAAATACCAATTTCAGAGGTAGAACCGAATCTGTTTTTCAGTGACCTTAAAACGCGGTAATCGTAATTAGAATCTCCTTCAAATTGTAAAACAACATCCACGATATGTTCAAGGACTTTAGGACCTGCGATATTCCCGTCTTTATTGATATGACCTATTAATAATACCGGTGTATTGCTTCTTTTAGCAAATTTGAGTAGTTGTGCTGCGCATTCTCTTACCTGGGTTACACTCCCGGCAGTAGAATCAATATTTTGAGAAAATAAAGTTTGAATAGAATCAATTATCAATACATCAGGTTTAAATTCAGAACATTGATTAAGAACATTATCAAGCTCTGTTTCATTAAGGAGATATATATTTTCATGCTCTTCTCCCAGCCTGCCGGCACGCAGTTTTATTTGCCTTGGGCTTTCCTCTCCTGAGACATACAATGTCCTTGTTTCTTTAGATTGCAGTGCTATCTGAAGTGCAAGGGTTGATTTTCCAATTCCCGGTTCACCGCCCACCAGAATCAATGACCCATACACAATACCACCTCCAAGGACTCTGTCTACTTCAGAATATTGAGTAGATAACCTCTTTTCCTTTTCAATAGATATCTCTGTGAGCTTCTGTATTTTTTGAGGGGAATCTTCCGAATATTTTGACTCTGCTGTGCCTTTTGAAATTTTTTGCTCCTTGTAAGTATTCCATTCGCCGCAGTAAGGACATTTCCCAACCCACTTAGGCGATTCTGCCCCACAATTAGTACATAAATAGATTGTTTTAGCTTTTTTAGCCATAAATCCTATGTTTTTTTAATCTTTCCTATAATATCTGATGTAGAATATCCGGGGGTTAATTCAACCGGCATTACCTTACCCCCATGTTTTTTAACTATATCAGCACCAACAATTTCACTTTCTTTATAATCAGCTCCTTTAACTAAAACATCTGGTTTTATAAATTTTATAAGCTCAAAAGGAGTTTCCTTGTCAAAAGGGACAACAGTTGTAACAAATCTCAAAGAAGCAAGAATCAGTTTTCTGGACTCTTCTTCCTGCACAGGTCTATCTTTACCTTTTAGCAAATTAACAGACTTATCTGTATTAACACCAACAATTAAAACGTCACCAAAACCTGCAGCTTGCGCAAGATATTCAATATGACCCCTGTGTAGCAAATCAAAACACCCGTTCGTGAAGACAATTTTATAGTTCTTAAACTTCCAGTAAGTCAAAAGAGGCGATAAATCATCCTTTTCTACAATCTTTGATTGTATCAGCTCAAGATAATCCATAGGCAATTTTATTTTAACGCGTTATTTTTTTCTTATTTATTGAAAGTAACAAAAAAGATACCCCTCCTAATAAAATCGCAAGAATTGATTGGGATTCATGTGAAACCGTAGCATAGGCAACGGCTTCAGCCCTGGGGATTTCATACAAAACCGTCAATCCCAAAGTATTTATCCAGTGAAACACACCAATTCCACCCTGAACAGGAGCAGACATTCCTATTCCTCCAATAACTAAAAGGAATAAACCATCAATTGGCTGCAGGTGTGATGTAGATTGAAACGCAAAAACAAGGAAATAAGTCATCAGGAAATATATAATCCATATGATAATTGTATGAAAAATAAATTTCCATCTGTCTTTCATCCTTGCGATGGTCTTAACTCCCCTTATTACACCTCTGATTATCTGTTTTAGTTTTTTTAGAAAAATGTTGGATGAAAAACGACGATTCAAAAATTTAAGCAGGAGATATATAGCCACCAAAATAAAAATCAAAACCAACCAGTTCCATACAGTAGACAACTGAAAAACATCCATCATTTTTCTCATCGTTGGTTTAAAAACGTTATTACTCAGGAAAGCCCCAAAGAAATCCATTTTTACGAAGAAAACTCCCAGGATAATAAAGATAAGTACAAGGAGGTCAATCGCACGTTCAATAATAACAGTTCCTAACAATGAATCAAGTGGTATCTTATCAGATTTCCTAAGTGTTCCACATCGTGTAATTTCACCTACCCGAGGAAAAGCAAAATTTGCTGTATATCCAATCATTAAGGCATAAAAAACATTTGTTAGCGGAGGGTCATAGTTAAGTGGTTTAATAAGCAATTTCCAGCGGTAAGCTCGACTTACGTAACCAACAAAAGCAAACAGCAGCGTTAATCCTACCCAAAAAAAATTTGCTCTTTTCAAACTATCCGTAAGATCTTCTAAACTTACTCCCCTGAAGGCAAAAATAAGCAATACAATGCCAATGGCTAAGAAAAAAAGAGACCTTGCCGCTTTAAATAAAAAACTTTTCAATTCGTTTATACCAGTTTATTAGTTGATGTATCAGGGAATAATATCTGTGGCTTAAATTTTTTGGCCTCTTCAAACTCCAGCGATGCATACGAAATAATAATAACAACGTCTCCCACAGCCACTTTTCTAGCTGCCGGCCCATTGAGGCAAACCTCTCCAGAACCTCTTTCCCCTTTTATGACGTAGGTTTCAAGCCGTTCACCATTATTGATATTCACGACCTGAACTTTTTCATTTTCAATAATTTTAGCTTCCTCCATTAAATCTTCATCAATAGTTATACTACCTACATACTGAAGGTTGGCTTCAGTAACTGTTACTTTGTGTATTTTTGATTTAACTACTTCAATATTCATAACTTACCAGATTATTTCGTCGCAAAATTAAAAATAAAATTTTACATTATCTATTAACCTAACACCACCTACCCATGCTGCTATACATGCCCTTTTATAATAATCTTCATCCCATGAATGAACAGGTTGAAGATTATCCTCTTTTACAATCTCAAAATATTCAACATCTATATATGGATTTTTGTTTAGCTCCTCAACAACCATTTTCTTTATTTCATCCACGGAGTGTTCTTTAGCAGTCTCTTTCGCTTTGTGCAACATTTTAGAAATCAATGAAGCATTTTCTCTTTCTTCGTCAGTTAAACGTTCGTTTCTGGAGCTCATTGCCAGACCATTATCTTCCCTAATTATAGGACATGAGATAATTTGCACATCCATATTCATTTTTTCAACCAACTTCCTTATAATTACAAGTTGCTGAAAGTCTTTTTCTCCAAAATACGCTTTGTCAGGTTTAATTGTTTCAAAAAGTTTACTTACAATTTGTGCAACACCATTAAAATGACCCGGACGACAGGCGCCTTCCATAACCTTATCTAATTCACCAAAATCAAAAACTCTTGTATCTTTCTCCGGATACATCTCTTTTTCCGGGGGGGTAAACACAATATCGCAGCCTTCTCCCTTTAAACGAGCTATATCAGCATCCTTTATACGTGGATATTTCTCATAATCAGCCTTATTGTTAAATTGTGTCGGGTTTACAAAAATACTTACCACAGTAACATCATCATTTTCCCGGCTACATCTAATTAAAGATATATGCCCATCATGCAAAGCCCCCATTGTAGGAACAAAACCTATGCATTTACCTTCTTCTCTGTATTCAGATAATCTATTTGTAATTGACTGTTTAGTTTCAAATACTTCCATACAGATTTAAATGATTAAATTTTTCAAAAATAAAGCACAAATATAAATATTTAATAAGGAGAACTCATTTTTTTGGATTCCTCAGAAAATCTTATTTATTTTTTAAAGTTGAAGGAAATCTCCATAATTGATTTTAATTATTATTTACAATTTACATATGGAGGATTCAAATAAAAATATTACTTTTGTGTCTGCCTGGGGACTTAGCTCAGTTGGCTAGAGCGCCACGCTGGCAGCGTGGAGGTCACGGGTTCGAGCCCCGTAGTCTCCACACCTACCTTAATATCTTTCATGCATTTTTCAAAATTAATTTAAAAAATATTGCTTTATTTTTTTGTATATTTGCGTAATTAAATACCAAAATTACTTGAATTCACAATGTCAAAAATAGTATCATTATCGGAAGCTGCATCAATTGCCCTGCATGGAATAATATTAGTTGCCAGGGAAAAAGGTGGAATGAATGTGGTTAAAATAGCGGAAAGGACTAATACTTCAAGGCATCATGTGGCCAAAATCATGCAAAGGCTTGTAAAAGCGGGATATCTTATTTCGCACAGAGGACCAAATGGTGGATTCGAACTAAAACAAAACCCAGAGAATATAACCTTCCTGGAACTGTATGAAACAATAGAAGGAGAAATTGAAATCAATACCTGCCCGATGGATAAACCAGTATGCCCGTTTAATAAATGTATTCTCAATAATGTTACCAGCAAAATGGCAAATGAATTCAAAGAATACCTAAAATCACAAACTATAGATCAATACCTTTAAATAAAAATCTTCGAATTGTCTTTAAACAGGCGTCTTTAGGAGTAATCAGAGTTTTAATTATCAGAATGTTGTGAATATGTGCGGTGAATTATAACAACAAAAACTACCAAAATTATCCAAAAGCGAGGTTAAATAAAGTATAAGTATATTTTTAAGTGTCATGTTTCAGCTTTCTCTAACTTCTTTTCCTTCAGTGATCTCCAATAAGTCATTGAGACTTTTTTTTGCCTGAATCTGAAAAGGAATATTTACCAGCAAATATGCCGTAAAAACGACAATAAAAATGCTACTCAAGAATATTGTTGCATCTTCTGTCATTCTATAATTAAAGAAGAATAAAACCACAGCCAGAATTCCCAATGGAATAACAAATCTCAAATAGGGACAAATAATACGTAAATCAAATGTACTTTCATTCATGTTTTCAGAGATAAATCGTCCTTCAATTTCAACTGGAGATATGTTCCAGTAGGGTACAACGGGTCTAATCAAAAAATTTCTCTCCCCTATTTCTCCACTGAATTTCTTATAAAATCGTTTGCCCCAGTAAATACTTTTTTGATCCTGATCGGTTATTTGAGTAATTTTATGAAGAACCTCAGCAGAACTTAATTGCGACTTTAGTCTTATATGTTTATACGGTAAAATATACATGGCTTTTTTTAGGGAAAACAATTTCCAGCAAATATTGTTAACAAATATTAATCTCATTCTATAATGAACATTAAACATAAAAAGGAGGAAAAACTATGTTATCAGAAAAAATGGAAAAAGCACTTAATGAACAAGTAAATGCAGAAATGTATTCTGCATATCTTTATCTGTCAATGTCGGCATATTTTGAGGACATGAACCTGTCAGGATTTGCACATTGGATGTACATCCAGGCCCAGGAAGAAATGACACATGCAATGAAAATCTACAATTATATATTTGACCGGGGAGGAAAAGTTAGTCTGAAAGCTATAGATAAACCACCAGCAAAGTGGGATAACCCGGTAAATGTGGTTGATGAGGTTTATAGTCACGAGCAAAAGGTAACTCAAATGATACATGATCTGGTAAATTTAGCCAGGGAAGAAAAAGACCACAGTACAGACAATATGCTACAGTGGTTTGTTGCTGAGCAGGTAGAAGAAGAGGCCTCTGCCGATGAACTTCTGCAAAAACTTAAAATTATTGACGGAAGCGGACAAGGTCTGCTCATGATTGACAGGGAACTTGCCCAAAGGCAGTTTGTAGATGAAACAAAAGAAGACGAATAGCCCATGAATCTTTATTATATCCGACAGCAAAAAATTAATTTGGCTTAAACATCCAATTTCGCCTGGTAAGCTTCCGGTAAAAGCCGGAAGCTTTTTCGGTGAAAACGGGTAATACCCTCTGATTTGATAGCCTCCCGATGTTGAGAAGTTGGGTATCCCTTATTTTTATACCAGTTATACTCAGGATATTGCTCATGCAATTCCATCATAAAATCATCTCTGTAAGTTTTTGCCAGTATTGATGCTGCTGCAATTGATAAAAATTTTGAATCTCCTTTAACTACGCAGGTATGCGAGATAGACTTATACTTATAAAAATATTTCCCATCAATAAGCAAATGTTCTGGTAAATAAGATAGTTGTTCTATTGCCCTGTGCATTGCAATTATTGAGGCTTTAAAAATATTCAGCTCATCTATCTCTTCTGGATCAACTTTTGCAACAGCATAAGCCATTGCATCGTTTTCTATAATTTTTCTTAATTCATTCCTTTTTTCTGCTTTTAATTTTTTAGAATCGTTTAAGTCTGGATTCGCATAGCCAGGAGGAAACATAACTGCAGCAGCAAAAACAGGACCTGCCAGACATCCCCGGCCAGCTTCGTCACACCCGGCTTCAAGCACTCCCTTTTTATAAAAATTTTGTAATGCCATTAAAAATAGGGTCTGATTAATTTTTTTATTTCCTCAACCTTTAAATTAAGAAGTTCTTCATTCTTAGCCTCAACAATCAGCCTGAGATAGGGCTCTGTATTTGACGGACGAATATTAAACCACCAATCAGCAAACTCCAGCCTGTACCCATCAAAGTCCAGTATCTTTAAGGGCTTATTGTTCTGTATATAATAATCTTTTACAGCCTCAATAGCATCAAGTTTTTCCTCTATTTTAAAATTAATTTCCCCGCTGCTTGTATAATTTTTTATATCCCCAATTATTGAGGAAATTGGCTTTCCTTGTTTCTTAAACTTTGAAGTTATTCCTAAAACTATCAGAGCTGCCATTATTCCGGAATCTGAATAATAAAAATCTTTGAAATAATAATGCCCGGCAAGCTCTCCCCCATAAATCCCGTCAATCTCCTTTAGCCGTGATGCAGCATATGCCCTGCCCACTTTCCAGGTATAAACATTTGCCTGAAATTTTTCCAGATACTCCTGAACAGATTTTGAACTACGGATATCCTGCAAGACTTTTTCTCCCGGATTAGTAAGAAAATAGTGGCCCAAAAACGCTATGATAAGGTCAGGAGAAATAAACTCACCATGCTCATCTATAAACATAACCCTGTCACCATCTCCATCGAAAATAACGCCGATATCACATTGTTCTTTCTTTACCAGCGCCTTAATATCTTCCTGATTATCAGGCTCAAGTGGGTTGGGTTCATGATTTGGGAAGCGACCATCAGGTTGTAAATTAATATAATGAGGCTGGTCTCCCAGCAGCTCTTTAATAAACAGACCGGCCATTCCATTTGAACAGTCGATCCCAATTTTCAGGCTTGATAAATCTCCAGGAATATAATTTCGTAAAAATTTTACGTATTCATCTGTTACATTAAAATCTATACGTGCACCCTTTTTATCGGCCGGAACAATATTACCGGAATGGACTAACTCCCGGAGTTTGTTCAGACCATTGTCAAATCCAATAGGGAGTACCTTTTCCCCTGATATTTTGAAACCATTGTATTCTTTAGGATTATGTGATGCGGTAATTTGTACGGAAAGTTTGAAATCATACTTCCCTGTAAGATAATAAACCATCGGTGTAGTAGCAAGACCAACATCGTAGACATCAACACCCCGGTCTGTTAAACCTCTTAATAATGACGCAAAAATTTCATCAGAGCTCTCTCTTACATCTCTACCTACCAAAACTTTGTTGGTTGGCGAAAGTTCAGGCAAAAAATATCCTAACCTGTAAACATCATCTGAATTAAAATCTGAATTAAAAATTCCGCGTATGTCGTAAGCTTTAAATCCTTTCATGCAGTAATTTATTTAACGTCTGTTCAATATTTTTCTGATTTATTACACAACTGTTTTATTCAAAAATTCTCTACCATGCCTTTTAATCGGCTATGTAAAACAATTTCAACCCAGGTTTTCAACTGAATAATGAAAAGTACAAAACCCTCATGCTTTTTTCCTTCTGTGATAAAAATAGAAGACATGAGGGTTAAGCGCTGCAAGTACAAAATTAAGAATTTTTCAGGGCTTTAATAGGTTCAAGTCCAAGAGTTGTACCTTCCTGAATGGCTTTCAACACAGCTCCGCCACCTGTAAAAATGTAATACTTGGGATGATCAAGTGCGACAATATATAGTCCCGGGAGCAATCGTTTCAATTCCTGCATCGTATCACCACCACCATATAGTTTTACAGCATCAACATTTTCATCAATAAGCTGGTCGAGTGCAATGGTACCATCATTAAAATGGGGAGTAAAACCCATGACAGCATTAACAAAAATAGTCTGGGCGGTATGAAATACTTCCTGCACCCTGTCTTCTTCAAATGATTTATGCGAAACGTCCAAGACATAATTCAACTTTGTTCCTGGTTCGAGATCATGAATATAGTGTTCCCTGTATTGTCCTTCAAATTTCCCTTCCAGGGTATCAGATTCAACAATATATGGAAGCTCAATAATCTTGTTCTGATGTTTCTCAGTATAATCAACAAATTTTTTAGCTAGTTTACGGTCTTCTTCTGTAATACCATTTATTTCAAAACCATATTTGGCGGCCAGGTATGCGTTATAAATAACACCTCCCAAAAGCAGATAATCTGCTTTTTCAAGAAGAGCATACAATGGCTCTGCTTTGGTATCAAATTTTGCTCCCGCTACAACAGCTACAAAAGGTTTTCGGGGGTCATATATTCGTTCAAGATTTTCTATCTCGCTCTGCATCAGAAAACCTGCATAAGAAGGAAGGTATTTATTCACTCCCACGGTAGAAGCATGAGGCTGCCAGGAACCAAATGCATCGTTAATAAAAATATCTGCAAGTCCGGCCAATTGATGTGCAAATCGATCAGCTTCCTCCCCTTCTGCTTCTTCGCCATAGAACCAACGAGTATTGGGTAAATAAATCCCATCAATTTGTCCTTCACGCAACTCACGAATTAGATGGTTTACAGAAGTTTCAATTCCTAAATAACCCTTGCCTTCGTGTTGCTGAAATTCTGGCACTTTAAGAGTTATATGCAATTTATTCCGTAAATAATCAACAATAGGCTGTACGGATAAATCATCATTAATCTCAATCTCCCCTGACTTTTTATCCTTTGGGCGTCCCACATGAGTCATAAGTATTATTTTACCTCCTTTGGCATTAATGTGATACATTGTGCCAATCGTGGCATCAATACGGTAAGGGTCATGAATTTCACCCTTCTTCACAACATTGTGGTCTACACGTAC
Source organism: Bacteroidales bacterium (assembly GCA_046545795.1). Classification (GTDB taxonomy): domain Bacteria; phylum Bacteroidota; class Bacteroidia; order Bacteroidales; family UBA12077; genus JAGXLC01. Next base: position 19,643 of record JBKGZD010000002.1, on the reverse strand, counting down.
CAAAACAACCTTCCCGTCGAGGTCTGCGTTTTGTATTAGCGGTAAATTGTATTTTTCTATCATAACTTTTATATTTTCTTATCAACTAATGTTTAAATTTAATTTTAAACGAAATGTTCACTCGGTTTATTAAATTATTTTCACAATAAATTCAATAGCCTTAATTAAATATTTTCCTTAATTGCCTTTAATGAAGGCAACTCTTTTCCTTCAATAAACTCTAGAAGAGCACCACCAGCAGTTGAAACATAACTAACTTTATGAGCCAGGTTGTATTTATTCAATGCAGAAATAGAATCGCCTCCACTTATTAAAGAATACGCACCTTTATCGGTAGCACGTGTAACAGCCAATGCTATTCTAAGTGTTCCGCTGGAAAAGTTCGACATCTCAAAAACCCCTATTGGCCCGTTCCAAAGTATAGAAGATGAACTCTCAATCACTTCGGCAAATTTATTTGCTGATTTGATGCCAATATCCATTCCTCTCCAGCCTTTTTCAATTTTACTAATATCACTATGTTTTACATTCGAATTGTTGCTAAACTCATCAGCAACTACACAATCAATGGGCAACAACAATCGAACATCCATTTCTTCAGCTTTATTCAGGATTTCTCTTGCAACATCCAGGTAATCATCTTCAACTAATGAATCGCCAACATCTCCCCCTTTTGCTTTAACAAAAGTATAAGCTATTCCACCAGCTATAATCAGGTTATCAACTTTTTGCAGCAAAGAGCGTATGATATGAATTTTTGTTGATACCTGTGACCCTCCTAAGATAGCTGTAAAAGGTCTTTTCGGGCGCCTGATCACCCGGTTTATATTATTGATTTCATTTTCAACAAGATAACCCAGCATCTTATTATGAGGAAAATAGTTTGCAATTGTATATGTTGATGCATGAGCCCGGTGAGCCGTACCAAAAGAATTATTTACATAGACATCTCCTAACTCTGCAAGCTGACGTGCAAACTCTTCATCACCGTCAAGCTCTTCTTTATGAAATCTAAGATTTTCAAGCAATAATATTTCTCCAGGTTGTAAATTTTCTGCAGCCAATTTAGCTCTTCGACCTATAGGATCATCAACAAATTTAATTTCTTTATCCAGAATCCTTGAAAGATAAGGAACAATGTGTTTCAAAGACAAACTTTCTTCATATTCACCACCAGGCCTTCCCAGATGAGTGAGGAAAATAATAGACCCGCCATCTGTTAAAATTTTTCTAACTGTAGGTAATGCGGTTATTATCCTGGTATTATCAATGACATTATAATTCTCATCCATCGGTACGTTAAAATCAACCCTCATCAATACTTTCTTTCCATTAAAATCATAATTATCAATTGTAAGTTGCTCCCTAATTGCCCTTAAACTTGGAAGTTCTTTACCTTCAAGATATTCCAGGAGTGCTCCTCCGGCAGTTGATATAAAGCCTATTCTGTTGGCTAATCCATATTTATTAACAGCAGAAATACTGTCTCCACCTCCCAATAAAGAAAAAGCGCCTCGGTCTGTAGCAGATGCAACAGCCATAGCAATTTTCAGTGTTCCCATAGAAAAATTGGACATCTCAAAAACCCCGATGGGACCATTCCAAAGGATTTTTTTTGAGTTTTCAATAACATTAGCAAACTGGTTAGCAGATTTAATTCCTATATCCAAACCCATCCAGCCATCAGGAATTTTGTCTATCTCAGTATGCTTTATGTTTGCATCATTTTCGAATTTATCGGCAATAATACAGTCAGTTGGGAGGTATAGGTTTACTTTGAATTTTTTTGCTTTGTCAATAATTTCAAGGGCAACATCCATGTATTCATCCTCAACTATTGAATTACCAATTTTCCCGCCTGTTGCCTTACTGAAAGTATAAGCAATACCACCGGCAATTATAAGATTATCAACTTTTTCAATTAAAGCTTTTATGATGTGAATTTTGGTTGAAATTTTAGACCCTCCGATAATCGCTGTAAAAGGATGTTCTGGCTCATTCAAGACCCTGTCAATGTTCTTTATTTCACTCTCCACCAAATAGCCCAGCATCTTATCTTTCGAAAAATATTTTGCAATGGTATAAGTTGATGCATGAGCACGGTGGGCAGTACCAAAAGCATCATTGATATATACATCGCCCAGCTCAGCTAATTGCCTGGCAAAATCTGCATCTCCCATCTTTTCTTCAGGATGAAATCGCAAATTCTCAAGTATCAGAACCTCTCCTGTTTTAAGCTCGCTAACCGTTTTCTTTACTTTATCACCAACGCATTCATCAACACATTTAACCTCACGTTCTAACACACGTGACAGATAGGGAACAATATACTTCACTGAAAGCTTTTCATCATACTTCCCTTTAGGCCTGCCTAAATGTGTAAGTAAAATCAGCGCTCCATTTTCACTTAAAATTTTCTGAATAGATGGCAATGCAGTTACTATTCTTGTATCATCAGTTATTTTCTGATTTTCATCAAGGGGGACATTGAAGTCAACCCTCATTAAAACTTTCTTGCCATTGAAATTATAATTGTCTATGGAGTACATAAGTCGGTAGATTTTTTAAAGTTAAATATAAAAATTTTATTTTAATTACCTTTGAAGTGCTGTTTGCAAAAGCGCAGATTAACAAACAATACAAATATAGACATAATAGATATGCAATTCAAAGAAATAATCGGTCAACAAGAAATTAAAAAACAACTTATAAAGACTGTAAATGACGACAGAATCAGCCATGCACAGATTTTCATAGGACCGAATGGCTCAGGGAAATTAGCATTGGCAATTGCTTACGCTCAATATATCAATTGCGAAAACAAACAGGATGAGGATTCATGTGGAATTTGCAATTCATGCAAAAAATACAGAAAATTAATTCATCCTGACTTGCATTTTGTATACCCGGTAAAAAAAGCTTCACAAACAAATCCGGAAACCAGTGATAATTACTCTACGGAATGGAGAGAGACAATTCTTGAAAACCCGTATATAAATCCAAACCACTGGTATCAAAAACTGGAGCTTGAAAATAAACAGGGCATCATTCCGGCCAACGAAAGTAACAATATAATAAGAAAGCTCAATTATAAAAGTTATGAATCCCCCTACAAAACCATGATAATTTGGCTCCCGGAAAGAATGCATAACAGCGCTGCCAACAAACTGCTTAAAATAATTGAGGAACCACCACCGAATACACTATTCTTTTTAGTTTCTGAAAATCCGGATATGCTGCTTCCCACAATCCTTTCAAGGACACAAATAATTAAGGTTCCGAAAATTGATGATCAAAGCATGTTTAATGCTCTGAGCGACCACCTGGGATTAGAAACAAAAAAAGCCCAGGAAATCGTACATCTGGCTAATGGCAGCTATATTGATGCTTTGCATTATTTCCGTACAGGCGAAGAAGAACTGCAAAATTTTAAGCGTTTTACTGAATTAATGCGCCTGAGTTACGCAAAAAAAGTTACAGAAATTCTGAACTGGGTTGATGAAATTGCTTCACTTGGAAGAGAACGGCAAAGAATGTTTCTGCAATATGCGGCAAGAATGGTGAGAGAAAATTTTATGATGAACCTGGAAATGGAAAAAATCACGTTTCTAACCCAGGAAGAAAAAGAATTTTCAATTAAATTCTCACAATTCATAAACAACAACAATGCACAAAAGATTTACAATGAGATTAATACTGCATCACGTGATATTCAGATGAATGCTCACGCTAAAACATTATTCCTCGATCTTTCCATTAAACTAATGAAATTGTTAAGACTATAATTTTCATTAATTTTGCAGGAATAAAAATCCAATTTTTCTAACTCATATTTTGGAAATTGAGTTACAAATACAAATACTATGGATAGTCAAGAAAACAATCAATATATAGACACAGCAAAACGACAGGCTGAAAATTGGCCATGTAGTTTTTGCAAGCCAGAGCATTACACAAAGCTGAATAACATTAACTGGCTTAAAGATATACCTACTCACCCTGGCTCTACCGACCTGGTTGAAATTCATTTTAAAAACACCCGGAAAGAGATTTTTCGCAATGTAAATCAACTGAGGCTTACCGAGGGTGATATAGTAGCAGTGGAAGCTTCGCCAGGCCACGATATTGGGATTGTTTCCCTTACAGGCGAGCTGGTACTCAGAAAATTAAAAAAACTTAATATTTCCGCGCAAGAAACAGAATTTAAGAATGTTTACCGCAAAGCTAAGGAAAATGATATTGAAAAATGGCGGGAAGCTGTTTCGTTTGAGCATAAAACGATGATTAAGGCAAGAGAAATAGCCCGCAACCTCAAGCTCGACATGAAGATAGGAGATGTTGAATACCAGGGAGATAAAACCAAAGCAATATTCTATTATATCGCCGAGGAGCGTGTAGACTTCAGGGAACTTATAAAAATTTTAGCAGAAGAATTTAAAATTCGTATAGAAATGCGTCAGATTGGTACAAGACAAGAATCTGGTCGCATCGGGGGTATTGGATCTTGCGGCAGGGAACTTTGCTGCGCAACATGGTTGACAGATTTCGTATCGGTAACTACCAACTCAGCAAGACACCAGGAATTATCGCTTAATCCACAGAAATTAGCAGGACAGTGTGGAAAACTTAAATGCTGCCTGAATTATGAACTAGACTGTTATATTGATGCCAAGAAAAATTTCCCGGATACTGAAATCCTGCTGGAAACAAAACAAGGAACAGCATATCACCAAAAAACAGATATTTTCAAAAAAACCCTCTGGTATTCATTCAGTACCGATCCTTCAGAAAACTTAATCCCTGTATCGGTAGAAAGAGTAAAACAAATCATCACAATTAACAAAGAGGGGAATAAGCCAGACACCCTGAGAGATGCAGACAGCATTACGGATGATGCAATAAGTTTTGAAAACAATGTTGGGCAAGAAAGTCTGGATCGATTTGACAAAAAAGCTAAGAACAAAAAAAAGAAGAAATCTTCCAGGAAAAAACGAAAATCGAATGGTAAAAAAAGAAACTAGTTGGTTAATCGTGGCAATTGTATTCCTCAGTTTAATGTACAGTTGCAACCCTAACAGAATATACAATGAAAGTACAGACTTAAAAAACGCTAAGTGGGACAGCTCTAATATTCTTACCTACCGCGTTAATATTGAAGATACTGTAAATGCTTACAACATCTTCTTTTATGTTCGTCATACCTCAGAATACCAGTATCAGAACCTCTACCTTTTTGTAGAAACAACCTCACCCGAAGGCTTCAGGGTCAGAGATACAGTAGAACTGCTCCTGGCTAATGACAGAGGCGCATGGTACGGAAAAGGATGGGGAAACATTTTTGAATATTCTGCGCCCTATAAACAATACATACGTTTCCCCAAAAGTGGAACTTATACTATTGATGTTCAGCAAGCAATGAGAACAAATCCACTCAAAAATATAAAGGATTTTGGCATTAATATAGAAAAAGCAAAAATATCAGAACAGTGACAAAGAGAAAATTAGAGCGTTTTGCTGAAATGAAAACGTTCCCAAATGTTACAGAACCAAAATTTCACGAAGTATTTCAAACAGATTACAAGTTAAAAGGACAATGGAGAACTGAATATTTTAAAAACAAAAACCCCATCATTCTGGAACTGGGATGCGGAAAGGGGGAATATACAGTAAACCTTGCCAGGCATTTCCCCGGAATTAATTTTATAGGGATAGACATTAAAGGGGCAAGAATGTGGAGAGGAGCTAAGCAAGCCCTGGAAAATAATATCACAAACGCACACTTTCTAAGAACAAGAATAGATTTTATCACCTCACTCTTTGCTGAAAATGAAATAGATGAAATATGGATCACTTTCCCTGATCCCCAACCCAAAAAAGCTCGTAAAAGGCTGATATCAGCAATGTTTCTTTCAAGATACCAGCATTTTTTAAAACATAACGGAATTGTACACCTTAAAACAGATAACACCGACCTTTACTTTTATGCAAAAAAAGTGGTGAAATTCAACAATCTCAGTATCATTCATGACCTTGACGATGTCCACAGCAATAAAGATGAAAAAATTCGAATGCTGCGTGAAATAAAGACATTCTACGAACAACAATTCATCCAGCAGAATAAAAAGATAAAATACCTGGCTTTTAAACTAGATAAGAAAAAAACACTTAAAGAGCCCGAAGATGACTGATGAGACATTCTTTGATAAGGTTTATTTTGTGACTAAACAAATTCCACCAGGAAGGGTGACTTCATATGGAGCAATAGCTAAATTCATCGGCGCCCCGGGAGCAGCAAGAATGGTAGGCTGGGCGCTGAACAACTCAAAAAATAAAGAAGAACATATTCCAGCACACAGGGTTGTCAACAGGAATGGAATGTTAACCGGGAAAAGCCATTTCCCGGGAGCAGATGTTATGAAACAGCTCCTGGAAAATGAAGGTGTAATAGTAAAAGATGATAAAGTAGTTGATTTTGGAAAAATATTCTGGGATCCAAGCAAAGAATTAATCACGTAAAAATGGAAGCCTCCATGACAAAATCACAAATAATAAAAACCATCTCATGGAGGTTCCCCTAGGCCTTAAAAAAGATAAATTATTTTCTATGGAAACATCAATATGACCTTAAAAAAATTAAAAAATAACCATATGAAATTAAAGATATTATAATTAATTTTGGTGTTTATTTAAATCAAATTAAAATTAGGTTCAATGAGCTATTCAAATAAACAAATCCTCGATATACTCAGAAAGGTAAAACACCCTGAAACAGGTCATGACATCGTATCTCAGGGGATGATTGATGACATTAAGATTGAAGGCAACAAAGTAAGTTTTAACCTTATAGCAAAAAAATCAAACGACCCGTTGATTTCCTCAATCAGGAAAGCATGTGTACAGGCTGTTGAGGAAAGTCTGGGTGAAGATAATGTGCAAATAAGAGGAAACATTAATATCAAAACCCCTGAAAGAAAAAAAGAAAAGAAAAAAGCAGAAGAAGGGATGCTACCCGGTGTAAAAAATATTATAGCGATAGCTTCGGGGAAAGGCGGCGTAGGGAAATCTACCATTGCTGTGAATACAGCAGTTGCACTTGCTAATACAGGAGCGAAAGTTGGACTCCTGGATGCCGACATTTTCGGCCCCTCAATTCCGAAAATGTTTAATGTTGAAGACACCAGGCCACAGGTAAAAAATGTTGGAGATGCTGAAATAGTCATCCCCGTGGAAAAATTTGGTGTAAAGATGTTATCTATTGGCTTTTTTATCAAGCCGGAAGATGCTCTAATCTGGAGGGGCCCGATGGCTACAAATGCCCTGAAACAAATCATCCAGCAAGGAGATTGGGGAGAGCTTGACTACATGGTAATCGACCTTCCACCAGGAACAAGTGATATTCACCTGACACTGGTACAGGAATTGGCAATTACAGGAGCAGTAATAGTCAGTACCCCACAAAAAGTAGCCCTTGCCGATGCTCTGAAAGGCATTCGAATGTTTACCAACGACCAAATCAACGTACCCATTTTAGGACTGGTAGAAAATATGTCCTGGTTTACACCGGCAGAATTACCTGAAAATAAATATTATATCTTTGGAAAAGAAGGATGTAAAAAGCTGGCTGAAAAAGAAAATATTCCATTGTTAGGACAAATCCCCCTTGTACAAAGCATCATGGAAAGCGGAGAAGAAGGAAAACCATCCGCTCTTGAAGGAGAATCGCAAGTCAGTGAAGCCTTTAAAAGAATGGCACAAAAACTGATGGAAGAAATTGATAAAAGAAATAAAAATTTAGACCCAACCAAGCGTGTTGAAATAAAACATAAATAAATTATCAGATATGGACAAACAAGAAATGGACAAAAAAATAAAAGAAACCATCGAAAAAATAAGGCCTTATTTAATGGCAGATGGAGGAGATATCACGTTGCACGAAATTACAGATGACCTGACAGTGAAGGTCGAACTAACAGGAGCATGCGGCACATGTCCCTTTAGCATGTTCACATTAAAAAATGGTGTGGAACAAGCTCTTAAAAAAGAAATACCGGAAGTAAAAGAGGTTATTGCTATAAATCAATAGCCTTCTAGTTTTCATAAGTTTATTTTAAAATTTTTAAAGGTATTATGGAATTACCGTGATAAAATAAACATTTCCTTTTGTGGTATTAATATTTATTTTATCCTGGACGTTTCATAAACAGTTCCCGCATTTAAAAACTGTGGAAGGACCAAATACAAAAGCTTTAAAACGCAAGCCGAAGAATCAATATGAACTGTAATAGTTATGAATATGTATAATCCCCAATCCTTCGCTTCAAATCATAGTTGCGATTAATTTTCTCTGAAAATTTTGCAATTTTGGCCTGCATATTCATAAATTTTTATAATTCATGAATTATTCGGGTTAGGAGGATAATAACATTAACTTTTTTAAGTTAATTTTAAAAAAAGGATAAAAATTGAAGGTTCAAAAATCCATTTACAGCTATATTATATTAGCTTTAACAGTTCTTGTATTGTTTTCTCAATGTGGTACTAAAAAAAATACACCTTTCAGAAGATCATACCACAACCTGACTGCATATTTCAACATACTCTTTAATGGCAGGGAGAGCTTTGAAGAAGGAATGAAGAGGTATGCAGAAGATTACCAGTTTGACTATACTAGAAGATTGCCAATATTTATTTATGGGGATGAAGAATTATCAGAGAACATAACCCCCCAGATGGAACGAACAATTGAAAAAGCAGGAAAAGTTATAAGTTTGCATTCAATTACTGCAAAACCTGAAAAATTAAAAAACAAAAGAAAACTCACCCAGGAAGAAAAAGAATTTTATAACCGATCAGAATATAACAAGTTTGTAGATGACAGCTACTTGCTAATGGGGAAAGCATATTTCTGGCAGATGGACTATTCAACAGCTACCGAAATCTTTTCTTATACAATAAATAACTATAGAGAAACTAAAGAAATCAAGGAAGCCCGCGTTTGGCTTGCAAAAAGTTATATTGAAAGAGAAAGATTCCGGGATGCAGAAAAGACTTTAGAAGAAATAGACGAAATTGACAGCCTCCCCCAAAAAATTGAAACGGAATTACTAGCAACATATACCCATTTTTACCTTAAACAAAACAATAGAGGAAAGGCTATCGACCCCCTGAAAAAAGCCATTGAGAAAACTGAGCAGAAAGATAAAAAAGCCAGATACACTTATATTCTTGCACAATTGTATGCAGAAGAAGAACAGCATAAAAACGCATACGACACTTACGAAAAGGTCACTAACATTAAGCCGGATTATGCAATGAATTTCAATGCCAAGCTCCAAAAAGCAAAGCTAGCACAATTGGCAGGTATTAAAAGTGAAGGGATCAAAAAAGAGCTGGAAAAAATGCTCAAAGAAGACAAAAATGAAGAATTTAAAGAACAAATATACTATGCTCTTGGAAAAATAGAAGAAAACAACAACAATATCAACGAAGCGATAAATAATTATAAAAAAGCAACCCAGAAAGAGTCTAAAAACCCTAACCAAAAAGGTCTTACTTATCTTTCATTAGCAGATATCTATTTCGAAGATAAACAATATGAAAATGCACAAGCATACTATGACAGTGCTGTAACTTCCCTCGAAAAAGACTATCCCGGTTATACTGATTTATACATTAAGAATTCCAACCTAAACAAGCTTGTAAGTAATCTGAATACAATCCGTATGGAGGATAGCTTGCAAAAAATAGCTCAACTGGATGAAAGGGAAAGAAATACAGCCATAGATAATATGATTGCTCAATATAAAGAAGAGCAAAAAAACCAGAAAGAAAAAGAACGTCAGGCACAGCAAAGGCAAACCAGTGGAAGAACAACTCAACAAAGAGATAATTTTCAAGATGGTTCTCAATGGTATTTCTATAGTGAAACCGCTGTAGAGAGAGGAAAGTCATCTTTTGTACAGAAATGGGGAGAACGTGAACTTGAAGACAACTGGAGAAGATCACAAAAATCCAGTAGTTCGTTTGCAGATTTCACAGGACAGGAAAACCCGGAGGAATTAGAAGAAAATGAGGAAGAACAATTGCCAAAAACAGACAGACAATACTATTTAGAAAAATTACCCCTGACTGATTCAGCAATGGAAGCTTCACACAAAAAAATTCAGGACGCATACTTTAATGTTGGTATGATCTATATGAATGAACTGGAGAACAATCAAAAAGCTATCGAATCTTTTGAAGAGCTAAACGAAAGATATAAGGAGCACCCACAAAAATTATCCAGCTTCTATTACCTTTATAAATTATATGAAGAACAGGGTAACAATTCAAAGGCAAATTCTTACAAAAAGAAAATCATCTCAGAATACCCTGAAAGCAACCATGCGAAAATTCTGGAAGACCCAAATTATTTTAAAAAACTGGAAGAAGAGCAAAATAAAGCAGAAAATTTTTATGCCAATACGCTTGAAGCATACGAAAAAGGTAATTATAATAAAGTAATTGAAAATTATAAGCAGGCAAAAGAAGATTACACAGAATCAAAATACATCCCTCGATTTGAATTTCTGAGAGCCCTTGCCATTGGACAAACAGAAGATATTATCTCATACCGTAAGGCTCTTGAAAAAATAAATAAAGAATATCCGGATACAGAAATAGCAGAATCCGCTCAAAATATGCTTGCATATCTAGATAAAACTGAACTTAAAAATCTTGAAGAACATTTTGCAGCAAATAAATCCAGAAAAGAAAACAAAAACACCCAGAACGAAAAAACTGCTGATGAACAGGAAGAAGAAGAGCAGGAGGAAAGTAAATATTCAGTACGTGAAGCAGATAATTACTATTGTGTAGTAGTAGCTAATAAAACAGATATCGATATTGGGAGGTTAAATTTTGACCTGATTAACTTCAATCTGGACTATTTTCTTCAAAAAGATTATAGCACAGAAACAAGAGAACTAAATGATTATCAGACCCTAATAAGCATAAAAAGATTCAAATCTTTAGAAGAAACAAAAAAATATTATAACACACTTCAAAAAAGGGAAGATAGAGTATTTTCAGAAATTAATGAAAAAGACTATAGTTATTTTTATATTTCCGTTAAAAATTACCTTGAACTATTAGAAAATAAATCAGTGATGGAATACATGAGTTTTTTCCATGAAAATTTTGAAAAAAACTAATTGTCCTCCAATCATAAAAACAGCAGTTAAAAAAACTAAACTGCACAATTAAATTTTAGAATAATATCATGATGAAAACAATCAAAATATTATGGGTCGATGATGAAATTGATATTCTGAAACCTCACATTTTGTTCCTGGAAGCAAAGGGATACCTTGTATCGACAACCACAAATGCAGATGATGCAATCGAAATGATAAATAACAATGCATTTGACCTTATCCTACTTGACGAACATATGCCTGGGACTAGTGGGATTGAGGCTCTAGGAAAGATCAAAAACGTACTGCCCAATATCCCTGTTGTAATGATTACGAAAAGTGAAGAAGAAGATATAATGGATGAAGCAATTGGTTCAAAAATTGATGATTATCTTATTAAACCGGTAAACCCAAAGCAAATTCTTTCAACAATAAAGAAACATACAGAATTTAATAAACTAACTTCCGAAAAATCAATATCTTCGTATCAATCTCAATTTCAAGAATTAAGCACCCTTATCAACCAATCTGTATCATGGGATGACTGGGTTGAGATATACAGGAGAATCGTCTATTGGGAGCTTGAATTAGCGGATAACGAAGATAGTGGTATGCATGAAGTATTGAAAATGCAAAAAAATGAGGCCAATAATCAATTTACAAAATACATCACAAAAAATTATGTGAGCTGGTTCAAGGAGGATACAGAAGACAAACCCGTGTTTTCCCATACCCTTCTCAAAGAAAAAGTCTTCCCTTTAGTTAAGAATGATCAGAAGGTTATTCTGCTATTAATAGATAATTTTCGATATGACCACTGGAAATCTATAATGCCATACATTACAGAATATTTCTCCATAGAAAAAGAGGAAATTTATTCGAGCATATTACCCACCGCAACCCAGTATTCCAGAAATGCCATGTTTGCAGGATTAATGCCCCTGGAAATTTCTAAAATATATTCTGACCTTTGGCTAAATGATGAAGAAATGGGAGGTAAGAACCTGCAGGAAAAAGAATTACTAAAAAGACACATTGAGCGCTCTGGATTAAATTTAAAATTTTTTTATGAAAAAATTAATCATGCCAAAACAGGCAAAAAAATCCTCCAAAATATAACTGACCTGTTCAATTACAACTTATCTGTATTGATTTTTAATTATATTGACATGCTGTCGCATTCAAAAACAGAAATGGAAGTAATAAAAGAACTGGCTAATAATGAATCAGCATTCAGAAGTTTAACTCTTTCCTGGTTTAAACACTCTCCGCTGCTATCCCTGTTAAAAAGTTTAGCCGACAAGGATGTAAAAATAATTATTACTACAGACCATGGGAGTATACAAGTACAAAACCCGGTGAAAGTAATTGGAGATCGCAATACAAGTGTTAACCTTCGATATAAAACCGGAAAAAATCTTTCGTATAAAAAAGAGCAAGTATTTGATATAGAAGACCCACACAAAATCCATCTTCCCAAAAGTCATGTTAGTTCCACATATATTTTTGCTACAAATCAGGATTATCTTGTCTATCCTAACAATTATAACTATTTTGTGAATTATTATAAAAACACATTTCAGCATGGAGGCATATCTATGGAAGAAATGATGATCCCATTTGTAATTTTAAAACCAAAAGTGTAATTTGCTTACAATAAAGAGATGGAAAGATTAGAGTTAAATACGTTGGAAGAGCTCTCTCAAACTGCCAAGAAATTCTTAGCTCAGACAAAAGGCAGAAAAAAGTTTGCCTTCTTTGGAGATTTGGGAATAGGGAAAACTACATTTATTAAAGCCCTGTGCAACGAACTTGACGTTATCGATATAGTAAGCAGTCCAACATTCTCTTTAATAAATGAGTATTTAACAGAATCGGGAGAAAAAATATTTCATATGGACTTTTACAGAATCGAAAACATCAACGAAGCGCATGATCTTGGGATAGAAGACTATTTTCTATCAAGAAATTATTGTTTTATTGAATGGCCGGAAAAAATAAAAAATATCCTCCCGGAAAATTTTGTTTATGTAAAAATAGAAGAGAAACAGGAAGGTAAGCGTACTTTGCAATTCGAATGAAATGAAAATGTAAAGCAATATCATAAAAATTAAAATATGAGCAAAAAAGGGGTTTCCAGTAATATTCCATTCAGTAATACAGGATTATTTCCTAAAGAAGAAATGCTTGAAATAAGCAGGAAAAGTTCAAAATTATTAATTGGCATGCCTAAAGACAAGCAAAACACAGAAAGCAGGGTGCCACTAACACCAGAGGCGGTTGAACTGCTTGTCAATCAAGGGCACGAGATAATTATTGAAAGTGAAGCCGGAAAGGAAGCAAAATATAAAGACACCGATTATAGCGAGAAGGGAGGATTTATTGTTGATAATAAAGAACAGGTATATCAATGTGATATCATTCTGCGAATCTCCCCTTTAAATGAAGAAGACATAGACACATTAAAAGGAGACCAGGTCGTTATTACCAGCCTGAACCTACCTCAGCAAAACAAGCAATGCATCAGAAAAATGATGCAGAAAAAAATTATTGCAATTGCTTTTGAATACCTAAAAGATGAAGATAATAGTTTCCCGGTAAGAAGGGCAATGAGTGAAATTGCCGGCACTACCTCAATTCTTGTAGCCTCTGAATATTTAAGTAAATCACGTAATGGAAAAGGAGTTATGTTGGGAGGAGTAACAGGCATAACCCCAACTGAAATAATAGTGCTCGGAGCGGGGACAGCAGCTGAATATGCCGCAAAAGCAGCACTCGGACTGGGAGCTTCACTAAAGATTTTTGATAATTCCCTGATTAAACTAAGGAGACTTCAAAAAAGAATATCTACAAGATTATATACTTCTGTATTCCATCCCAGCGTATTTATGAAAGATCTGAAATCTGCCGATGCAGTGATTGGGGCGATGTATCAAAAAGAAGACCAGCCAAGAATATTGATCAGCGAAGATATGATAAAACAAATGAAAGAAGGCTCTGTAATAGTAGATTTAAGCATAGACCAGGGAGGATGCCTCGAAACTTCAGAATGCAGGACAATCGATAACCCAGCTTATATAAAACATGGTGTAATACACTATTGTGTTCCGAATATTGCATCAAGAGTAGGAAGAACTTCATCGATTGCATTAAGTAACGTTTTCAGCCCTATACTCGTTAAAATGGGTGAATATGGTGGAATTCTGAATTATCTGAAAGAAAACAGGGGACTGAGAAATGGAGTATACATTTACAATGGTATATTAACAAGCAACCAAATTGGAAAACATTTCGACATCCCTTCAAGAGACATCGATCTTTTAATGGCAGCATTCTAAAATATAAAGAAAAACGTTCTCGTTAATATATAAAAGAGTTGTAAACAAAGGGTTAATTAGTAAAACAAAAAATTACTTGATTAAATTTTCAAGATATTTTGATAATAACAGAAGAATTATTTAATTTTAGCCAGCAAAAATAGATATAAATATGGAAGTTAAAAAGTCACCAAAAGCCGATTTAGAAAAGAAAAAAAGCCTTTTCCTTGAAATAGGTTATATTATAGCAATTGGATTAGTGCTTTTAGCATTCGAATGGGCCACACAGCCTGAAGAAAGTGAGGGATTCACAAGCCAGGATGATGATGAGGTTGAACAGGAACAAGTTCCGGTTACCAGACAGGAGCAGAAAAAAGAACCACCTCCACCTCCGCCAGAGAGTGTAGAAGAGATTAACATCGTAGACGATGATGTGGAAGTTGAGGACGAACTGAATATTGAAGAAACAGAAGCCGACGATGACACTGAAACCAGTTATGACTCATTTGGAGATGAAGAAGAAGAAGAAGAAGAAGAAGAGGGGGAAATTTTCATGAAAGTTGAGGACATGCCTGAATTTCGCGGCGGTGGAATAAACGCATTTAGAGACTATATTCAGAAAAATCTCAAGTATCCAAGTGTTGCTGCTGAAAACGGTATCGAAGGAACAGTTTTCGTTAAATTTGTAGTAGATGAAGATGGCTCCATATCTAATGCGGAAGTAATGAGAGGAGTTGACCCTGCATTGGACGAAGAAGCTGTCAGAGCAATACGTGATGCCCCCGAATGGGAACCTGGAAAACAAAGAGGTAAAGCAGTAAGAGTACAGTTTACCATACCAATTGTGTTTAAATTACAATAAAAGTTAAATAAAAAGCCAAACAAAATATCCCGTCTTTTCAACGGGATATTTTGTTTGGCGCTATATTATTTCTCTATTGTTCTTAAATAAACATCTATCATAAATTTTGCAACATGTTCATCCCGGAATTTCATAGCATGTTCATAGCCTTTCTCTATCATTCTTTTACGCAAATCTTCATTATAAAGAACACTCCTTATAGCATCTGCAATTTCTTCTGTATTTAAAGGGTCAACATATAATGAATGAGAACCGCCTGTTTCATGAAAACAACCCCCACGGGTAGTTATTACCGGAGTCTGTGAATTTAATGCCTCAAGAATTGGAATTCCAAACCCCTCAAACACAGAAGGATATACAAAAGCTTTTGCCAGTTGATAAATAGCCGGAAGTTCTTCAAATGGTATTTCAGAATAAAACTGAATAGCGTTTTTAACTTTATTTTCGGCAATATATTGCTGAATCGTTTTTTTATAGGGTGTGGATTTTCCAATAATCACAAGAGGGATATCAATCCCTCCTTTGTGCAAGGCTTTAACAATACTCAATGCATTTTTTCGCTCTTCAATTGTACCAACATATAGAAGAAAAGTTTTTGGCAAGCCATGTTTTTGCCTGATATGTTCCTTTTCCTCCTCAGGTTTTGATTCATAAAAAATGGAATCACACCCCTGGTAAACAACTTCTATCTTTTTTTCATCAATATTAAAAAAATGAACAAGATCTTCCTTCGTTTGCTTGCTCACTGCTATCACAGTATCCGCTTTTCTACTGCTGGTTTTAAACTTTTTCTCATATATCCATTTGTCAATGCGGTTATACAAGGAAGGGTAACGCATAAAAATAAGATCATGTATGGTTACAATTGATTTTACGCTACTTTTTGAAATATCAACGGGTAGCTCATTGCTTAAGCCATGAAATAAATCAATACCATCATACTTAAACTCTCCAGGAAGCTTGTAACTTCGCCAATATGCGTTCAAAACCCGATGAATTCTTTTTCGGGGAGTCTTAACGTGCAGATTGGAGTTATTTATAAAATCAGCATGAGTAGGAGCTTTTGGTGTATATAAAAAATAATTATTTTCTGGGTAATAATTGCTCAATAACTGAAGAATACTTCTGCTGTAGTTTCCAAGTCCACTTTTGTTAAAAAATGCACGCTTGGCATCAAATCCTATATTCATTATTCATTTTAATTACATTCAACTAAGATATGTTACATTTGTTATGACACACTACTTCATGAATCAAACAGGAACATTAAACTCCCTTAGAGCATCATTCAAAGAGGTTTTTACATCAGTCGACTCACTTCTCCTTCCAATTATCAGGGCGCATTGTACCTGGTATTCTCCTGCAGGGAATTTTTTGGTATAACTTCCCGGGATTACAACAGCTCTTTCAGGAATCTCTCCATACAAAGTCACCGGTTCTTCCTTAGATACATCTATAATATGGGTGGATTTGGTTATAGTTACATTAGCCCCAATGACAGCCTCCTTTTTAACCCTTACCCCCTCTACAATGATGGAGCGTGAGCCTATAAAACAATTGTCTTCAATAATAACAGGTGCGGCTTGCACCGGTTCCAATACTCCTCCAATGCCAACACCTCCACTAATATGGACATTCTTTCCAATCTGAGCACATGACCCCACAGTTGCCCATGTATCAATCATACTCCCACTGTCAACATATGCTCCTATATTCACATAAGAAGGCATCATAATTACATTTTTTGCCAGGAAAGAACCATAACGTGCAATAGCGTGAGGAACAACCCTTGCCCCTATCTTATCATAATCTTTTTTTAAGTCAATCTTATCATAAAATTCAAAAGGGGGCACCTCTGTCTTTTTCATCTCCTGGATTGGAAAGTACAAGATAACTGCCATTTTAACCCAATCATTTATTTCCCAGTCTCCATCAACGGGTTGAGCAACTCTTAACCGCCCTTTATCCAAATCTTCAACTACGTCCCGTATCATTTCCTTATATTTTGCTTCCTTCAACAATTCACGATTATTCCATACCTTTATAATTTCATCTTTTAAACTCATAGTTGTATTTTTATATTTTTTCATGCTGATTACAGAACAAAAATAAACAAAAAAAAGTTTGTGAAATTCATTCTTAAACCTGTATTAATCATAATACCAGACAAAATATTCATTAATAAATAATGATAAACGATAGTAATATAATCCAGGAAACTCACTATCGTTAAATTGTGTTAAGAAATAAAAAACGGTTAGCAGAACAAATAATACTGTTATAAATTTACATCAAGCAATAATTTTGAAAGTGAAAATTAAGATAACAACTTTTTTTATACTCATTCTATTGAGCATTGGCCAGTTAAATGCCCAGAAAGAAGATTCTGTAATAACCATAATAGGCAATTTATATGATAAGAAAACATTCAAACCTGTTGAATATGCCCATGTCATTAATACCGAAAACTATTATGGCACAATATCAGATACTTCAGGCAATTTTAAAATAAAGGGAGCTCCTGGAGACACACTGCTCATAACTGCAATAGGCTATGAAAATAAAAATTTTTCCTATGAAGGAGATTACAAACCCTTTATAGTAAGAAGTATTCCCATGGAGGAAAAAACATATATGATTGAGCAAGTTGAAGTTACACCGTGGGGGACTTACCAGGATTTCAAAGAAAAGTTCCTTGACCTGGAAATAGAAAACCCCAAAGAAGCAATACATCCACGAATATGGAGGGATCTGCAGCCCCCTCCGGACACTGTAATACCACCCGAACCCGGTCTGGAAAGTCCCGTATCATTAATATATTCAATATTCAGCAGAGAAGGTAAAGAACTAAGAAAATACAAGGAACTAAAAGAAGAAAAAACAATAAGCGAAAAAATACGTTCAAAGTATAATAAGGAAATTGTAGGTGAAATAACTGGACTGGAAAATGAAGAATTAATAAAATTTATGGAATTTTGTAATTTTAGCGATGAGTATTTGATAACAACAAGAAAATATTTTATTCTTGAAAGGGTGAAAGAAAAATATAAAGAATATCAAGATTCAATAAAAACACAACAAGATGCAGAATAAAATTCCCCCATTTGAAGACATTAACAATGCCCACAAACGAATAAGAAAACAAATCAACAGGACTCCTGTTCATACCAGTACTACCATTAATGAAATTGTTGATGTAGAATTATTTTTTAAATGTGAGAATCTTCAAAAAACCGGTTCTTTTAAATTCAGGGGCGCTAGTAATGCGGTATTACAGATAGACAAGCAAGAAGCAAGTAATGGAGTAGGTACTCATTCCTCCGGTAATCACGCCGCAGCCCTGGCACTGGCAGCAAAAACAGCAGGAATAAAAGCCCACGTGGTAATGCCCAAAACTTCAAATCCTTCAAAAATTAAAGCTGCAAAATCTTACAATGCCAATATAACTTTCTGCGAGCCTTCTCTCGATTCAAGAGAAGAAACATACAAAGAAATCAGCAGCAAAACCAACGCAATATTTATCCATCCATCAAGCGATAGTAGAATAATATGCGGACAGGGTACAGCAGCGAAAGAACTACTTGAAGACTACCCTGATTTAGATGTCATCATTGCCCCGGTTGGTGGTGGTGGATTAATCAGCGGTACGGCCATTGCTGCGAAAAACATAAAAAAAGAGATTCGAGTATACGGAGCCGAACCTCAAATGGCAGATGATGCATACAGATCCTTTAAACAAGGCTTTCTGATACCCGTAGACCGCCCCAACACAATAGCTGATGGACTTCTAACATCCCTAAGCCTATTAACGTTTAAAATTATTAATGAATATCTTGATGATATTGTTACAACAAAAGAAGATACTATCGTAAAAGCTATGAGGCTAATTTGGGAAAGGATGAAACTTGTAGCGGAGCCCTCAGCTGCAGTTGCCCTGGCTGCTATTATGGATAACAGGTTTGTTTTTAAATCAAAAAAAGTAGGCATAATCCTTTCTGGTGGAAACATTAATCTTAATGAACTTCCTTTTACTACTGGGAATGAAATATAAAGGGTTCTAAGGGTTTGCTGGATAGGCAAATTCAGAAGTAGAAGTAAGTTTTAAAATTTCCATTAATTTAGTAAGCTCGTTTTTGGATAATCTTGAGTGATTCTGGTGCTTCAAATTATCGGCAGGCTTTTTAAACTCCTAACAGTTAAAGTTTTTCTTTCTTATGAATGCGCCTCTCGTGTGGTAAATCAGTTTTGGTACATAATTTCAGCCATTATTGGATAATGGTCTGATAGTTT
>JBKGZD010000001.1:0-57320 GCA_046545795.1 Bacteroidales bacterium | reverse complement strand
ACATGATCAGCTATAGTGACCATGAAATCGAGCTCAAAGCTCAGGGGTGGAGTAAGAAGTAGAGTTCCCCTTTTTTAATTAATTTTTTTATTGGGAATTCACTCCTTTTATTATCCCCCGTTCCGATTGCTGAAAGAAATTAATGATTTCTTCCCTTTCCTCTGATGCCGAAATTTTAGATTTTATATTTTCTATAGCCTGGCTGTTGTTATTGCCTCGAAGATAGAGTTCCCTGTACATCTCGAGAATTTCATTAATTTTTTCATTAGAGAAATTTCTTCTTCTTAAGCCAATTGAATTCACGCCTGCATAAGCAAGAGGTTCATGGGCTGCTTTAATATATGGTGGTACATCTTTTCTTACCAGCGAGCCTCCGGAGATCATAACATGTTTTCCTATTCGCACAAATTGGTGTACTGCAACAAGTCCACTTAGTATAGCCCAGTCATCAATTTCAACTTCTCCTGCAATCTGGCACGCATTTCCTATTATTATGTTGTTTCCAATGATACAATCATGAGCAATGTGACTATACGCCATTAACATTGTGTTTTGCCCAATGATTGTTTTATTTTTTGATTTTGTTCCCCTGTTTACAGTCACGCATTCCCTGATTATCGAGTTGTCCCCAATCTCTGCTGTCGTTATTTCACCCTGAAATTTTAAATCCTGGGGTATGGCTGAAATTACTGCACCCGGGAAAATTTTACAGTTTTTGCCTATCCTGGCACCGTCCATGATTGTAGCGTTCGGGCCAATCCATGAACCGTCTTCGATTACCACATCACCAGCTATGCTTGTAAAAGGCTCAAGAGTTACGTTTTTTCCTATTTTCGCATCAGGATGTATGTATACGTTATTGTTTTCCATTAATTATCATTTTTAGCGATTTGAGCAGTTAATTCTCCTTCCATTACGACTGTCTTGCCAACAAAAGCTTGTCCTGTCATGGTAACAATTCCCCGGCGTACTGGTGCTTTAAGTGCGAGTTTAAATACCAGTGTGTCTCCTGGCACAACTTTTCTTTTAAATCTTACTTTATCGATTTTAAGAAAGTATGTATGATAGTTTTCTGGGTCAGGTACAGAATTAAGGACCAGAATGCCTCCAACCTGTGCCATTGCTTCTACTTGCAGCACACCTGGCATTAAAGGCTCATTTGGGAAATGACCCATGAAGAACCCTTCATTCATCGTAATATTTTTTAATCCAATAATGGATGAATGATCCATCTGAAGTATTTTATCTACTAGTAAGAAAGGCGGTCTGTGAGGTAAGAATTTACAAATCTGATTAACATCTAATAATGGTGGTTCACTAAGATCAATATCCGGTATATGATCTTCTGAAGCTTCTTTCCGGATACTCTTCAGTATTTTTTTAGATAATTCGGTATTAGCATGATGTCCTGGTTTTTTTGCAATTATCTTGCCCTTGACAGGTTGGCCTATAAGTGCAATGTCGCCAATCATATCAAGCAGTTTATGCCGGGCAGGTTCATTGTTGTAATATAAGTCAACATTATTTAATACACCTTCTGGCTTAACTTTTACTCTTGGTTTGTTGAACAGATCAGCAATCCGGTCTAGTTCTTCCTGGGGAACAGGGTTCTCCATTATTACAATAGCATTCTCCAGGTCTCCGCCTTTTATTAAATTATTTCTTAAAAGAAACTCCAACTCGTGGAAAAAAACAAATGTTCTGGATGGGGCAACTTCCTTCTTAAAATCTGTCTTTTGATCATAAGAAGCGTATTGATGGCCTAAAACTTTTGAATTATAATCAATTAAAACATTAATTGAGAGCTCTTCGTCCGGGTATACAATCAACTCAATATCGTTTTCCTCATCCTTGAATATTGTTTTCTCTTTGATCTCAAAGTAATTTTTATCTTCATCCTGCTCTTCAATTCCTGTTTTTTCAAACTCTTCAACATATACTCTTGAGCTGCCGTCCATAATTGGTGTTTCCGGGCCATTAAGTTCTATGAGGACATTATCTATATTCATCCCTCTTAAAGCAGCCATAACATGTTCAATGGTATGAATTTTTATTCCATTTTCTTCAATTGTAGTTCCTCTTGAGGTATCCACCACGTTATCTACAATAGCTTTTATTATTGGTTTTTCTTTTAAATCTATGCGTTGAAATTTATATCCGTGATTTGGCGGTGCTGGTTTAAATTGTATTTCAACTTCGTATCCTGTATGTAAGCCTTTTCCCTGTAATTTTATTGGTTCGCTTATGGTTGTTTGTTTATCTCCCATATATGGATTTTTTATTTATTTATTACTCGATAGTTTTTTTATTTGGTCTTCAAGCTCGTTAATTTTTTTATAAAGTTCAGGAAGCTTTCTGAATAATACATAGGACTTTTGGTATGTTCCAAAATCGAAGGCAGGTGCTCCCTGCACAACCTCTCCGTCTTTTATATTAGAGGTAATTCCTGATTGTGCTGCTATTCTCACATGGTTTCCGATTTTTAAATGACCTACAATGCCAACCTGGCCCCCGAACATACAATCTCGCCCGATTTTTGTAGAACCGGCTATTCCTGATTGTGCTGCTATTACTGTGTTTTCCCCAACTTCTACATTATGTGCAATTTGTATGAGATTGTCCAGTTTGACGCCTTTTCGTATTATCGTAGAACCAATAGTTGCCCTGTCAATACAGGTGTTAGCTCCAATTTCCACATTATCTTCAATAATTACATTCCCTACCTGGGGCACTTTATGATAATTGTTGTTGCTTTGTGGCGCAAATCCAAAACCGTCACTACCAATTATTACACCTGCATGGATCACACAATTTGCACCAAGTTCACAACCCGGGTATATTTTGACATCAGGATACAGAGTAGTCCCTTCTTTAATAACAACTTCGTCTCCAATGTAGCAATGTGGCAATATTTTTACATTCTTTTCTATCGTGCAATTGCTCCCTATAATCACATAATCTCCAATATATGCGTCTTCCCCTACGTGGCTGCTTTCGTCAATTGCAGCAGTTTTACTAATGCCTGTTTTATTTATTTTGTGCTTATCAGCAAAAGAAAGTAGCTTTGCAAAGGATTCATAGGCATTGTCAACTTTTATGAGGGTATTTTGTACGGCTTCTTTAGTATTGAAATCCTTGCTGACAATTATTATAGAAGCTTTGCTGGTTTTTAGGTACTTGCTGTATTTGGGATTTGCTATGAATGAAAGTGTGCCTTCTTTTCCTTCTTCTATTTTTGAAAAACCACTGACTCTTGTATCAGGGTTTCCTTCGATTTCTCCGTTTATTATATTTGCTATCTCCTTAGCTGTAAATTCCATATTTCGGTGTGTTAAATTTCCGCAAAAATAATGATAATTTGGAATTAAATATTATTTTCTTTTGGTTATTTTAATGTGTGGTTAAATATTTTGTTGCGATATCTAATTGGTTATTAATAGTTTTTATAAAATAACCAAGGCTATTGCACTGTCTTATTTTGTGTTCTTAGGATAACATAAAAAATGTTTTTTTACAATTTTAGATAAAACAGAAAGATTAAGCATATCTGAAGCATCTGTTATATCCATGACATTATTGTTTTTATAGAGTATCTGAATTTTGTCGTCGAATGCACTGTATGCTTTATTTGATAAGTTATCCGAAAATACAAAATAATCCATATCTTCTTCACTGAAGTTATGATTTTTCTGAAATTCAGCTTTGAGGTCATTTATTCTTTTTTGGTCAAACGGTTCGTTTTGTAACTCAATTTTGTATAATTTTCTGTTATACATTTTATTGCATAGATTTGCTAATACGGGGTCATCATAATCCGCCCATCTTTTTGTGCATACCGCAATATCGCTGTCATCCAGACGGATGAAATTGTAAATCAGGTTTTTTTCATTATCCACTTTATACTGGTCTGTAATAAAATATTTCATCACAGGTGTGCAGGGAAGGTCTTGTCCTTTTCGGCTTAATTCCCTGGCTCTTTTAATAATATTTGTGACGAGCTGTTCGGCTGAAATTACAGTTTTATGAAAATAAACCTGCCAGTACATTATCCACCTTGCAATTAGAAATTTTTCAATTGAATGAATGCCTTTTGCTTCAATCACAAGTTGATCATTATGAACTGTAAGCATTTTTATAATTCTGTCTGCGCCTATTATACCTTCCGAAACCCCCGTGTAGAAGCTGTCTCGTCGCAAATAATCGAGCCGGTCTACATCAAGCTGACTTGCAACCAATTGGTGTAAAAACTTTTTTTTGTATCTGCCAGAAAAAATTTCTATAGCCAAACTAAGTTCTTTGTTGAATTTTTTATTTAGATCGTGCATTAAGAGTTGAGATAGATACTCATGTGAATAACCATCGATTAATACATTCTCCAGAGTATGAGAAAGAGGCCCATGTCCCAGGTCGTGGAGTAATATCGCTATTTTTGCTGCCCGAGCTTCTTCCGGTGTAATTTCATGACCTTTGGAGCGAATAATATCAATTGTTAATTGCATCAGGTGCATAGCCCCCAGGGAATGATGGAAGCGGGTATGTGTAGCACCAGGGTATACATAGTGCGTCAAACCTAATTGCTTTATCCTTCTTAGTCTTTGAAAATAGGGCGTTTCTATAAGATCATATATTATTTCATCAAATATGTTTATAAATCCATATACCGGGTCATTAATAATTTTTTTCTTATTCATGAATAAAAAGTTTTACATATTCTGCTGTAGATATTTATAGCAAGATTATTTATTGAAAAATTATGCAGATTTTACTCTTGATTGACAAACAAATGTAATAAAATATATAGCAGGGATATGTTTAAATTTGTCAAAAAATATTTTTTATACTTTTTTGAATAATGTCTTAAAAATTAGATGATTATTTCTTTTGCACTGGTACAATATTTTTTACCGATAAGAAGTTTTTTTATTCTGTTGGTCGATTTATTTTTCAACGGTCATATGGAACATACCATGATAAAATAAACATTCCCTTTTGTAAGATTAATGTATATTTTATCATGTACGTTTCATGGATTTATAATTATTTTCGATCTATACTTGTCTATTAATTAGATAATTTATATTTTTGCAGAAATTAAAACGGGGAAAGTGGTAGGGGACAGAGTCCCCTTTTTTCGTATCCTGCAATAAGCAATAGAATGGTTGATGTTAATAGAATAGAAGAAGTGCTGGAGGAAATACTTGATAAGAATCAGTATTTTGTTGTAGAAGTCTCTATCAAAAATGACAAGATAAAAGTTGTTGTTGATGGATATGAGAATTTCAGAATTGACGATTGTGTTGCCATTACCCGACAGTTGAAAAATAAATTTGCAGGGGCTTTAGATGATTATACAGTAGAAGTTACTTCTCCCGGCTTGACAGCACCTTTTAAGGTTAAAGAGCAATATGAAAAAAATATTGGGAAGGAAGTGGAAGTTTTATTAATAGATGGGGATAAAGTTAAAGGTGTTTTAAAAAAATATTCGCCTGGAGAACTACAAATTGAACAGAAAGAGACAATAAAAGAAAAAGGCAAGAAAAGAAAAACAATTATAACAGAAAAACGAATTAATACTAAAGAAATAAAAAAAACAAAACTAGTAATTACATTCTAAAACACTTGTGAGAAATGGATAATCTGAATATGTTTGATACTTTTAAGGAGTTCAAAGAACTGAAAAATATAGACAGGGCAACGATGATGAATGTGCTGGAGGAGGTTTTCAGAAAAGCTCTTGTCAAAAAATATGGTACTGATGAGAATTTTGATATTATCATCAATATAGATAAAGGCGATTTTGAAATATGGAGGAATCGAGAGGTTGTTGAAGACGGTGAAGTAGAAGATGAAAATCTTCAGATTGCAATCTCAGAAGCAAAGAAAATAGATGAGGATTATGAGGTAGGAGAAGAAGTGACGGATGAGGTGAAGATAGAGCACTTCGGGCGACGTTCAATCCTTTCTTTGAGGCAACATTTGACATCGAAGATTCTGGAACTGGAACGAAACCTTATCTTTAATAAATATAAAAAACGAATTGGTCAGATTGTTAGTGGAGAGGTATACCAAGTGTGGAAAAGAGAAATACTCGTGCTGGATGATGAAGGTAATGAGTTGATTTTACCAAGAGAAGAGCAAATTCCTTCTGATCACTTTAGAAAAGGTGATTTGATAAGGGCTGTAGTAGTGAGGGTGGAAATGAAAAACAATACTCCGCTTGTTATTATTTCCCGGACATCACCGGTTTTTCTGGAGCGATTGTTTGAGTTTGAAGTTCCTGAAATCTATGATGGCTTAATTACAATAAAAAAGATTGTTAGAGCTCCGGGAGAAAAAGCTAAGGTTGCTGTTGAGTCTTATGATGACAGAATAGACCCCGTAGGTTCATGTGTAGGTATGAAAGGTTCAAGAATTCATGGTATTGTTAGGGAATTGCGAAATGAAAACATTGATGTAATTAATTATACCAATAACCTTCAGTTATATATCCAGAGGGCCCTGAGTCCTGCAAAAATTAATTCTATTAAATTTAATGAAGAAGAGAAAAAGGCTGAAGTATTTCTGGATCCTGAGGAAGTTTCACTTGCCATTGGTAAAGGTGGCTTAAATATAAAATTAGCCAGCCAGCTAACAGGTTATGAAATTGATGTATACAGAGAAGCTGTTGAAGATGAAGAAGATGTTAGTATTGATGAGTTCTCTGATGAAATCGATCAATGGATAATTGATATTCTCAAATCTGTGGGGCTAGATACAGCAAAAAGCGTATTGGAGTTAAGCAAAGCTGAATTAGAAAGACGAACTGATTTGGAAGAGGAAACCATTGATGATATACTCGAAATTTTTAAATCAGAATTTGAATAAATTAACAGATAAATTATAATTTAGCGAATTATTAAAGATAAATTTGTGGGGTTATTATATGGCAAAAGATAAAAAAGTTACAAGACTGAGTAAATTAGCGAGAGAGTTTAATGTGGGGATATCCACGATTGTGGATTTTCTCAAGAAGAAGGGGTATGATGTTAGTCCCAACCCTAATGCCAAAGTTACACCCGAGCAATATGATTTACTTGTAAAAGAATATAGTTCAGATATTGATGTTAAAAAGGAATCTGAAAAGATTAGTTTAGGTCATTATAGTGAAGAAAGTACTGTATCTATCAGCGATGTTGAGGAAGAGGAAGGTGAAAGTGAAGGGGAAGAAGATTCCTCTGAGGATGAAATTATTATCAAAGATGTGAGTGGTCAAGTAGCTGCTGAATCAGAAAAAAAAGATGAAGCAGAGGAGGAAGAAAAGGAACATAAGATAGATAAACAAAAACAGGAAGAGAGTAAGAAACAAACTAAATCTGCAAAAGAGGAAGAAAAAGAGCAAACAACTGAAAAAGAACAAAAGCCCGAGAAAGAACCTAAAGTTGTGGGTAAGATAGATTTGGATGCTTTAAACAAGAAAGAAACCGATAAGAAGAAAACCGAAGAAAAAGAGGAGGAAAAAGCTAAGGAATCTGAGGAAAAAGAAGTCAGTAAGGCGAGTACGGAGAAGGAAGAAAAAATATCCCACGATGAGGAAGCAAAAAGCGAGAATGACGAAGTTGTTGCTCAGGGAGAAGAATCAAAAGATGTAGAGGAAGAACCAACTTATACTGATGAGAAAAAAATTGAAGAAGAAACAGAGGAGCTACCCAAAGGAGCAATAATTGAGGCTGAGAAAAACCAGGAAGAGACAATTAAGGTTGTAGGTAAAATTGATCTGGATTCCTTAAATCAAAAAACCCGTCCTGATAGAAAAAGCAGAGCGGAGAGAGAAGAGGAAAGGAAAAAGAAAGAAGAAGACAAAAATAAAAAAACCAGTAAGCCAAAGGAACCAGCTAAAGGAAAAGGAGAAGATGCAGAAGCTGAAAAGGATGAGAAAGGAAGTCCGCGCAAAAAGAAACGTAAGCGCATACATAAGGACAAAGAGAAGGTGAAATTCTCGAATAAAAAGCAGCAACAAGGATCTAAAGAAAAGGATAAAGCTGCTCCTTCAAAGAAAAAGAAGAAGAAAAAACCTGTTCGAAATGAGATAAATGAAGAGGATGTTCAAAAGCAAATAAAAGAAACACTTTCCAGGTTGGAAAGTAAAGGCAAATCAAAAGCTGCAAAATACAGGCGGGAAAAACGACAGGCCATTAGCCAGAAGCAAAAAGAAGAAGAGAAGAAACATGAAGAAGAACAAAATGTTCTGAAAGTAACCGAATTTGTCTCCGTGAAAGAACTTGCAGCGATGATGAATGTTTCTGTTACGGATGTAATTCAAACCTGTATGAATTTAGGTTTGTTGGTATCTATTAACCAACGTCTTGATGCCGAAACAATGGCTCTTGTGGCTGATGAATACAATTATAAAGTAGAGTTTGTAAGCGTTGATGTACAGGAAACCATTGAGGAGGAAGAAGATTCAGAAGAAGATTTAGAACCACGCGATCCTATAGTTACAGTTATGGGACACGTTGATCACGGGAAAACCTCATTGCTTGACTATATAAGAAAAGCCAATGTGATTGCTGGTGAAGCAGGAGGAATTACACAGCACATTGGCGCCTATCGAGTTACACTGGATAACGGCAAAAGGATAACATTCCTTGATACACCGGGTCATGAAGCATTTACAGCTATGAGAGCAAGGGGAGCTCAGCTTACTGATGTGTCTATTATTGTGATAGCTGCTGATGATAACATAATGCCCCAAACTGTCGAGGCGATTAACCATGCTTCGGCTGCAGGAGTACCAATCATTTTTGCTATTAACAAGATTGATAAACCGGGTGCAAATCCTGAGCGGATCAAAGAAGAACTTGCAAATATGAATTATCTTGTTGAAGATTGGGGTGGAAAGTATCAATCACAAGATATTTCAGCAAAAGGGGGTGAAAATATTGAAGAGCTCCTAGAGAAAGTTTTACTTGAGTCAGAAATACTAGAATTAAAGGCAAACCCGAATAAAAAAGCCGTAGGAACTGTGGTTGAATCATGGTTAGATCATGGTAGAGGTTACATCTGTAATGTGCTTGTTCAGGCAGGAAGTATGAAAGTCGGTGATGTTATACTGGCTGGTAGTCATATGGGACGTGTTAAGGCTATGTATAATGAAAGAGGCAAAGAAATTGGTAGAGCAGGCCCATCTCAGCCTGTACAGCTCTTAGGTTTGCATGGTGCACCGCAGGCAGGTGATAAGTTTAATGTTATGGATTCAGAGAAAGAGGCTAAAGACATAGCTAATAAACGCTCTCAGCTTGAACGTGAACAGTCAATGAGAACACAAAAACATATTACTCTTGATGAGATTGGAAGAAGAATTGCTATTGGTAACTTTAAAGAGGTAAACCTTGTAGTGAAAGGTGATGTGGATGGTTCTATTGAAGCATTGGCAGATGCATTTTCCAAATTAAGTACTGAAGAAATTCAGGTAAATATCATTCATAAAGGGGTAGGTCAGATCACAGAATCAGATATCCTTCTTGCCGCGGCTTCGAATGCTGTTGTGATTGGGTTTCAGGTAAGACCTTCTTCCGCAGCTAGAAAATTAGCCGGTAAGGAGCAAATCGATATACGATTATATTCTGTTATTTACGATGCTATTAATGATTTGAAAGATGCGATGGAGGGTATGCTCTCACCTGAGATTAAAGAAGAAATTACTGGAGCAGCAGAGGTGAAAAATACCTTTAAAATTAAGAAGGTAGGTACTGTTGCCGGATGTATTGTTAGAGAGGGTAAGCTCGAGAGAAACTCAAAAGTTAGAGTGATAAGGGATGGTATTGTAATCTATACAGGAGAACTTGAGTCATTAAAACGTTTTAAAGATGATGTCAAAGAGGTAAGGGAAGGATACGAGTGCGGATTGAATGTGAAAAACTTTAACGATGTTAAAGTGGGTGACATGATTGAAGGTTACAAAGAAGTTGAAGTAAAGAAGACTTTAGAAACAAAATAAAAGCCAAATAAAACCTGAATATTGGGTAAAAAAAAAGGTGCTGTTTTGTGCAGCACCTTTTTTCTTGAATAAAACTTTTACCTAAGATTCAATTAGTTCTTTGTACTTGTCAGCGCTAAGTAAATCATCCAATTCAGATTGATTGTTGATTTTTACTTTGATTAACCAGCCTTCGCCGTAAGGGTCTTTGTTAACAATTTCCGGAGAATCCTCAAGCTTTGGGTTCACTTCAGTAACTTCTCCTGATACAGGCATGTAAATGTCAGAAACTGTCTTAACTGCTTCAACTGTTCCAAATACTTCTTCTTTTTCTAAAGTTTCTCCTTCTGTTTCAATTTCAATAAAAACAATATCACCTAACTCATTCTGAGCATAGTCAGTAATACCGATAAGAACTTCATCTCCTTCGACTTTGACCCATTCGTGATCTTTGGTATACTTTAGATTTTCGGGAATGTTCATAGCTAATTTTTTTTATGATAAACAATAATAGTCCAAAAATACATAATTTTTTCTTTAAACAAAATTATTCAGAAAGACTAAATCGTAAACTAAATCCAAAATTAGTGTTTGCAGTTGGGTATGAGCGGGAAATTTTTGGTTCGTTTACATTCCTGTCAAAAAATGCCTTGACATTAAATCTGTTACTTAGTGCATAATCAGCTGACACGCCAATTACAATATTCTTTTGTCCTGCAGTAATTTGATTATCTTCTTCGTCGTCGTCCAACTTGCGTAATATTGTTAAATTTTCTCTGAAAGTGAAATTTGTCTTTATATTTAGATCATTTTCCATTGTTTGTTCCTGCTCACCAAAATCAACTATTAAATTAAAATCTTCGAATCTGTATCCCATGCTTACAGAATATTCTTCACTTAAGGTTTCTGTTATCTGGTTGTTTGCCAGGCTTAATGTTACTTTCCGTGATTTGGACAGTTGAAATTTAGTGGTCAGATTATTTTGCCATGTAAGATCAAAATTAATCAGAGGATTAAATTGTTCATTGATTGATATTGTGTTAATATCAAATTTTGCTACATAATTATTTTGTTGGTCTCTCAGGGAAGCAAAAGTTTGCTCAATATCGTCAAATTCCTGGTTATATAGAAATGACCCAAGCGAGTATGTTGATTTGTATGAATGACTGATATTTACATTTTTTAAGATTTTTTTGACAAAATCAATCTGGTTTAATTTATTGAAGTTAACTCTCCAATTAGGGAAGGGAATTTGTGGAAACACTCCCAGGGGAGCATTTTGTGGTTTGTATTCACCATATGCTGATAGAAAAGCAGGAACCAGTACATCCTGGCTTGTTTTTCCATAACCATCGGCATATTCCTCATTACCTGGATTATAATCTTCCTCCCATTCTTTTTGACGTTTTTCCCCTAATCGCTTTGAAATGATTGTCCTGTATTCCCTGAATTTATTGAATGCTTTCGACTGATAATTGTTTTCCTGGGAGATTTTGTCAAATGCTGTTCCTATTGTAAGAAAACTCATTGAGAAACTACCTTCTTGCTGGAAACCGTAATTTTCAATACCGCCAATGGAGTCATTATATACGTAATATTCTCTTGAGTTGTCTGATTTAACTCTTGATCCGCTTAAATTAATTTGAATACCCGGAATGGGTTCAATTGTTGAGCGTAAGTTTAGGTTTTCTGTTTCAGTTAATAAAAAGGGACTGCTTAGTCTTGGATCGTCAGTAATCCAGTTATTAGCTCTTGCAAGGTCTGCGAAATTTTCGTTTTGCCATCCCAGTATAAAGGGTATTCCTGGAGCAAATTCATCATTTGTTTGCGTAAGTCCCATATACTTAGTACCAGGTTTGTAGCCAGGTAATTCTGAGCCTTGGGTTCTTGACCAGGATACTGATATATTTTTTACACCCATAAGTACCCGTGCGAAATTTTCTGCAATAATGGTTAAAGGACTGTCTTTATCTTCTATTTCACCCTGAATTCGAATCATTGCATTGTCATCATCCTGATCAGGGGTAAATGTAATTTTTCGTTGATTAACAACGTCAACTTTACCTGCTATTTCTCTGCCATTGCTTTGATATGCTTTTGCCTGAATTTCTTCAGTATTCAGATCATGCCTGATTTCAATGGGTTCACCCTCCTTAAATGTCAGCTGATCTTCTTCATATTTTACTGTTTTGATTTTTTTACTTGATTGTCCCTGGCTTTGGTGCTTTTTATTAATGTCATTTAGAAATCCTACTTTATTATACAGGTTTGTTAAATTAAACTGGCTGTTTAATTGTAGTGTATTCGAGTTTCTTATAGTATTCCCTATATTTATGTCGCTTGTATCTGAAAAGTTTGCTCCTGCCTGCCAGTTATAAGTTCCATTATAGTTCGTAGAAAGATTTACCCAGTCTAACAGGGGTATTTTGTTAATAGGAACCCGGTATGATAAGTCCCATTTTTGCTGGAAATCTGTATTACGGCCAAAATTTCTGATGTTTGTGTAGACTGAGTCTTTCCATTGCTCATATTTCTGGGGTGCTTTATTTTTATCTACTATTCCCCTGGGTTCATCAATTCTTGCTCTGTTTGTCGCAGAATAATTTAATTTGATAGACCGGGTAAGGTCAAATTGAAGTCTGTATTGCCTATCCCATAGGAAATCTTTGCTGAAGCTAGGTTCGTAGGTCAACTGTGGATTATTGATATTCCTGTTTTCAAAAGCATTATAATGCCTTTCAACAGAGGTTTTGAAAGAAAAAGAGGAGGGCATATAATAAAAGTTGAAGTCCTTGATGAGTCTAAGTAGTGAGCTATTTAAGATTCCCCCTGCTCCTTTGAATGGTTGTATGTTTTTGGGTCTTGTATTGTAGTCATAAGTTACACCTCCTTTATGGTCTCTTATGACATTATATTTTGTGTTGATGTTCCGGTTGAACATTTCATTATATGCATAATTGAATGAAAAATTGGAAATACCATATATTGGATTTTTGTCTTGGTCCTGGGGGTTTATTCTAATGTTAGTGAAATTTATACTTTTCCTGCTTGAATAATCCTGGGAAATGTTTTTTATTGAATCTTTTTCTCTTTTTGTGTCTTGGGCATTAAGTGCATCATCTAGTTTTACATCAGGATTGATCGGGTTGTATTCGGGGGTTATGACATTCTCAGATAAGCCTATATAGAAGGGTATTTTTACACCCATTTTTTCTGAAAAGAATTTACCAAGATTAAGATTTGTGGATAAGTCATACTGAGCTACTTGTTCCTTGCTTCTTTCATTCACTTTTTGTTCTATGCTTCCAAATCCAGGTGTGCTCAGGTTACCGGAAAAATTAACTGTTGCAAAATCTGCTAACTGAGAACTAACCCTTCCGCGTGCAGCCCATCCACCTTCTTCCTTAAAATCTGATAATCGTAATTCATTCATCCATATTTCCCCTGATTTTCTCAGACCGTCGTCTGAATCACTATTGTTTTTTTGGTGCGGATTTCTAATACCTAACATAATTGTTCTAACATCGCTAAGGTTAGGGTTTCCTCTTACCGATATTCTTGCATCATCTTGTATTATGCTATAAATGGTTTGAAAATTGATATTAGAACTTTCGCCGATTGCATTATTTCGTTGTAGTTTTATTTTTGGCAGTGCATTCAGATCGATAACCATCTCATTGGGCCATACTGTATGACGGTCACTTTCACTATCATTACTGTATCGTCCGGGAGAAGTCACTTTGAGGGGAATTTCATATTCATAGTAGTTGTTTCGGTAATCTGTTCCCAATCTTATAAAAGCCCTTAAATCACCATCTTGTAATTGCTCTTCTTCAAATGCTTCAGCATGTAAGAACATTTTAATCTTGTTGTATTGTCTTACATCCAGGTTTACATTTTTGAAGGCAGCCCGAGCGTCACCATCCTCAAGATTATTTACCTTGAAAACAATAGCTTGTTCATTTAGTTGCCTTAATTGAGGATTGGTTGGGTCAGTTACCCTGTCAATACCAGGAGGCAAAACATAGTTGACAGGTGTTTTGTCTGCATTTTCTTCTATATTCACAGCAGATATGTTTAGATTACCTTCTGTATATTCAGGTGCCGATAAATCTTCCCCTGCTTCATTGAGGGCTTTGGTGTATTGCCTCCATTCCCCTCGCACCAGGTTTAATTTTGCAAAACGGAGGATGACAGAGTCTTGAAATCCACGCAAAAACATTCTCATGTATTTTATAGAGTTAAAGTCCCTTATAGCCCCAACCCTTTTATCTGGATCTCTCACGGGTATGCGGAATTGATACCAGGTAACTTTTGACTTTTCCCCGTTGGCCAGATCGACATTCCGGGTAACTTTGTCAATGATATAGTTTTGCCCAACTTCCATCTCTTCCGGGTCCAGGGGGACTTTATATTGATAATAACTTTCGTTTTCATCCAGAGTGTTGTCCTGATTAATATCTTCAACATCAGGTTGTGTTTTTCCACTGGTTGGGTAGTTTTCTGGTGATTGCTCATCAGTTGGAGAGTTGCCGTCAGGATTATTATAATTTTTATATCTTTCGATTATTCCTCGTCGTTCAGCATCATAGTCACTACCCCTGTAGTAGTGGTAGTCGTCATTAGCTATATCACTTTCTTCGGGATTTCCACCATATTTTTCTTCAAAAACTTCGGGATCCAGCACATTTCGTAGTGAATCAAGGTAACCATGGTCTTCACCAAAAAAGCTGTATTCATCTTCGTTGGACAGACCATCAAGTCCAATGTCCTGATATTGCCTTACTTCCGGGTCGTTGTCGAATGCTGTTACCATTGATTGTGAGCTAGGAACTCTTCCCCACATTGTTGTGTCTACCTCATTCATTTCATCTGGAGGCGGTAATCCATGTTCAAAACTTTTCCTGGAATCTTTCAGAATATCTTCTGAGATGTCACCCAGATTAAAATACAGATTACCATCATTTGTGTTCGTTGAATCATATACGAAAGGATCCATCAGCCAAAACTCAATATATTCAACATTGGATTCTTCGAAATCTGTTGTTGAAATTTCCCGCATTATTCCACCCCATCGACTTTCGGGTTTTTTTAAACTTTCGTCTGGGTTAATGCCACTTGATATCCCTATTTCTCCTGTTGAGGAATGTTCAAAATTATAAGGTCCTTTTTCGTCCGGGAAATATGCAAGATTAAGAACTTGTATGCTTGCTGGTATATCTGCTGGATTATCCCTGTTTGGGAAAAGTTCCTCTTCAAAAATTTCTCTGACAAAGTGGCTTGATCGTAGATCTGGGTTGCTTTTTATATACTGAGGCATATTAGGGCTGTTCTCCCTGAGGAATAGTGGGTCAATATGATACCATGCCAGTTTTGCCCTGTTGTAGTTATATGCCCAGTCGTTGTTCTTTGACCCCTCTGGGAAAATTTCATTCTGTCCCTGTGGGGTACTCGCAAATACCCATGCAGAAGGATTTTTAAGGTCAATTGAAGTTTCACTTCCTTCAAAATCATCAATGTAGGCATTCCCTTCTTTTTCTATTGCTTTTGAATGTCCCGGGATAAGATGAGCAAATTCTCCTTCGAAAGAAATACTGGATTCTTCTTTTGTATCTAAGAAGGGCAATTTATCAATTAATTTGGTAAGGAAAGGAGTTTCTGTTCTGTAAGATGTGTTTAATCCCCAAATTGTATTGGAAATTGGTTCTTCACTAATGTTTACTTTTTTAGTCAATGGACGCTCGGTTAGATTTAAAACGGTTGCTCCAATTTTAAAATCCTCTGAGACATTATAGTTTAAATGTGTTCCTGTCATCGTCTTTTTTTGCATGCTATGGGATTCCTGGTTTTCCAGGGAAATTTGTATTGGAGTGCTGGATTGTATTAACGATTCGTCAAGTATTTTTACTCTTCCTAGATTGTAATCAACTGTATAATCTTCATTTTCCGTTAGCTTTCTTCCGCCGGCAGTAACTACAACAGATCCTTCAGGTATATTTGTTGCATTTAGTGAAATTTCGGATGATGAAGAGCTTTCATATTCCCCCTGAAGAATAAATTTATTCTTTTCGGTTGTTTGTCTGGCAATTGTTAAGGTCGAGTCATATAATTCTTCGAAAATATATTTTTCAGCGATTGCCTCATTCTCAAATTGCTTTTTTAAGTGCGAACCAAAAGGTTCTCTAACTGGAAAAATTATTTTCCCATCTTCAGGTAATATTGTAACACCTGGTATAAAATCAAACATCCCATCAGGATTTGCATCTAATTGTGAATTGGTATTGTCCAGGTTCATTACCTGCAAGAGTAATGTTTCGCTGGATTTACCTTCTGGAATATAATTAATAGTATTACCCGTTCTATCGTCTTGGTACAGAATATCCATCTTAAAACCTTCTTTGTTAATCTCGTAGCCGTCTATAGAATAAATATTTTTCATCATCAGTTCCCAGTTCGGATATTTAGGTGTAAAACTCGTTCCTTTAATCATTTTTACGATTAGTGCCTCAGGAGAACTAACTCCATCCTGGGATAGCTCTCCAACTTTTTTTTGTGAGCCTTTAGTATTGTATTCATAGGCAACGGCTAATACTTCATCTTTCCTGAGTGCCGATTTGAGTGAAATATACCCGAGTTTTCGGTTTATTGTATATTCGTTTTCATTGAGTTTGCGTGCATTTTCCAGCTTAACAAAATCTTTACCTGGTTGAAAATCATATTGTTGCCATTGTTCAAGAATTTTATTTGTTTCTGAAATGTTTCTTATTCCTTCAAAGGAAGTAGATGTGAGTTGTTCATATAAGTTGTTAGCGTTATTATGAGGGTAAGACCCACTGAAATTGTTTATTATAGCATCTGAAGCCAAAACATTCTCTTGTTTTTCTTCTCCTAAATCCATGAAAGCAATAATGTTTCTTGAGTTCTCAAAGTTGCTTTTTTTATTCGTCACCCATACTTCAACATCTGTGATTTCAATATCAGAGCTTACTAAAGGTAGATTCCGGAGGGCTTTATCGTAATTTTCCTTAAATTTATGTGACAAGAAGAAGTGTCTGTTTTCATCATATTCATCAGCCTTAATTTCAAAGTCCTGTGTTTTCGCACCTCCTTTAAGTTGAATTACCTGGCTTTGTCCTTCTTGCTGAGAAAATACAGTGGAGACATCTAAATTCCCAAATTTTAATTTTGTTTTTAGTCCAAATAGGCTCTGACTTCCTGTTATTAATGACCCGGGAAGTGGTAAAGAAACATTACCGGCTTCTATTTCTTGTATGATTTCATCTTCATCACCGCTATATTCTAAGTTTGTTTGGTTTTCAAAGTCGAAAGTGGCTTCTGTGTCATAATTAATCCCGAGTTTTATTTTATCCCCGATGGTTCCACTCACATTCATCTGAATTCTTTCTTCAAAGTCAAAGGTGGTTGTTTTTCTGAGTTTTTCAGACAGTTTTGGATCATCAACCCTGTTTATGTTCACCCCGAAGATTAATTCTGCTGCTCCCTGGGGTACAATATTTATTGTGTTACTACCGAAAAGTCTGTTAAATGCTTCCCCTCCAAGTTCAAGTTGGGGTATCAGACCTTCATCTTCTTCTGAAGTTTCGCCACCACTTGCCTTTTGCCGCCAATAATCTCTTACCATTTGTTCGAATTGATAATCCCAGTATTGCTCTCTATCTATATGGGCAGGAGGGCGATAATCAAATTCTCCAATTTGCTGTTTAAGTATATATTCGTCTTTTTCCGTGTCATATTCTGAGGAAGATTCTATGTTGTCAGGATAGTCAAGGAAAAGGGGTGATTTTTTTTTGGTTTGAAAAAATGGGAATGCTTCAACATCTTCAAAATTATAAGGTAATCTAATTGTGTCATTTTCGGGAAAAGACTCCTGGAGTGAATTTGTCTGAAAAAAACTATTGTGAGCTTCTGCCTGGATAGCTAAAGCCCACAATGTAACAAATATGATTGTCTTGGTTATTTTATAATTTTCTAAATCCAAGGATTATGTAAAGGGTTATAGTTTTGATAGTGCTTTTTTAACTAATTCTTCAACTCCTATATCACTTTTCTTGCGTACTATATCATCTAAGACTTTTTCTACTTTTTTCTTATTAAAACCTAAAGTGACTAAAGCTGAAAACGCTTCATCTTTGATTGTATTGTCTATTCCTGAAAATATTTCTTCACTTGTTTCTTCTTTGCTTAATTTATCCTTTAAATCAACGATTATTCTCTGAGCCGATTTTGCGCCAATTCCTTTTATGTTTTTTAAAGTGTTTACCTCTTCGTTAATAATTGCATTTTTTAGTTCACTCACATTTAATGATGATAATATCATACAGGATGTATTAGCACCTATCCCTGATACAGATAAAAGTTGTCTGAATACTTCCCTTTCACTTTTTTCACTGAAACCGTATAAAATAAAGGCATCTTCTCTGATAACTTCATGTAAATACAGTGAACATTCTTCTTTTTCTCTTAAAAAAGTATAAGTATTTAAAGTGATATTAAGAAAATACCCTACGTTGTTATTTACTAGAATGACATACGCAGGCGTGATTTCTTCAATCTTTCCTCTAATAAATTCGTACATAGCAAAATATTAATTGGCTAAAATAATATAATTTTGTTCTGTTGACAAAGATTTTTAAAGAAAGGTTATTTGTTTATTTATTAGAACTTTAAGAGTTGGATGTGCAATACCTGATTTAAAAATTCAGGATAAACAATTATAGCAACTGATGAGTTATAGTAACTCGTTATCATTATATAGGAATATAGTCATGAACAAAATTAAAGACAGGTATTAATTTATGCGTACAGAAAAAGATGTTATTGGTGAGATGCAAATTCCGGAGAATGCACTATATGGAATTCATTCCATGAGAGCTAAGCATAATTTCCCAGATCGCACTCCCTTCCATATTGAATGGTTTAAAAGCGTTGCGACAGTTAAATTAGCTGTTTATCAAACTTATTTTCGCTATAAACAAGCTGTTGAATCTAAATATTCAGGCGAAAAATTACCGTTTATTTTTATCCAGGAGGAAGTTATTGACGCTTTAATAAAAAGTTCCACTGAATTATCACAGGGGAAGTGTTTTGATGATTTTATTGTTCCGGGAGTTCAGGGAGGAGCAGGAACAAGTATTAATATGAATGTGAATGAAATTATAGCCAATCGTGCACTTCAGATTTTAGATAAGAATCCGGGGCAATATAATCTTGTAGATCCTTTTGAACACGCCAATGTTTTTCAATCTACCAATGATGTAATTCCTACAGCATTGAAAATTACTATAATGAAACTTTTGCTGGAGTTGGAGGAAAGAATTAACCATTTAAGAGCTGTACTTGAGCAGAAAGAGAGAAGCTATCGGAATGATTTAAGAATGGGGTTTACCCAACTTCAGGAGGCGGTTCCCAGTTCTTTTGGTAAATTGTTTGGTGCGTATAATGACGCTTTATCAAGGGATTGGTGGCGCGTCTCTAAGGCATTGGAACGGATAAAAATTGTAAATATTGGTGGAAGTGCAATCGGAACAGGTCTTTCCGTGCCAACATACATGATTATGGAAGTTGTTCCAACATTACAGAGATTAACAGGATTGCCTGTTACCAGG
The DNA here is from genome assembly GCA_046545795.1 of Bacteroidales bacterium. Taxonomy (GTDB): domain Bacteria; phylum Bacteroidota; class Bacteroidia; order Bacteroidales; family UBA12077; genus JAGXLC01. The sequence goes on along the minus strand of JBKGZD010000001.1, from coordinate 37,739 downwards.
AGCGAAAATCTTACAGACCCTACTTCAAACCTGGATCCTCTGGTAGAAGTTCATGCAATATTAAAATCTCATGCTGTGAACCTTGAAAAAATTGTTTCTGACATAAGGCTCCTTAGTTCCGACATGCAATCTTTCAAAGAAATCACAATTCCTCAAAAGCAGGTCGGTAGTTCGGTGATGCCTGGAAAAATAAATCCGGTTATTCCAGAGTTTGTTATTTCAGCATCCCACAAAATTTATTCTAATGATTCACTAATTAGTTCACTATGCGGACAAGGACAATTGGAGCTGAACGCGTATATCCCAGTCATTGGGCATGCCTTGATTGATAGCCTGAAGCTGCTCATTGCTGCCGGTGAGACTATCCAGAAAAACTTGATTGAGGGAATGGTAATTTATCCCAAGGTTGCTTTAAAACGTATATATAACAGTCCTTCGGTTACAACCGCTTTGACACCTTATATTGGGTACAATAAAGCTTCAGATATTGCGTACTTAATGAAAAATGAAAAGATTGACATATTTCAGGCAAATGAAAAATTGAAATACATGAATAAGGAAAAGCTAAAATCGGTTCTTTCCCCGGAAAAATTATTAAAACTAGGATACCAAATTCAGGATTTAATTGAATAGAACCGGTTAAAACTTCTTAATTTTTTGAACTAACTATATTATGACTAAAGGAAAAGAATCTAAACCACACATTGGCATATATGGAAGAAGAAATGCGGGCAAAAGTTCATTGATTAACAGACTGGCAGATCAAGATATTGCCATTGTGTCTGATTATGCAGGAACAACAACTGACCCCGTGAAGAAATCATTTGAAATTACAGGTTTCGGACCAGTAGTACTGGTAGATACAGCAGGTATTGATGATATGGGTGAACTGGGGGAGAAAAGAGTTGCAAAAACCAAAGCATCGGTGAAAACTATTGATTTGGGTATTCTTGTTATTACGCATAATATTTTTGGTAATTTTGAGGAAAGTCTTATAGAGGAGTTCCGAAAAACTTCCACACCATTCATTATAATTCATAATAAAGCTGATATTGAATCTGTTAACCAGCAGCTAAAAGAACATGTTCAAAAGCAATATCAGGTTGAGGTAATTGATTTTAGTGTGGTGAATTCAGATGATGAAAATATTATACTGAAGTCAATTAGAAAGAAAATCCCTGAATCCGCTTATACCAATCCTTCTCTAATTGGTGATTTGATTAATTATGGGGATATTGTACTTCTCATTACTCCCATAGATATTGAGGCTCCGGCAGGAAGGCTCATTTTGCCTCAAGTACAAATGATCCGGGATATTTTGGATAATGATGCTGTAAGTATAGTGGTTAAAGAAAGAGAGGTGGATACATTTTTAAGAACAACTGATATAAAACCAGCCCTGGCTATTACGGACAGCCAGATATTTTCAAAAGCAGATGCTTCTATTCCCAGGGGAATACCTCTGACTAGCTTTAGCATTGTACTGGCAAGGTATAAAGGTGATTTTGATAATTATTTAAAGGGCACTCCGAAAATTTCGGAATTAAAAGATGGGGATAAAGTTCTTTTGCTTGAGTCATGCTCTCATCATGTTTCATGTGATGATATCGGGCGGGTAAAAATACCTCGGTGGATTACAAATTTTACAGGAAAAGAACTGCAATATGATGTGGTAGCAGGTTTGGATGAATTGCCTTCAGAAATACAAAAATACGCATTGGTAATACAATGTGGAGGATGTATGATTACCAGAAAACAGTTGATCAATCGTATTAAACCAGCGGTAGATGCAGGAGTTCCGGTAACAAACTACGGCATGGCTATAGCTTATGTTCAGGGAATTTACAATAGGGCAATTGCACCTTTCACAGCAGTAGTTGATGATCCTATTGATTATTTATAATAAACACAAATTTCTAATTTATTTGGTTTTAGATGTTCTTTTCATTTTGATTTAAGGATAAATTATGTTAATATTAACCTTTAAAGTATTTTTTTATGTATTACTTTCAGTAATATGTTAATTTGAAGGAATTATGCAGCATTTTTGGGACGAGCGGTTTGATACCAAAGAATATGTATATGGTAGAAGCCCAAATGAATTTTTTAAAGAATTTATTGACACCCTTAAGCCTGGTAGCGTTTTACTGCCAGCAGATGGGGAGGGGAGGAATAGTGTTTATGCTGCACTAAAAAGATGGAACGTTACAGCATTTGATTTTAGTAGTAAAGCTAAAGAGAAAGCAGAAAAATTGGCACAAGAGTATAACGTGGAAATAAATTACTCTATATCCTCAATAGAAGAGTTTTCAACTAAAGAGAAATTTGATCTTATAGCCATTATTTTTCTCCATCTACCCTCTAATACAAGAAAACAAGTACATACAAAGTTAATTGAATATTTAAAACCAGGAGGATATTTCTTAATTGAGGCTTTTTCAAAAAATCAGATTAACCAGGATACAGGGGGACCCCGAAATGAAGATATGTTGTATAGTGGACAAGATTTATTAGATGATTTGACAGGTTTAGAGATTATCCACTATAAAGAAATAACCAAAGAAAGATATGAAGGTTATTTTCATAAGGGGAAAGCTGAAATAATACAACTTATCGGCCAAAAATTGAATTAGGTTTCTATAAACCGGAGAATTCCACATGATATATTTTTGGCCACCTTTTGCCAGTTAATAACATTCTCTCATTTTCATTGTCATAAGCAATTCCATTTAATACATAATCATGGTGGCCTTTAAATTTTTCGGGGACTAAATTACTACAGTCAATTTTTTCCAGCACTTTACCATTTTCAGGATTGAAACTTATGATATAGTCTTCTTGCCAAACATTTGCATATATTTTCCCATCTACATATTCTAATTCATTTAAATTCTCAATGGGGCCTTCATTGTCATAAACTTCGAACCTATCAATTTCAGAAAAATTTTCGGGATTGAGTATGTAAATCTTTTCACTGCCATCACTCATGAATAATTTCTCCCCATCTGTTGTTAGACCCCAGCCTTCAGTGGAATATCTTACTTTCCTTAACAATTTAAATTCCTCTTTGTCATAAATAAATCCAACTCTGGAAGTCCATGTGAGTTGTATAATTTTATCTTTATATGCGGTTATTCCTTCTCCAAAATACTGATTCGGTAATGCCCTGGAGCTTATAAGTTCCCCACTTTCCAGGTTGATTTTCCTGAGAGAAGACTGCCCTTTTTGACCTGTTCCTTCATATAAATAACCATTTTCATAAAACAATCCCTGTGTATAAGCCTGGGAATCATGAGGGTAGGTATCTTTAATGTTACATGACAGAAGTTTCGGTTCGATATCAGATTTGAATTCAAGACGTTTGTATAAAACTTCTTTATCTTTATCCTGTAGAAATACTTCGAATCGCAAATTATTGGTGCCCACCGGCAATTTTTCAGAAGGGATTTCTGCCTTCTCTTCGTAAATTACTTCTTCTGTTTGATTATTGATAAGTATTTTTATGGAATCAAGCTGAAGACTATCAGGGTATTCAATTTGGAATTCGATGTTATCGCCTATTGTATATTTATGGCCTCCATCTAGAATTAGTTTTGTAACCCTGGGCTGCTTTTTCTTTTCGGGTTGTTCTTTTTTTGAGGTACTTTTATCTTCTTTATCTGCTTTCTCGGTTCTGCATGATACTGAGAAAATGAGGGCTACAATAATTAGACTGATAATCTTTTTCATTTTATATGTATATTTTAATTCCTAAAATTTTTTTTAAAAACGATCTCTTTTCCATTTTCATTTTTTTGAATGGTTCATTGCCATATATCTCAGGATTGAGAATCTCCCAAGCCTTACTCCAACCCGGGAATCCCCCCAGATTTTTATCATCAATATAAATATCTGCATCTATTTTTCGGCTAATGCTTGAGTCGTATTGTTCTTCTGGATAATTTTTATTTACAGCATAAAATTCAATTCCGTTTTTTTTGCAGAAATCTACAGCTTCCTGTAGTTCTTTTCCACTCCTGTATGTCCATAAAATGAGCAAAATACCACGTTTTTGTAATTCTTTTAGTGTTTCGAAAGCAAATAATTTTGGTTTCCCTATTTCGGGGTATTTGTTTTCAACTATCGTTCCATCAAAATCTACTGCAATTCTCATCAGAATAGGGTTTATTGTTTATTTGTGGATTTAATCATTGATTTTGTTTTAATTGCTATATAATAATACTATCAGAGTCAGGAATATTTCATATGGTTATATTTAATTTTTTAAAGGTCATATGGACATTTCGTATATTAATCATGGCTTGAATTTATTTAACTACAAAGATAAAATTTAATTTTTAGTGGTTTGTAAGCGTAGCTTTCAATTTTTGACTAAGATTCATTGTATTAATTAAAATATAAATGAATATTTGTTTATCCGCTTTTAATGTTGGATAGCGAATTATTTTCATGAAAGAGGCAATATTTTATTAATCAACGTTTGATTTGAATTAACTTTGTTAATTAATATACAACCAAATCTTTTTTAATTACAATCATTTATCTCAAATTTGCAATCTTTTATTAAAAGAATTTGCTAACATTACCTTAATAGTCGAAGTTATGAAGACAATTATAAAGAATATACCAAATTTTCTTACTATACTGAATATGTTGTCAGGTTCTGTAGCAATAGTTTTTGCTGCAACCGGCAATCTTTACCTGGCTGGAGTCCTTGTTGCAGTGGCTGCTATTTTTGATTTTATCGATGGATTATCAGCAAGATTATTGGGTACTGTCAGTTCAATAGGAAAACAGCTTGATTCTCTGGCAGATATTGTTAGTTTTGGTCTCGCACCTGCCTTTATATTGCATATTTTCCTTAAAAAGATGATACTACCTGGAAGTGGATATTTAACTACTGACTTTATGCACTTAGGTATTCCTGAGCTTTTTATAATTTTTTCTCCGTTTCTGCTCACCCTGTTTGCTTCATTGAGGCTTGCAAAATTTAATATAAGCACCACACAACATCATGTTTTTTATGGCCTACCTGTACCTGCCTCAGCTTTGTTTTTTGTTTTTGCTGTGATGAATCTTGAAAATTTTTCAGCAAATGCTTTTTACATTCACGAGGTACATTGGGTGATTTTAATAATTCTTTTTTCAAGCCTAATGGTTGTCCCGTTTCCAATGTTTTCATTGAAATTTGAGCATTATCGCTGGAGGGGTAATGAAATTCCATATATTTTTGTTGGTATTTCTGCCATTTTATTGGTAACATTGCAAACACTTGGAATAAGTTTAATAGTTATATTATATATATTTCTTTCTGGTTTAATGAATGTTTTACAAATTAACAAATAACTGAAATGAAGTTTATTGCAGAAATTAATGTAATGCCTCTGAAAAATCTCTTGGATCCTCAAGGGAAAGCTGTACAAAGCAGTATGAAAAAAATTGGATTTAATAATGTTGATAATGTAAGAATTGGTAAACATATTACTTTAGAGATCGAAGCAGATAACAAAGAAAAAGCAATTGAACAGGTTAATGAAGCCTGTAATAAGCTTTTAGCCAATCCTGTTATGGAAGGATACGATTATTCTGTTAAAGCTGCAGATGATTAAATGTTGTCATCAGAATGATTGTCTCGTTTATCCATGATTTCTGTTTGTTTCCTGATAGATTCTTTGTGTACTAATTGTAAAAGATTTTTAATGAATCTTTCGGAAAGTCCTTTCTTCGAGGCCTGTTCAAGGCGTGAAGCAATTATCTCCTCCCATCTCCGGAGTTGAAAGATAGTTACCTTATTTTTGTATTTGTATTTTCCAATTTCTTCCACTAATTTCATCCGTTCAGCTAATAAATCTATTATCTGCCTGTCGGTCGAGTCGATTTTTTCTCTTAATGATTCCATTGTATTTTGGAAGCTATAGTTTTCCGATTGATGCGATCGGAAAATAAGCGAACCTAAAAGTTCTTCCAGCTCCCCTGGTTCAATCTGTTGCTGAGAGTCACTCAAAGCATGTTTAGGATCAATATGACTTTCAACCATTAATCCATCCATGTTTAAGTCAAGGGCTTTTTGAGCAATATCTTTAATATAAGTTTTATTACCTGCAATATGACTTGGATCGTTTATAATGGGGAGATTATTAAACCTGGTTTTCATTTCTATAGGAATTTCCCATTGTGGTAAATTTCTCAGGTTGGTCTTTTCAAAAGGATAAAAGCCCCTGTGTACTGCTGCCAGTTTCCTAATTCCCGCGTTATATATTCGTTCAATAGCTCCAATCCATAAATCAAGGTCAGGGTTGACAGGGTTTTTAACTAAAACTGGTATGTCCACACCTTTTAAAGCATCAGCTATCGCTTGTACAGCAAATGGATTGGAAGTGGTTCTTGCTCCAATCCAAATCATGTTAATATTGTACTTTAGAACGGATTCTATATGTTCTGTAGTAGCAACTTCCACAGCAACAGGTAATCCTGTAATCCCACGTGCAGCAGCTAGCCATTCCAACCCTTTAGTACCTGCTCCTTCGAAGCTTCCCGGTCTGGTTCTGGGCTTCCAAACTCCTGCACGAAAAACCTTTACCATATTTATCCGTGACAAAGCCTTGGCTGTGCGAATTATCTGTTCTTTCGATTCAGCAGAACACGGGCCGCTTATAATTAATTGCCGGTCTGTTGAATTGCTTAACCATTTATCTGTCGGGATGAGATTTGCTAAATTATTCATAGCTTATTTCTTCAAAAAACAAAAGTAAAGATATTTTTCTGATATTTTTCATAACTTCTGCTTTCTTAACAGAGTAGGGTTTACAAACAGATTTGTTGAGTAAAATCATTTCAAAATTAGGCTCTTATAGATGAAATTAAAATGTTAAAAATTATGAATTTAAATAAAAACATTTTAATTTTGCGCCTTCGTGTGGAAATGGAAGAGGGGAAACTTTTTGTGGAAAGATCTTAGAGCTCAAAATAATTTGAAATTAATTGAAAAATAATTGGGTATTTTATAAAAAAAAAATACCTTTGCGAACCGATTTTGGAAACCAAGTATATTAATTAAACTGATTATATGCCAACAATACAGCAATTAATTAGAAAAGGACGAAAAGAAGTTGAAAAAAAGAAGAAAGCACCAGCTTTAGATTCTTGTCCTCAAAAGAGAGGGGTTTGTACACGTGTTTATACAACCACTCCAAAGAAGCCTAATTCCGCAATGAGAAAGATTGCCAGAGTTCGTTTAACGAATGGTAAAGAGGTTAATGCTTATATTCCCGGTGAAGGTCACAACCTTCAGGAGCACTCTGTTGTGTTGATACGTGGAGGAAGGGTTAAAGACCTTCCTGGTGTAAGATATCACCTGGTAAGAGGTACTTTGGATACCGCTGGTGTTGAAGGCCGGCTACAAGGTCGATCAAAATACGGGACTAAAAAACCTAAAAAGTAATTGAAAAATGAGGAAATATAAAGAACAAAAACAAAAACGACTACCTGACCCACGATATAACGATACCTTGGTTACACGTTTCGTTAATGACCTGATGGTGGAGGGGAAAAAATCTCTTGCTTTTAAAATATTTTATGAAACGCTTGATATCGTTGGCGAACGAATGAAGAACGATGAAAATAGCCCACTTGATATATGGAAAAAAGCACTTGAAAATGTTGCACCACTTGTAGAAGTGAAAAGTAGAAGAATTGGCGGAGCCACATTCCAGGTTCCACAAGAGGTGAATCCAACCAGGAAAACGTCAATTAGCATTAAGAATCTTATAAAATTTGCTCGGCAAAGAAGTGGAAGAACAATGCAGGAAAAATTAGCAGCAGAAATTATTGCTGCATATAATGAAGAGGGTGGAGCATTTAAGAAAAAAGAAGAAATACACAGAATGGCTGATGCTAATAAAGCTTTTGCTCATTTTAGATTCTAAATATTAAAAAGGAAAGAAAAAAGAAAAAGGGGAAATATTTAAGGAATGACTACGGATTTGAGATATACGAGGAACATTGGAATTATGGCGCATATTGATGCCGGTAAAACCACTACAACAGAGAGAATTCTCTATTATACCGGTATGACCCATAAAATTGGTGAAGTGCATGAGGGTGATGCTCAGATGGACTGGATGGTACAAGAGCAGGAGAGAGGAATTACAATTACATCAGCTGCAACAACATGTTTTTGGAAATATAAAGATGCTGATTATAAAATTAACATTATAGATACACCGGGTCACGTCGATTTTACCGTTGAAGTAGAAAGATCCTTACGTGTGCTTGATGGAGCCATTGCTGTATTTTGTGCAGTGGGTGGAGTTGAACCACAGTCGGAAACTGTTTGGCACCAAGCTGATAAGTATGGAGTTCCAAAAATGGCTTTTGTTAATAAAATGGATAGAGCTGGTGCAGATTTCTACTCAGTGGTAAAGCAAATTAAAGATAAATTAAAAGCAAATCCAATACCAATTCAGATACCAATAGGTAATGCTGAGGATTTTTCCGGGGTGATTGATTTGATTGAAAATAAGGCTGTTGTTTGGTATGACGATGAAACACTCGGAACAAATTATGAATATAAGGATATTCCCGAGGAATTAATTGAAGAAGCTGAGAAATACAGAAGCGAATTAATCGAAGCTATTGCAGAATACGATGATACTTTACTTGAAAAGTATTTCGAAGATCCTGATACAATTACAAAAGAGAATATTATTGAAGCAATCCGTAAGGCAACTATTGATATGACTATTGTCCCTGTCTTATGTGGTTCGGCTTTTAAAAATAAAGGGGTTCAAAAATTATTAGATTCTATTATATCATTTTTACCAAGCCCCATTGACATTAGTGCTATTGAAGGGATACACCCAAAAACAGAAGAAAAGATAACAAGAAAACCGGATATTAGCGAACCTACATCTGCCCTGGTATTTAAAATTGCGACCGATCCTTTTGTTGGCCGACTGGCATTTATGAGAGTTTACTCAGGGAAGGTTACCGCAAAATCAACACTATATAACCCCAGAACAAATAAAAAGGAACGCGTGAATCGCCTCTATCAGATGCACGCAAATAAACAAAATCCGAAAGAAGAAATTGGTGCTGGCGATATCTGTGCTGCAGTTGGATTTAAGGATTTACGAACAGGAGATACATTATGTGATTCTACTAATCCAGTATTACTTGAATCTATAGAGTTTCCAGAACCTGTCATTGGTGTGGCAATTGAGCCTAAAACACAAAAAGATTACGATAGATTAAATCTAGCTCTCGGTAAATTAGCCGAAGAAGATCCCACTTTCACTGTCAAAAGCGATGATGAATCAGGACAAACAGTGATCAATGGGATGGGAGAACTGCATCTTGAAGTAATTCTTGACAGATTAAAACGGGAATTTAAGGTTGATGCTAATCAAGGAGCTCCACAGGTTAACTATAAAGAAGCATTTACAACAGAAGTTGATCACCACGAAGTGTTCAAAAAACAAACTGGTGGCCGTGGTAAATTTGCTGAAATCCATTTCACTATTGGCCCTGCTGATGATGAAATAAAAGGCTTGCAATTTATTAATAAGGTGAAAGGTGGCAATATACCAAAGGAGTACATTCCTTCGGTTGAGAAAGGATTCAAAAACGCAATGTTTAATGGAGTACTGGCTAATTATCAGATGGATAACATGAAGGTAGTACTGTATGATGGCTCTTATCATGATGTGGACTCAGATCAGTTATCTTTTGAGACTGTTGCAAAAATTGGATTCAGAAATGCAGGAGTTAAGGCAAAACCAGTGTTGCTTGAACCTATTATGTCAGCAGAAGTTGTAACTCCTGAAGAATATATGGGAGATGTTATAGCTGACTTTAACAAACGCCGTGGAAATGTTGAAGGTATGGAAAACAGAGGTAGCGCTAAAGTGATTAGAGCAAAAGTGCCTCTGGCTGAAAAGTTTGGTTATGTAACGGTACTGAGAACCATTACCTCCGGAAGAGCAACATCATCTATGGAATTTTCACATTATGCGGAAGTACCTAAAGAAATCGCAAAAGATATTATAGAAAAAGCAAAGGGTAAAATTGAGTTAGTATAAACAATATTTAATAATGAGTCAGAAAATAAGAATAAAATTAAAGTCTTACGATCACAATTTGGTGGATAAAAGCGCTGAAAAAATTGTTAAGACCGTGAAGTCAACAGGCGCTGTGGTAAGTGGCCCAATACCTCTGCCAACTAAAAAGCGTATATTTACGGTTAATAGGTCCCCTTTTGTGAACAAAAAAGCCAGGGAACAATTCCAGCTTAGCTCATTTAAAAGGTTGATGGATATTTATAGCACAACGCCTAAAACCATCGACTCATTAATGAAGTTGGAATTGCCAAGTGGCGTTGAGGTAGAAATTAAAGTTTAATAACTAAAGTCGTAAAAAATGGCCGGACTAATTGGAAAGAAAATTGGAATGACTTCAGTCTTTGGTGCCGATGGGAAAAATATACCATGCACCGTTATTGAGGCAGGACCATGTGTTGTCACTCAGGTCAAAACTGAGGAGAAGGACGGGTATACTGCATTGCAACTTGCTTTTGATGACAAAAAGGAAAAAAATACTTCTAAACCTTTATTTGGTCATTTTAAAAAAGCCAAATCTGCTCCAAAACATATCATTGCTGAATTTGATAGTTTTAATGGAGAATACAAATTAGGAGATACTGTAACCGTTGACCTGTTAAAGGATGATACCTGGATTGATGTTGCAGGGATAACTAAAGGAAAAGGTTTTCAGGGAGTTGTAAAGCGCCATGGTTTTCACGGTGTTGGCGGACAAACACACGGCCAGGCTGATCAGGAAAGAGCGCCCGGTTCTGTTGGTGCCTCATCAGATCCTTCAAGAGTTTTTAAAGGAATGAGAATGGCAGGACGTGCCGGAGGAAATAGAGTTAAAATTATTGACCTCAGGATAATAAAAATTATACCAGATAAGAATTTATTATTGGTTAAAGGTTCAGTACCAGGTTATAATGGATCATATTTAATTATAGAAAACTAATGGAGTTACCAGTTTTAAATAAATCAGGAGAAGATACCGGAAAAAAGGCTCAGCTTAGTGAAAATATTTTTGCTATAGAGCCGAACGATCACGCTATATATCTGGATGTTAAACAGATTATGGCAAACAGACGACAAGGAACTCATAAGAGTAAAGAGAGAAACGAAATTACCGGTAGCAGAAAAAAGATAAAGAGACAAAAAGGTACGGGAACAGCTCGTGCAGGAGATATTAAATCACCTATTTTCAGAGGAGGAGGCCGGGCTTTTGGTCCAAGGCCAAGGGATTATGGTTTTAAATTGAATCGTAAGGTGAAAAAGTTAGCTCGAAGATCTGCTCTTGCATATAAGGTTAAAGATAATGCAATGAAAATTGTTGAAAATTTTAATCTGGAGCAACCGAAGACTAAAACTATAGCTGAATTTCAGTCAAAAATTAATGGGGCTGATAGGAAAATGTTATTGGTGATCGATAAACCTGACAAGAATATCTATTTATCCTCGCGGAATATACCGGATTTTAAGGTATTACCCGTAGATGAAATTAATACCTACGATATTATGAACGCTCACACGATCATTTTCTTTGAGGGTTCGATAGAAAAATTAGAAAAAAATTTAAGTGCATAAGTTATGGCTGCAATAAAGGATATTTTAAAAAAGCCGATAATTACAGAGAAATTAACCGAACAGGGAGAATCCCTCAATAAATACGGCTTTATAGTTGATAAAAGAGCGAATAAAATACAAATTCGTTCAGCTATTGAAGAAATGTATAATGTAACGGTTGAATCTGTTAATACCATGAAATACAGTGGTAAACAACGTATGAGATATACTAAAGCCGGAATTATCCGTGGAAAAGAACAAGATTTTAAGAAAGCTATAGTCACTCTAGTTGAAGGAGACACCATTGACTTTTACAGTAATATATAGGAAAATTTAAGTTATGGCAGTAAGAAAATTTAAACCAGCTACACCAGGACAAAGACATAAACTTATTAGTGCTTTCGACACAATTACAAAATCGGAGCCAGAGAAATCTTTGTTAGAGACTAAGAAAAAAAGCGGAGGCAGAAATAACGCAGGGAGAATGACTATACGATATCGTGGTGGTGGACACAAACAGCGATACCGTATTATTGATTTTAAGAGAGATAAAGAGGGGATGAAAGCAAAAGTTAAATCAATTGAATATGACCCCAATCGTTCTGCACGTATAGCACTTGTTGTTTATGAAGATGGTGAAAAACGTTATATCATAGCGCCTAATGGACTAAAGGTAGGACAAACTATCCTTTCAGGAAAAGAAGCTACCCCTGAAATAGGCAACTGTCTATATCTTGCTGATATTCCATTGGGTACTATTATACATAACATAGAATTGAGACCTGGACGGGGAGCTGTATTGGCTCGAAGTGCAGGAACATATGCTCAATTAACATCCCGTGAAGGAAAATATGCAAATGTTAAGCTACCGTCAGGGGAAATAAGAATGATTCTTACAACCTGTAAGGCAACTATTGGAGCTACATCCAATTCAGATCATATAATTCTTTCCTCAGGGAAAGCAGGACGTTCCCGATGGCTCGGGAGAAGACCCCGCGTCAGAGGTGTAGCTATGAACCCTGTAGATCACCCAATGGGAGGAGGAGAAGGTCGAGCTTCTGGTGGTATTCCACGTTCAAGAAATGGAAAGCCTGCTAAAGGATATAAAACCCGAAAGCTGAAAAAGGCTTCCAGTAAATATATTGTTGAGAGAAGAAAAAAACGTAAAAAATAAACGATCTAACTAATAATACTTATGAGTCGTTCATTAAAAAAAGGACCTTTTATAGAGTTTAAATTGGAGAAAAGAATTCTGGAGATGAATGAATCAGGTAAGAAGAAAGTTCTTAAAACCTGGTCAAGAAGATCCATGATTACTCCTGATTTTGTAGGGCATACTATTGCTGTTCATAATGGGAATAAATTTATCCCGGTATACATTACAGAAAATATGGTTGGACATAAATTAGGTGAATTTGCACCATCCAGACAATTTAAAGGTCATCCAACTAAAAAAGGTAAATAAAATTAATCAGAAAAATTTTGAATAATGGGTGCACGAAAACGTTTAAGAGCGGAAAAAATTAAAGAAGAAAAGAAAAATCAATATTTCGCAGTTTTGCGGGGTTGTCCCGTTTCTCCCCGAAAAATGAGATTGGTGGCTGATATGATAAAAGGTAAAGAAGTTAATCAAGCTCTGGATATGCTAAGATATAGCCCCAAAGCTGCATCCAATCACATGGAGAAACTTGTATTGTCTGCGATCTCTAACTGGCAAAACAAAAATGAAGGCGTTAGGATCGAGGATAGTCACCTTGTAATTAGTTCAGTAAATGTTGATAAAGCAAGAACCCTAAAGAGAATACGACCCGAAGCAATGGGTAGAGCACATCTTATAAGGAAAAGATCCAATCATGTCACTGTTTATCTGGAGGATCTTAATCAGGCAAAAGAATTAAATAAAACTGAAACAAAAGCAAAAGATAAAGCAGAAGTAACAGAGGAACAAAATAAAAATGATTCTAAAACAAATCAACAATAGATGGGACAAAAAGTTAATCCAATAAGCAACAGGTTAGGCATTATTAAAGGCTGGGAATCAAATTGGTATGGTGGTAAAAACTATACTGATAAGCTAATCGAAGACAATAAAATTCGTAAATACTTGCATGCTAGGTTATCAAAGGCAAGTATTTCAAAAATAATTATTGAACGTACCCTGAAGCTGGTAACTATAACTGTTCACACAGCCAGACCGGGTATTATTATTGGTAAAGGTGGGAAAGAAGTCGATAAACTGAAAGAGGAGTTGAAAAAATTAACCAAGAAAGAAGTCCAAATTAATATTTTTGAAGTTAAACGACCAGAATTAGATGCAACCCTTGTTGCGAATGGAATTTCCCGCCAAATCGAAGGGATGATATCATTTCGTCGGGCTATTAAAATGGCAATTGCTTCTACAATGCGCTTAGGAGCAGAAGGTATTAAAGTTCAAATTTCAGGTAGACTTGGTGGAGCTGAAATGGCCAGAACAGAAGTTTATAAAGAAGGTCGTACTCCATTGCACACTCTAAGAGCTGACATAGATTATGCTCTTGATGAAGCGCTAACTAAAGTTGGTCTTATTGGTATTAAGGTATGGATTTTTAAAGGAGAGATTTTTGGTAAGGTTGATTTAACTCCTACCACTGCAGCACCTGGAAAGGGATCTAAATCAAAAGGCAATAGAAGAAAAAGGAAATAGATAAAAATTTAGGACTAATGTTACAACCAAAAAAAACAAAATTCAGGAAGTCCCAAAAGGGAAGAATGAAAGGGGTTTCTGTTAGAGGCAGTCAACTTGCTTTTGGATCATTCGGACTAAAAGCTATGGAAGCTACCTGGATTACTCAGAAGCAGATTGAAGCTGCTCGGCAGGCTATGACAAGATATATGAAAAGGGAAGGTCAGATATGGATACGTATTTTCCCAGATAAACCAGTTACAAGTAAACCTGCTGAAGTTCGAATGGGAAAAGGAAAAGGAGACCCTGAAGGTTTTGTAGCTCCTGTTAAGCCCGGAAGAATAATGATTGAAGCTGAAGGTATTCCTAAAAATGTTGCTCAGGAAGCTTTAAGGTTAGCAGCTCAAAAACTACCTATAAAAACCAAATTTGTCGTAAGAAGAGATTATGTTGAATAAACAATATTGTTAAAATGAAACCTTCGGAAATTAGAGAATTTACAACAAAAGAGCTGGAAGAAAGATTAGATAGTGAACAGCACCATCTGACTCAGCTGAAGATTAGTCATGCTGTTTCACCGCTGGATAATCCTAATAAGATTCCCGAGGCTAAGAAAAATATAGCCAGGATGAAAACGGAACTGACCATGAGACGCTTAAAAGGCGAATTGAAAGAAACTGATAATAAATAAGAAACCATAAAACAAAATGGAAAAACGTAGTCTTAGGAAAGAGAAAATAGGGGTCGTTACCAGCAATAAAATGGATAAATCTATCACCATTGAGGTGCAGAGAAGAGTTCGGCACCCCAAATATGGTAAATTTTTAAGCAGACGATCTAAATTTGTTGCTCATGACGATAAAAACGAATGCAATGAAGGCGATACCGTAAAAATTATGGAAACGCGCCCGTTAAGCAAAAGAAAACGTTGGAGATTAGTTGAAATTTTAGAAAGAGCTAAATAAACAAACCCATGATACAACAAGAAAGTAAACTAAATGTAGCTGATAATAGCGGCGCTAAGATTGTGAAAGTGATAAGGGTGTTAGGAGGTAGTGGTAGAAGATATGCCTCTATAGGCGATAAAGTTGTTGTTAGCGTTCGCAACGCGTTACCCTCTTCTGAAGTTAAGAAAGGTACCGTTAGCAAAGCAATTATTGTGAGAACAAGAAAAGAGGTAAGAAGATCTGATGGCTCTTATATCAGATTTGATAACAATGCTTGTGTATTAATTAATAATGTTGGAGAAATCCGGGGAACGCGTATTTTTGGACCAATACCCCGGGAGTTGAGAGATAGTTATATGAAAATAATCTCATTAGCACCAGAAGTATTATAAAAATTTGGATAGATGCGAAAACAGAAAAAATTACATATAAAAAAAGGAGATACGGTATACGTCAATACCGGCGAATATAAAGGGCAACAGGGAAGAGTGCTGGAAGTATTCCCTGCAGCAGAAAAAGCTCTTGTAGAAGGTGTAAACATCGTATCAAAGCATACGAAACCTAATTCTGAAAATCCTAAAGGTGGGATTATAAAAAAGGAGTCACCTGTACATATCTCTAACCTAATGGTTGTTGATCCTGAATCAGGTGAACCAACCAGAATTGGTAGAAAGAAAGATTCAAATGGAAAACTAGTGCGTTATTCAAAAAAATCAGGGGAGGAGATAAAATAATGGACTATCAGCCAGTTTTACAAAAAAGATATTACGAGGAGATCGTACCTGCACTGATGAAAGAATTTAAATACAAGTCTGTGATGCAAGTACCACGCTTGGAAAAAATTGTTCTGAACCAAGGTGTAGGTGAGGCAGTTGCTGATAAGAAGTTAATTGAAAGTGCTCAGGAAGAATTAACTCTTATTGCAGGACAAAAAGCTGTGAAAACTTTCTCCAAAAAAGCTATCTCTAATTTTAAGTTACGTGAAGAGACTCCTATCGGAGTGAAAGTGACATTAAGGCAAACCAGGATGTATGAATTCCTTGAACGACTTATTAATGTTGCATTACCACGAGTAAAAGACTTTAATGGTATTGAAAGTAACTTTGATGGAAGGGGAAACTATTCCCTGGGTATCGATGAACAGATTATATTCCCTGAAATTAACATGGATAAAGTACATAAAATTATCGGTTTAGAAGCCACTTTTGTTACAAATGCTCCAACCGATGAGGAGGGTTTTGCATTATTAAGAGAATTTGGAATGCCTTTTAAAAATTTAAAAAAGGAATAAGCTATGTCTAAAGAATCAATGAAGGCCAGAGAGAGAAAAAGACAAAAAATGGTCAAAAAATACGCTAAAAAGCGAGAAAAGCTGAAAGCAGAAGGTGATTACATTGGCTTAAGTCGTTTGCCAAGAAATTCTAGCCCGGTAAGACTGCATAATAGATGTCAAATTACTGGCCGCCCCAGAGGATATATGAGACAATTTGGAGTTAGTAGAATTACTTTCAGGGAAATGGCATCTAAAGGTCTTATCCCTGGTGTTAAGAAAGCTAGTTGGTAATAAATTTTAAAAGATTAGGAAGAATGAACGTTACAGATCCAATCGCTGATTATTTAACAAGAATAAGAAATGCAATGATGGCAGGGCATAAAGTGGTAGAAATGCCTGCTTCAAACTTAAAAAAGGATATAACGAAGATACTCTATGATCAAGGGTATATTTTAAGTTATAAGTTTGACGAAGAAGGGTATCAAGGATTAATAAAAATTGCCCTTAAGTATCACCCCAAAACAAAAGAACCTGCAATAAGGTCACTCCAGAGAGTCAGTAAACCGGGGTTAAGAAAATACGTTGATACAAGGACAATACCTAGAGTCCTGAATGGTTTGGGAATTGCTATATTATCCACCTCTAAAGGAGTGATTACTGATAAAGAAGCAAAGAAGTTGAATGTGGGTGGTGAAGTATTGTGTTATGTACATTAAAATGGAGGAAATTAGATGTCACGTATAGGTTTATTACCAGTACAAATACCAGAAGGTGTTAACGTAACAGTTAACGACAATGAAGTCCATGTTAAAGGACCCAAAGGTGAGCTTAAAAGAAAAGTTGACCCTGCTATCAATATTGAAGTAGAAGATCAGGAAGTAAAAGTCACACGTTCCTCTGATATAAAGAAGTATAAATCTCTTCATGGATTATATCGGTCTTTAATCAATAATATGGTTGAAGGTGTTTCAAAAGGGTACGAAATTCAGCTTGAGTTTGAAGGTGTTGGGTTTAGAGCTGAATCAAAAGGACAAATTCTTGAAATGAATGTTGGTTACTCGCACTCAATACACTTTGAAATACCAGAAGAAATAAACGTTGAAGCTAAAACGGAACGACGAAGTAATCCAAAAGTGACTTTAACTAGCCACGATAAGGAACTTCTGGGAATGGTTGCCGCTAAGATTAGAGCCTTAAGACCACCAGAACCTTATAAAGGAAAAGGAATAAGATATGTTGGCGAATGGATTAGGCGTAAAGCTGGAAAAGCCGGAAATGTATAAACTTATTAAAAAGAAAACTCATGGCCTTAACGAAAAAGGATAGAAGGTTTAGAATAAAAAAACGTGTCAGAAAAAAAATTAGTGGTACAAGTGATAAACCACGTATGTCTGTCTTTAGGAGTAATAAACATATTTATGTTCAGTTTATAGATGATGAAAAGGCTCATACATTATTGGCTTACTCATCTAAAAATAAGGAAGTTGCTGAAAAGGCCCCTGACTTAAAAAAATCTGAGCAAGCAGCAGAGGTTGGTAAATTTGCTGCGCAAAAATCTTTGGAAAAGGGGATTAAAAATGTAGTTTTTGACCGTAATGGTTATCGTTATCATGGCCGCATTAAAAAGTTAGCTGATGCTGCCAGAAAGGAAGGACTTAAATTTTAAATATTATGCCAAAAGAAACTAATATTAAAAAGGTAAAAACCAGCGATTTAGATTTGAAAGACCGCCTGGTAAGCATAAACCGTGTTACTAAAGTAACCAAAGGTGGTCGACAGTTTGGCTTTACAGCCCTTGTAGTCGTAGGTAATGAAAATGGTATAGTAGGTTATGGCCTTGGAAAGGCTAAAGAAGTTACAACAGCTATAGCTAAGGGTGTTGAAGCAGCTAAGAAAAACCTGGTAAAAGTACCCATTATAAAAGGAACTATACCTCATGAAATTGAATATAAATATTCAGGTGCTCACATTTTTATGAAACCAGCAGCGCATGGTACTGGAGTAAAAGCAGGTGGTGCAATGCGTATTGTACTTGAAAGCGTCGGTATTACTGATTTACTTGCTAAATCAAAAGGGTCTAGTAATCCTCATAATCAGGTAAAAGGTACCATTAATGCTTTGTTGGATATGAGAGATGCTTATACAATAGCCGAACAAAGAAACATTAATCTTGAAAAAGTTTTTAACGGATAAGATAATATTGATTACCATGGCTAAACTAAAGGTTACGCAAGTTAAAAGTAAAATAGGAAGCACAAAGAGGCAAAAACGAACACTTGAAGCTCTTGGCTTGAAAAAGATAAATCATTCTGTTGAGGTTGAAGAAAATCCTCAAATATCTGGAATGATAAATAAAGTGAAGCATTTAATAGAAGTTGAAGAAGTAAAATAAAAGAATATAATTCTTAAAAGATATGGACTTAAGCAATCTAAAACCAGCACCTAATTCGGTAAGGAACAATATTCGCAAAGGACGTGGCGAAGGCTCCGGTAAAGGAGGAACTGCAACACGCGGTCATAAAGGTGCAAAATCAAGAAGTGGGTATTCCCGAAAACTTGGTTTTGAAGGTGGACAAATGCCACTACACAGACGGGTTCCAAAATATGGATTTAAAAACATAAACAGAAAAGAGTATAAGGGAATTAACCTGAGCATTATCCAGAAAATTGCAGATGAAAAAAATCTGGACACAATTGACGTGGATACTTTATATAAAGCCGGATTGGCAAAAAAAGGCAGCCTTATAAAAATTTTAGGAGACGGAGAAATTACTAAAAAATTAGAAGTAAAAGCGCATGCTTTTTCAAAGAAAGCACAGGAAGCTATAGAATCAAAAGAAGGAAACGTAGTAAAACTATAATATTGCAATGAGGGCATTTATAAATACTTTAAAAAATATTTGGAAGATAGAAGACTTGAAGAAAAGGATTCTCTTTACATTAAGTATCTTGTTAATATACCGCTTAGGAAGTTTTATTGTTTTACCAGGTATAGACCCCAATCAGCTTTCTGCATTAGAACAACAGACTTCAGAAGGAGTATTGGGATTGCTTAATATGTTTTCAGGTGGTGCTTTTGCAAATGCTTCTATTTTTGCATTAGGAATTATGCCCTATATTTCAGCCTCTATTGTTATTCAGTTGCTGGGTATCGCAGTTCCCTATTTTCAACGGTTGCAGCGTGAAGGAGAAAGCGGAAGGAGAAAAATTAATCAAATAACAAGGTATTTAACTCTTGCTATCCTTGTTATCCAAGCTCCTTCTTATCTTAAAAATTTACAGGTACAAGTGCCTGAAACTGCATTTGTTTTAGAAGGATCGTTTTTCTGGATCTCTTCTGTGATAATATTGGCTGCCGGTTCAATGTTTATTATGTGGCTGGGTGAAAGGATTACAGATAGAGGTATTGGAAATGGTATTTCATTAATTATTATGATTGGAATTATTGCAAACCTGCCGTATGCATTGTTTTCAGAATTTATTTCACGATTGGAAGAACAAGGTGGAGGTTTGGTTGCATTCCTTCTTGAAATGATAATACTCTTTTTCGTATTTGTTGCTACAATACTATTAGTACAGGGAACCCGGAAAATACCGGTCCAGTATGCTAAAAGAATAGTAGGTAATAAGCAATATGGTGGCGTAAGGCAATATATACCACTTAAGGTTAATTCCGCAGGAGTTATGCCAATTATTTTTGCTCAGGCTTTAATGTTTGTTCCAATAACCATAGCAGGTTTTGCAGATTCAGATGCTTTAACAGGTTTTGCATCTGCATTTTCCGATTTTACAGGCTTCTGGTATAATTTTACTTTTGCGGTTATGGTAATATTATTTACCTACTTTTATACAGCAATTACCATAAATCCTTCTCAGATGGCAGAAGATATGAAAAAGAACGGGGGATTTATACCGGGCGTAAAACCCGGAAGAAAAACTGTTGAGTTTTTAGACAGGATTATGTCACGAATTACGTTCCCTGGGTCCTTATTCCTGGCCTTAATAGCCATATTACCATCTTTTGCTATGATGGCGGGAATTAATACCCAATGGGCTCAGTTTTATGGTGGAACATCATTGTTGATTCTTGTGGGTGTAGTTTTAGATACACTACAGCAAATTGAAAGCCATCTGCTCATGAGACATTATGATGGACTTATGAAGAGTGGCCGGATTAAAGGAAGGGCTGGTGGTGCATCAGTAATATAAATTTGAAGTTCTTTGCATGCTGAAAATAAAAACTGCAGAAGAAATAGAGGTTTTACGTGAGAATAATTTATTGGTCTCAAAAACGTTAGGGGAATTGAGTAAATTAATAAAACCTGGCGTAACTACTCTGAAGTTAGATAAATTTGCTGAAGAGTACATTCGAGATCATGGAGCGGAACCCGGTTTTTTAGGGTATGGTGGTTTCCCAAATACATTATGTACTTCTGTCAACGATGCAGTGGTACATGGAATACCATCAGATTATGGACTGCGGGAAGGTGATATTATCTCTATTGACTGTGGAACAATAATGAATGGATATTACGGTGATTCTGCTTATACTTTCAAGGTCGGTGAAGTTAGTGCCGAAGTAGAAAGATTGTTACGAATAACAAAGGAATCACTGTTTAAAGGGATTGAAAATGCTGTAGCTAATTATCGCGTTGGTGATATAGGTTATGCAATTCAGTATCATGTCGAAAAGGAAGGATTTTCTGTTGTTAGGGAGATGGTCGGCCATGGTTTAGGAGCGAATATGCATGAATCCCCAGAAATTCCCAATTATGGAAAAAGGGGGCGAGGCGTTAAATTGAAAGAGGGTACAGTTATTTGTATTGAACCAATGATTAATATGGGTAGTAGGAGCATTAAGCAGGATACAGACGGATGGACAATACGTACTATAGATGGAAAATATTCAGCACATTATGAATTAGCTGTTGCTATTAGAAATGGGGAAGCAGATCTTTTATCCACTTTTGATTATATTGATAAAGAACAACAAATAAATTAATATAAAGTAATTATGGCTAAACAACCATCGATAGAACAAGACGGTACTATTGTAGAAGCACTTTCAAATGCAATGTTTAGGGTTGAGCTTGAAAATGGACATATTATTACAGCTCATATCTCAGGTAAAATGAGAATGCATTATATTAAAATTTTGCCTGGAGATAAAGTGAAAGTTGAAATGTCACCATATGATTTATCAAGAGGCCGTATAACATATAGATATAAATAAAAACGAAATAAAAATGAAAGTAAAAGCATCGGTTAAAAAGAGAAGCAGCGATTGCAAAATCGTACGAAGAAAAGGACGTTTGTACGTTATAAACAAAAAAAATCCTAAGTTTAAACAAAGGCAAGGATAATATTTTTAATTTTGCACTCAAATTTTAAAAAAATATGGCTAGAATAGTTGGAGTAGATTTACCAAAGAACAAAAGAGGAGTTATTGCCCTGACATATATTTATGGAATAGGCGCAAGTACTGCCTCAAAAATTATGGAAGAGGCGAATATTGATAAGAATATCAAAGTTAAAGATTGGACTGACGATCATATTGCCGCTATCAGGCGAATAATCAACGATGAATATAAGGTTGAAGGATCGTTACGCTCTGAGGTGTCTATGAATATCAAAAGACTTATGGATATTGGTTGTTATCGCGGTATAAGGCATCGTACTGGAATGCCGGTGCGTGGACAATCCACGCGGAATAATGCACGTACACGAAAGGGAAGAAAGAAAACTGTTGCAAACAAGAAGAAAGCTGTTAAATAATTAATAATTATGGCAAAACAACGTAGTAAAGTAACCAGGAAAAAGAAAGTTAATGTTGAACCTACAGGGCAGGCTCATATACAAGCTTCATTTAATAACGTGATTATTACCCTGACAAATGGTAACGGACAAGTAATTTCCTGGGCATCCTCTGGGAAAATGGGATTTAAAGGTTCAAAGAAAAATACTCCTTATGCTGCCCAGGTAGCCGCTGAAGATGCTGCAAAGGTTGCATATGATTTGGGAATGCGAAAAGCAAAAGTATATGTTAAAGGTCCCGGCGCAGGAAGAGAATCAGCTATCCGAACCATTAATAATGCAGGTATTCAGGTTACTGAAATTATTGATGTAACACCTTTACCGCATAATGGTTGCCGACCTCCAAAAAGAAGAAGAGTTTAATTTTTTTAATGAAGAAAAATATTTAAATATGGCTAGATATAGAGGACCAAAATCAAAGATTGCCAGAAAGGTGGGATCGCCAATTTTCGGACCGGATAAGTTTTTTGAAAAGAAAAATTATCCACCAGGACAGCATGGTGCTAGTAAAAAAAGAAGGAAACTTTCTGAATACGGTGTACAGTTACTTGAAAAACAGAAAGCAAAAGCGACTTACGGACTGCTGGAACGTCAGTTTTATAATACTTTTATGAAAGCGTCTCAAAGTAAAGGAATTACAGGGGAGAATTTGCTGAAATTACTTGAATCTAGACTGGATAATGTTGTTTTTCGTTTAGGAGTTGCTCCCTCCCGACGTGCAGCAAGACAGTTGGTTTCCCATAGACATATCTTAGTTAATGATAAAGTGGTTAATATTCCTTCTTACCAGGTTAAAGAAGGTGATATTGTGGGAGTAAGGGAAAAATCTAAATCATTGGAAGCTATTACAGATTCACTAAATTCCTCAAACGTTTCAAGTTATTCATGGTTGGAATGGGATGATAGCAAGATGGCAGGAAAATTCCTTAACGCACCTGAAAGAGAAGACATTCCAGAGCGTATAAAAGAACAATTGATTGTAGAATTATATTCTAAATAATTTAATATTTATTATTTATGGCATTACTAGAATTTCAAAAGCCTGAAAAGGTTATTATGATAGAATCAGATGAAACTCAGGGAACTTTTGAGTTTCGTCCTTTGGAACCAGGGTATGGTATTACTGTAGGTAATGCTCTAAGGAGAGTCCTTTTATCCTCATTGGAAGGATTTGCAATTACAAAAGTAAAAATTGAAGGTGTCGAACACGAATTTTCTACTATTACAGGTGTAATTGAGGATGTGAATGAAATTATTCTTAATCTGAAACAGGTTAGATTTAAACAGGTTGCTGATGACGCAGTGAATGGTGAAAAACTAAATGTTACTCTTAGCGGGAAAAATGAATTCAAAGCCGGAGACCTGAACAATTTTCTAAATAATTTTGAGGTTATTAATAACGATCTCCTTATTTGCACTATGGAGCCTGATGTAAAATTACAAATGGAGATCCATGTTGATAAAGGCCGGGGTTATGTACAAAGCGAGGAAAATATATCCGAGGATGATCCTGTTGGTATGATTGCTATTGACTCCATTTTTACACCTATTAAAAATGTAAAATATACTGTTGAGAACTACCGGGTAGAGCAAAAAACAGATTTTGAAAAACTTCTTTTTGATATTCAGACAGATGGTTCAATACACCCCAAGGATGCACTTAAAGAAGCTGCAAAGATCTTGATATACCACTTGATGTTATTCTCAGACGAAAAAATAACCCTCGATACAGAAGAAAAATACGGATCAGACGAATTTGATGAAGAGGCTTTGCATATGAGACAATTACTCAAGACAAAGCTTGTAGACCTTGATTTATCAGTCAGAGCTTTAAATTGTCTAAAAGCTGCAGAAGTTGAAACACTTGGTGATTTAGTACAATATAATAAGAATGACCTTCTGAAATTCAGAAATTTTGGTAAAAAATCACTCGCTGAATTAGACGAATTATTAGATAAGATGAATCTGAGTTTTGGTATGGATGTTTCTAAGTATAAATTAGACAAAGAGTAAATGCAATGAGACACGGAAAAAAAATTAATCATTTAAGCAGAACAAGTGCACATAGGAAAGCTATGTTATCTAACATGGCATCATCCTTAATTCTACATAAAAGAATTAAAACTACAACGGCAAAAGCTAAAGCGTTGAGAACATATGTGGAGCCGCTTATAACTAAAGCAAAGGATGATAAAACACACTCCAGGAGAATCGTTTTCAAATACTTGAAGAATAAAGAGGCAGTTGCTGAACTTTTCAGAGATGTTGCTGAGAAAGTTTCTGACAGACCTGGAGGATATACAAGAATATTGAAAACTGGAAACCGGTTAGGTGACAATGCTGAGATGTGTTTTATTGAACTTGTAGATTATAATGAGAATTATTCCCTTGAATCTGAATCAAAAACCAAGTCTTCAAAACGACGTCGCAGAAGAGGGGGAGGTGGAAAAAAGAAACAGACACCTGACGAAACGCAGGTAGCAGCTGAAACTAATGACCAAACTGAAGAAAAAGAAGGTGCAAAAACAGAAAGCCAATCTCAAAGTGAGGTTCCGAAAGAGACGAAGGCTGAAACAAAAAGTGAAGCAGATAATACTGAGGCAAAAAAAGAGGAGAAAGAAGATAATAAGAACAATACAAGTTCAGAGGATAAAGAGGATAAAAAAGGACCCGGAGACCAGGAAAAGCCAAAGACTGAATAAGACACCAACATAACGAATAGCTGTTGAAAAAACGGGGTGACAAAATTTTGTTATCCCGTTTTTTTAACTCATAAATTTTGTGTTTATATTGAATAATAAATAATATTGAATAAATTTGGTATGTTATAAGGTTTAAAACTCTTTTTTAATTCATAAAATGTAATGCCATGAGTAAAATAGTTGATATTAAAAGTAGACAGATACTGGATTCAAGAGGAAATCCAACAGTTGAAGTTGATGTTATTACTGAAGACGGTAGCGTTGGTTCGGCTGCTGTTCCTTCAGGAGCTTCCACAGGAGTTTATGAAGCTGTTGAGCTTCGGGATAAAGATCAATCTAAGTTTTTTGGAAAAGGAGTAAGTACCGCTGTAAACAACGTTAATACAAAAATTAAAGATCATCTTATTGGTGAATACGTTGAAGATCAAAATCTAATTGACAAAAAGTTGATAGAATTGGATGGTACGGAGAATAAAGAGCTCTTAGGAGCAAATGCTATACTTGGTGTCTCTATGGCATCCGCAAAAGCTGCTGCTTATGAACTTCTTCAGCCACTATACAAATATATTGGAGGGGTTAATGCAAATACGCTACCAATTCCAATGATGAATATATTAAACGGAGGAGAACATGCGGATAATAATATCGATATACAGGAATTTATGATTATGCCTGTTAATGCTCCTTCTTTTAAAGAGTCATTGAGGATGGGGACTGAGGTATTTCAAACCCTGAAAAAAGTATTGAAAAAAGGGGGGTATTCTACAAATGTTGGCGATGAAGGTGGTTTTGCACCCAATCTGAAATCCAACGAAGAAGCTATTGAAATAGTTTTGAAGGCTATTGAAGAGGCTGGATATCGTCCCGGAGAAGATATTTATATTGCATTAGACCCTGCTGCTTCTGAATTTTATCATAAAGACAAGGGGGTTTATTTATTGCAATCTACAAACCAGGAATTAAGTAGTAGTGATATGGTGAATTACTGGAAAGTATGGGCCGAAAAATACCCTATTGTTTCAATTGAAGATGGACTTGACCAGGATGATTGGGCAGGTTGGCAGCAATTGGTAAAACAAATTGGCGATAAGGTTCAGCTTGTTGGAGATGACCTTTTTGTAACAAATGTTAAAAGACTGGCAAGAGGCATTAAAGAAAATGCTGCAAATTCTATCTTAATTAAAGTTAATCAAATTGGTACTTTAACCGAAACAATCAATGCTGTCCAACTGGCAACTAAAAATTCTTATACATCCGTTATCAGCCACCGTTCAGGAGAAACTGAAGATACTACAATTGCCGATTTAGCAGTTGCATTGAACACTGGACTTATTAAAACAGGATCTGCATCACGTTCTGATCGAATTGCAAAATATAATCAATTGCTGCGAATCGAAGAATTGTTAGGTGATGCCGCCTATTTCCCAGGTAAAAACTTTAAGTATATAAAATAAATTATACATAGGATAGGGGAATAAAATAGTATCCTCTATCCTTCTTTTTCGTATTAGTTTAATATAATAATTACATAGATTATTAAATTGGTTGAATTGTTATCTGTAGTAACTAAAATCTTCTTCAGATAGCGTAGAGGGCTTTTAGCAAATTTCGGGCAGTGACTTTTAATTTATTAAATAATTGAGTCATCTCAGAACTTGAGAAATGGGAATCACATTGTAAAAGTGTTTTAATGAAGCTCAGGCATCAAATATTAGTGGGAATGTTCCTTTATTTTCTTGGAACTACTTTGTCCATTGCACAATTAGCTCATACAAAGTCATTTGATGTAAAAGATGGTCTTTCGCAATCAAATATTACTTGTCTCCTTCATGATTCACGTGGTTTTCTTTGGGTTGGAACACAAGATGGTTTAAACAGATATGATGGGTACAAATTTACTTCCATTAAACAAAGCTCTTCTGCTCAGAAGACTATATCAAATAATACAATCAATCATTTAATGGAATCGGATAGCGGAAATATTTGGATTGCAACAAATAATGGTTTGAATAAATATAATCCATATACAGGTGAATACACACATTACCTTGCAGTTGAAAATGATGATTCAAGTTTACCACAGAACCAGGTTTTCAATGTTTATCAGGATTCTGAAGGAACGATTTGGGTAAAAACTTTGCAATATTTTTCCAGACTGGATACAAAGACAGGGAAATTTTCTAATTATAAGCATTTTAATGATTACTTTAATTATTTTGATGGGATTAATAACTTTCCTATTATTGAAGATAATAAAGGACACATCTGGGTTGGTACCAAGGATGGATTAAATTACTTTGATAAAGAATTGGAAATATTTAAACGTTTTTATCATAGACCTGAAGATAAAAACACCCTGAGCGATAACAGGATAACCCATATCTATCAGGATCAACAAAATAATTTCTGGATCGCTACAGCTAACGGCCTTAATCTTTTTAACCCGGATAATGAAATTTTCAAAAGATTTTTTGTTGATGAACCATCAGGAGATGAAAATATTCCCTCCAATTTTATTAATGTTATTCATGAGGATGATGAGGGGGTATTGTGGGTGGGCACAGAAGGAGGGGCTTTCATTTTTGACAGGGATGAAGAAGAGTTTAACCCTGCCTCAGATTATTTTGATATTGATAACAGGCTGTTAAATGCATCTGTTAGAACAATTTCTCAGGGTCGCTCTAAGTTACTATGGATGGGTGGTCTACAGGGATTATTAAAGCTTCAGAAACAGCTTAAGGACTTCAGGCTTTATAAAAACGACCATACAGGGGAGCCACTTTTTGGGGACAATATAGTGTCATCAATTTTTAAGGAAAATAAGGAAAGGATATGGGTAGGTACCTGGACATCGGGTCTTTATTGGCTTAATCCTAACACTTTAGAAACCAGGCATTTTTCAGAAGAAAATTCATTGTTGCCTGATAACAATATACATTCTTTTTATAAAGACAGTAAAGAAAGGCTCTGGATAGGGACACAAAATGGTGTGGTTTATTATGATTTGGAGAATCAACATTTTTCTGCTATTGAAAATTCACAAATAGAAAATGTTTTCGAAAACAATCGAATTTATTCCATAGATGAAAGTAAGAACAATGATCTATGGTTTGCTACACGCAATGGTTTGCATGTACTTAATAATAGTGAGCAGCAATTGAAAAGTTATTTTAATACCTCTTGTAATAATTCCCTTAGCTCGAATCAAGTGTATGATGTGTTGATAGATAGCGATAGTAATATATGGGTGGCAACTGATAATGGTCTGAATAAATATAATGAAGAAAAAGATAATTTTTCACTTTATAGTAAAACCGGCATTAACTGTGATAGTTGTTTGCTAAACAATGAGATAATTTCTCTATATGAAGATAGTACAGGAAATTTATGGGTCGGAACTACGGGAGGACTTCATAAGTTTGACAAACGCACTGAAAAGTTTAATGCTTATACTGAAGAAGACGGGTTGCCGAATAATTTTATTTATGCAATGCTTGAAGATGACCATAGTAATTTATGGATTAGTACAAATTTAGGGGTTTCAAAATTCAATCCTGTTTCCGATCAGTTTTCTAATTATACTATCTATGATGGTTTGCAAAATTATGAATTCAATCATCTGGCTGCACATAAATCTTACGACGGGGAATATTTCTTTGGTGGTATTGAAGGGATCAATGCTTTTTATCCTGATTCAATTCAAAAAAGTTCCTATATACCAGAGATAGTTATAACATCTGTTGAAGTGATTGCAGATGAAGAGATCAACAGATATGAGTTGTTCGGGACAGACACTATTCATGTGCCTTATAAACATAATTTACTGACACTGGAATTTTCTTCATTGGATCTTGCTGAACCTTCCAAAAATCAATATGCCTATATGCTTGAAGGACTTGAAGAGCATTGGGTACAAATAGGAAACAGGCGCTATGCTACGTTTTCAAGATTAGCTCCAGGGAAATACCGCTTAAGAGTTAAAGGTACTAATAATGACGGTGTCTGGAATGAAAATGGAGCTTCTTTGTATATTATTGTTGAAACTCCCTTCTGGAGAACAGAATTGGCATTTGTGGTATACTTTGTTTTAATAATTGCATTAATATTTTTAATAATACGATGGAGAACCCAAAGATTAAGAAAGGCCAACCAGGAACTAAAAGAAAAGGAAGTTATAGCTAAACAAGTGGCCAAACAAAAAGAAGAATTAAGTATAAAAAATAAAAACATTACCGATAGTTTAATTTATGCGAAAAGAATACAGGAATCAATGCTTCCCACAGCAAATAGCTTCTGGAATATGTTGGAAAATTCTTTTATTCTTTATAAACCTAAAGACATTGTTAGTGGTGATTTCTACTGGATTAACCGCGTAGAAAACAAATTGTTTGTGGCAGTGGTGGATTGTACAGGACATGGTGTTCCCGGTGCTTTTATGTCAATTATTGGAGTGGAATTGTTGAATAATATTACCAGTGAACAAAAAGTAATGGAGCCGGATAAGATTCTATATGATTTAAATAAAGGTATTTCAATGACACTGTCAAACACCGATGGTGATAAGCAAAGTTATATACGAGATGGTATGGATGTAGCCCTTTGTGTTATAGATGACGAGAAAAAACAACTTGAGTTTGCGGGCGCTTTCAGACCACTATATTTGTTGCGTGACAATAAGATTGAAGAAATCCGGGGAGATAGATTTTCTGTCGGAATGCTGGAGTATTCAATGGAACATACAGAAATTAGTAAGAAAGTAATTGACATGCGGGACGATGATACAGTTTATCTTTTTACAGATGGATATGCTGATCAGTTCGGAGGCCCCGAATCGAAGAAATTTAAGTATAGAAGATTCAGACATCTACTTTTAACTATACATAAACTCCCAATGAATCAACAAAAGGAATATCTCGAGAAGAGCTTTCTTGATTGGAAAGGAAATCAAGAGCAAGTTGATGATGTTTTGGTTGTTGGTTTCAGGCTCAATAACAATTCATAGCCAATTTTAAAATATACTTCTACTTCTGAATTTGCCTATGATAGTGTGCAATAGGTGTTTGATTTTTAAGATTTGTTGTTTTCCAGCAATCTTTGCATCTTATTCAGTAAGGTCTCAATTTGAAATGGTTTGCTTATATAATCATCTGTTCCTGCTGCAAGGCATTCTTCTTTGTCTCCGAGTAATGCATTTGCTGTTATTGCAATTATTGGAGTATGTGAGTTGGTGCTTTTCTCAATGTTCCGGATTTTCTTGGTAGTCACAATTCCATTCATTACGGGCATTTGGATATCCATTAGAATAACATCGTATTTAACAGAACCAAACTTATCCAGGGCTTCTTTGCCATTATTGGCGACATCAACATTTTTTACTGACTTTTTCAGGCTAAGCAGTACAATTTTTTGGTTAATCAGGTTATCTTCAACCAACAGAACATTCGCATCTTTTAGCTTTACACCAGAAGAGGGAGCTTTTTGTGTCTCTTCTGTTTGTACTCCTTGCAGGGGCTTTTCCTTTTCCGCTTCTTTAAAATCCAGTTCAAAATTAAATGTTGCCTTATCTCCAGTTAAAGAAATTCCTAAATCACCCCCTAATGAATTGATCATCTTTTTTGCTATATTTAATTCAAGCTTATGGATTATTTGTTCATTTCTGGACTGGGAGGATTTTGATTTAATGCTTTTTGTAATTGAGGCAAGACCTTGCGTAATGAGCTCAAAAGTAACGCGAATCGTACCCTTTGCTCTCTCTGCTTCTTTTAAATAAATATTGATTTCTTTATTTTTTGAAGAATGTTTAAGAATTTGTTCAATTAAATTCAGAAAGATTTGCTTTATTTTAACCGGGTCACCCAGTAATGGTTGAGTAATTTCTGAATTTATATTTACAGGATAATTTTCTTGAGAATCTGTTTTGGCAGAAAAAAGGTTTACCGTATTTTGCAGCGTGTTATTCAAGTCAAAAGTAATCTCGTATTGCTTCCTTTTCTGAACATCTACGTTACTTATTTCTGAAAAACTATTTACCACATCTACAATATTATTGGTTGATGCAAGTATTGTATCAAAATAGTCTTTGTGTTGTTCTTTCAGTTCTGATGGGTCAATCATATTTGAAACCACCACAATGTTATTGAGGGGTGTTCTTATTTGGTGAGAAACCTTTGAAATGAATTCTTCTTTGTCTTTCAGTTCGCTGGATAATTGATTCAATTCTTTTTGCTGTTGATCAAAAGCCTGGTCTATGTTTTTCCTTAGATAGGTTATCAGTGTTACACTACCTATATAAGTTAGTATAAAAGCTACCTTATAGGCGACATGAATATTTCCATAGTATTCAGAAAATAAAGGTAAGAATAAGGTTGCGACAACAAGAAGTCCAAAAACGAGAGAAGTCAGCTTTCCTTTCCTGGGCAATAAAAGCAGGAATGCAACTGGGAAGGCTGCAAGTAAAATAAGCGACGGTTCACTTATTTTGCCTGTCCATAAGTTTACTAATGAATATATTGTAATAATAATAACAAAAAAAGTTGCGGAATATTCTGATTTAATTTTGCTTTTATTTAGTAAGGCTAAATTGATTGCTAATAGAACAAGGGGAAGAAGATATATGAAGATAACTCCTGTGTTTTGTTCAGGTGTGAGGAGCAAAACAGAATAAATGCCAGTTATTCCTATAAACAACAATGATAAAACGTTGATTAGCAGCTTCTGATTAATTTTTTTTATGGTAACACTAATATCATCATTAAGAAATGACTTAGCTGAATATTTGAAAACATTCATATAATAATGCTATTTATAGTTTAAGGGTAAAAATAATAATTAATTTTCAATTCGTTTTTTACAACTTCTAAAAATACAAAAAATAAGCGATTTTGTTAAAAACAGAGAGTAAGTTCTTAAAAATTTAAGAATCTGTTTAATATTTTTTAGGATATTGTACCTTTGTTGGAAATTGTAATCAATCAAAATCCGGAACTATGAAAGTTAAATTATTTGTTTTAAGTCTTTTAATTTATGCTCCAACTATTGTTGCCCAGGAATATGTACCTGATGAAGAAGAGTTGGACAAATTTTTTACAACTGAGACTAAAGTGGTTCTCAGGCCTAATCCAATATCTACATATAACCCTAAAATTAAGGATGCGGTAGAAAGTAACTGGGAAATTACAGAATACGATTTTTTAGAATACAACAAATTTGATGAAATGCGGAAAAAACCAGAATATTCTTTTTTGACTGATAATATTGTGGTTTTTGAAAAAGATAAAACAAAGGCAAGGTATCGGTTTTTAAGTGTGCTATTGGGTGAAAGAACCCGGCGTCTGGAAGACATGCCAACTATAGTTGCTGTACCTTTAGCATATAAAGAAGTTGATGAAGAATACTGGAATTACAAGCTTGAAGTGCTTGTTCGATTTATACAAAATCACATCAAATTAATGAAAGAAAATCCAGACATTATTTCAGATGATATATTTGATTATTACAATGATAACATGAAAGATATCAGTGAAAAAACTTTGTATCTTATTAAGGACGAATTGGCTGAAGATGTTGATACGAGAGAAGAAATAGAACAATATTATCCATATGATTTTGAATTGGTTACAAGAGAAGATATTGAAAAAGCAATTAAGGAAAAAGATGAAGATGTAGTATTTCTGCATAAAGTAGGACCGCAAGGTTCCCGCCTGCGCGCAAGATGTTATAAGATTTTAATTGGAGCTAAAGATGCTAATTTTTATTATTTTGATTATCATAATGTAGTAAAAGGAAAGAGGCCTGATGGGTTCCTGAAAAAGGATTTTAGAAAGTTAAAAAGAAAAGCCAGGGGTGGATTATTTTAATTTTAAAAACCTATTAATATGCTTGTTGTTGGAATAGCCGGGGGGACAGGCTCCGGGAAAACTACAGTGCTCAAGGAGATAATCAGAAGACTTCCGAAAGATGAAGTGGCCGTTTTACCACAGGATTCTTATTATAAGGATAATAGTCATTTGCCTCTGGAAGAAAGGCTAAAAATCAATTTTGACCACCCGAATTCAATTGAATTCAATCTTTTAGCCAACCATATTTGTAAGCTAAAAAAAGGAGAACCTGTTCGACAGCCTATTTATTCGTATTTAACCTGCACGCGTTCAGAAGAAACCATCCTTGTCGAACCTAAAAATGTAATTGTAGTTGAGGGGATACTTATTTTGCAACATCCTGAGCTGAGAAATTTAATCGATATAAAGGTATATGTAGATGCAGATAATGACGACCGGTTGATACGTGTCATTGAGAGGGATATCGCTGAAAGAGGACGTTCAGTTAATACAATTTTGGAAAGATATCATAAAACTGTTAAACCTATGCATCTTCAGTTTATTGAACCAACAAAACGTTATGCTGATATTATTGTGCCCCAGGGAGGTAAAAATGTGGTGGCCATCGACATTTTAACCTCAATTATTGAGAAATACTTATACGATGAAGATTACTGATTTATTGGCTAAATTTTTATGCTATGCTCGAAAAAGTTGATTTAACAAAGGTTCTGTTTCTTGATATTGAAACTGTCCCGGCATTTTCCTCATTCGAACAGCTTCCTGAAAAACTCAAACAATTGTGGGATAAAAAATCTGCGTATTTTAGATCAGATGAGGAAACTGCAGAAGATGTTTACCAAAGAGCCGGTATCTATGCAGAGTTTGGAAAAATAGTCTGTATCTCTGTTGGCATTGCTAAAGTTTCAGATAATTCAGAAGTTAACGGATTACGTATCAAATCGTTTTATGATGATAACGAGAAAAAATTACTGGCTGATTTTGCTGATATGCTAAATAAATTTTCTGGAAAAAAAGAGGTTTATTTATGCGCACATAATGGCAAAGAATTTGATTTTCCATATATAGCCAGGCGCATGCTTGTGAATGGAATTCCATTGCCGAATGTCTTAAATGTCCCCGGGAAAAAACCATGGGATGTCCCATTCCTTGATACGATGGAATTATGGAAGTTTGGAGACTACAAACATTTCACCAGCCTTGATTTATTAACTACTATCTTTGATATCCCAACTCCCAAAGAAGATATTGATGGCAGCATGGTTGGTAAGGTTTATTGGAAAGATGAAGATCTGAATCGCATAGTAAAGTATTGCGAAAAAGATGTTGTAGCCCTTGTGCAATTATTCCTTCGCTATCGTGCTCAGCCGCTAATTGATGAAAACGCTGTAGAAAGTGTTACTGGGGACTAGCTTTCGATAAATTTTTCTACAACAGACAAAAATTCGTTTCTCTTTTCAGCGTGTACCCAATGCCCCGCACCTTTGATTGAAGTGATAACTGCCTTTGGGAATAATTTTTTAATTTTAATTTTATCCTCCTCACTAATATAATCTGATTGTTCCCCTTTGATAAATAGGATAGGGAAAGATTCAACCTGGATGGTATTATCGTCAACCTGCACTCCATGCATAATATTTTCAAGCTCTTGTTGTAACGCATCTATATTAAGAATCCAATAGAATTTTTTGTTACTATCTCTTTTAAGGTTTTTGAGTAAAAACTGTCGAACCCCTTTGTAGCTTATGTATTGAGCAAGATGGTTGTCTGCTTCTTTTAAGGTTTTTATTTCTTCTGTGTTCAGGCTGCTTAGTGCGGTGAGTATCTTTTCATGAATTTGATAATGATGCTCCTCTTCTTTGACATGATGGTAGCTGGTGGGAGAAATATCTACAACGATAAGCCTGGAGACTTTTTCAGGGTATTCCATAGAAAAATAAATGGCTGTTTTTCCACCCATAGAATGGCCTAAGATAATGGCTTTGCCTATTTTTTGGTCATCCATAAATTCTTTCAGGTCATCTCGCATCTCTTCATATGTATGTGTGTTGCTATGTGGTGAATGGCCGTGATTTCTTTGATCCAGTAAATAAACAATATGGTTGCCGGATAACTGCTGACCGATGTTCAGCCAATTATCTGATGAGCCATATAAACCATGAAGTATTATTAGCGGTTCCCCTGTTTCTCCGATTTTTCTAAAATTTAACTTCATCTGGAAAGAGTTTTAGTTTTTTTAATATGATATTGAGTTTTGCTTGCTGGATGCAATTTATCTGAGTTGTCTTAAATATAACTGTATCGTATTTTCCAATCCATAATAAAGTGATTCTGAGATAATTGCGTGGCCTATAGAGACTTCCTTCAGGTAAGGAATGTTGTCGCTGAAATATTTGAGGTTGAATAAATCAAGGTCATGTCCGGCATTTAGATCCAATCCCTCTGAATAAGCTACTTCTGCAGCTTTTATAAATGGTTCTATTGCTTCCTCTTTGTTTTTATGGAACCATGAGGCATAGGGCTCTGTATATAATTCCACCCTGTTGGTTCCTGTTTCTTTCGCATTTTTGATATATTCTGTATTTGTCTCAATAAAAATAGATGTGCGGATACCATGTTGCTGGAATTTTTCTATAACATTTTTTAAAAAGGTTTTGTTTTCAATCGTATTCCAACCTTGATTTGAAGTCAGAGCACCTGGTGGATCTGGTACTAAAGTAACCTGGTCTGGTTTATTTGCAATTACAAGTTCCATGAAGGATTCTGATGGATATCCTTCAATATTAAATTCTGTTTGAATCACTGGTCTGATATCCCGGACATCCTGGTATTTTATATGTCTTTCATCTGGTCTGGGATGTACTGTAATTCCTTCAGCGCCAAACCTTTCGCAATTAATGGCTGCTTCAAAAACATTGGGAATATTTCCCCCTCTTGCATTTCTTAATGTAGCAATTTTGTTTATATTTACACTTAATCTGGTCATATTTTTAACGTTAAAAATAGAACACTTTGGATGTCGTTTTTGTTAAAGTACAAAGGTAAGCTTTTTAAAGAAATTACGTAGATGATAGCTACAGACATTATATCAGATGAGATGCCTTCGGTAAAGACCTCAGATACCGGATTGGAGGCTCTGAACTGGATGACTTTTTTTAAGGTCTCTCACATTCCTATTGTGAATAATAAAATATTTCTGGGACTGTTATCCGAGAACGATATTTATGAATTAAATAACCCTGAAGAACCTATTGGGAATCATAATATTTCTTTGCATAAAGCTTTTGTATTACCGACACAACATATCTACGAAATTCTTGAAATTGCCAGCAGGTTAAAGTTAACCGTCATACCTGTTGTCAGTGAGAGCAATGAATTTATTGGCATTATTAAGTTAACTGATCTTATTCATGAGTTTGCTAAAGTCTCTGCTATTGAAAAACCGGGTGGAATTATTGTGATTGAAGTTCATGTTAATGATTATTCAGTGAGTGAGATATCGCAGATAATTGAGTCTAATAATGCTAAAGTACTTAGCCTGTATATTCATACAATCCCGGATTCCGTGAGAATTGAAGTGCATGTCAAGGTAAATGTCTCTGATGTTACTTCTATACTTCAAACATTCAACCGATACGAATATGAGGTTAAAGCTTCTCACCTTGAAATGGATAAACACGATGATTTATATAATTCCCGGTATGAATTATTAATGCGGTATTTAAATCCATAGCCATATAACATAATGAAGATAGCTATTTACGGAAGAAAATTAGAAAAAGATAATATACAATATGTTCATGATCTGATAAATGCTCTGAGTAAATATCATTTTGAAATCTACTTTTTTGATGTTTTTTATCACTCTCTGGAATTGCAGGAACAATATATATCCCAGATAAATGGGTTATTCAGTGGCAATGCAGATATACAGCCTGATATTGATTGCCTTATAAGCATTGGTGGTGACGGAACTTTTTTAGATACTTTAGAAATTGTTCGTGATACAAGTATCCCGGTAATTGGTATAAATTATGGAAGAATGGGGTTTTTAGCAAGCATTTCCAGAGAAGATGACATTGAAAATGTAATAAAAGACTTGTATGAGAGAAAATATACTATCGAAGAACGCAGCTTATTAAAAGTTGAATCCAAAAACAATGTTATCCCAGGGTTTAATGAGGCATTAAATGATATGACTATACAGAAGAAAGAATCTCAAATGATTACGGTGCACGTTTACCTGGATGGTCAGTTATTGAATTCATATTGGGCTGATGGTTTAATAATTGCTACCCCAACCGGCTCAACAGCATATTCCCTGAGTGTTGGAGGCCCCATTCTTTTGCCGGAAACTAATAATTTTATCATTTCACCAATTTCCCCCCATACTCTGACTGTTAGGCCTATTGTTGTTCCCGGTAATTGTGAAATAACTCTTAAACCTGAATCCCGCTCAACAAAATATTTGGTCACTATGGATCATCGCACTGAAATTATCAAAGGGGAGATTTCTTTAAAAGTGACAAAAGCTCATTATGATATGAAAATAATCAGATTAATGCACACAAATTTTTATAATACATTAAGAAATAAACTAATGTGGGGAATAGACCGTAGAAATTAATTTGGTAAAAATTTTAATTGTTTGTAATTTTATAATATGATATGTAGCAATTGTTAAAGCAAACGAATGAAAGCAAGTTCTAATAAAAAGGTCATGAGAAATCAATTATAAAAGTATTTAGTTTTATATGAAGACATGATGCAATGGACCAAAAAATCAAATATCTGATGAATCATACAAAAAAATATTTTATAATCTGCTTTTTAATAATACTCCCTGTTTTAAGCTATTCAC